>JAAYDR010000027.1 GCA_012729115.1 Clostridiales bacterium | reverse complement strand
TTAAAGACCCCTGCCGCCATTCTATTTTCTCTTCTTTTCCTTCCTCTTTCCCATACTAACATCCGGCATTTCTCTATGTATCTTCTACTCCTTTGCCACTGTGGATGTTACTCTGGGAATTAACCAAAGGGTTCAGTGCTCCGCCAATGAAGTGACATGGCAGCCTCCCGGGCCTTCCTCATGCGCTCAGGAGCCTTCCGGTTCATTATAGGAATACCAATCCGATTCCGGCATCCCCTGTTGCCTCAGGATGCCGTTCAGGTAGCCGATGTTGTACATGACGTGCCGGATCTGGCCCACAATCACGTCCGCATAGCTGTAGTGGGGGTCATCCCCCTCCACCGGTACGCTCAGTTGATCATCCTCCAGACTGTCAAAGATTCTGGCGGTTTTTTGTCCAATCCTCTCCAAATAGCACAGCATCTCTTTCCGCGAGATGAAAAGCCCCTTATAGCTCTCCGCGTACAGGTCGGTGGTATAGGCGTCGTCAAAGATCATGCTTCGCCAGGGGCTTTCGTCATAGCTCTCCCGCATCCAGAAATCCAGGTAATAAACATAATGGAAGACCTGCTGCCAGAAGGGCACCCCATTGAAGGAGAGAGCCCAGACAGAGTCCGGGCAGACCTTCACCAGGATGCGGGCCATGTGAAGGGTGGAATCAAACTGATTTCGCAGGGTCTCCGTAATCAAGCGTTTCATAAGCATCTCCTGTGCCGAATCTGATGGTTGATTCCGGGGGAATGCTGTATTGGTTCCATGGGATGGGGCGCATTTCCTTTTTTTGCCGGAACGGATGGGAAAAGAAGGAATATCGTCTTGACGAATCCATGGCATTCCGCATACAATAAGCATAGAAGGATTCTCAGAACTTCAGATTTTATCGGATGTTGATTGCGAGGGGGACTTGCCCGGTGAGGTATGTTGCACCGTCGGAAGAAGTTCGTGATACATTTCATCAGGGAACCAACCGCCGGGCCTATGAGATGCTGGGCGCGCACCCCTGCAGGGAGGACAGCCAGGAGAAATGGCATTTTTGCGTGTGGGCTCCCCATGCCAAGCATGTGGCCCTGGTGGGGGATTTCAACCGCTGGGACAGCAACCACACCCCCATGCAAAAACAGCATGACGGCACCTGGGAAATTCGCGTTCCCAGGGAGGAACTGTGGTGTAACCTCCCGGAGGATGGCCTTCCATCCTACAAATACGCAGTGTGGGGCATGGATGACGTATGCCGCATGAAGGCCGACCCCTTCGCGTTCTTCACGGAGCTGCGCCCCCACAACGCCAGCCTGCTGTACGATCTGGAAGGCTATGCATGGGGGGACGGGGAGTGGATGGGGAAGCGCTCCACCCTGAACCCCTATCAAAGCCCGGTCAATATCTATGAGGTTCACATCGGCTCCTGGAAACGCCGGGAGGACGGCGAATATCTCACCTACCTGGAGTTTGCCCGGCAGCTGGTGCCCTACGTGAAGGAAATGGGCTATACCCATATAGAGCTGATGCCCGTGATGGAGCATCCCCTGGATAAGTCCTGGGGGTACCAGGTGACGGGCTTTTATTCCGCCACCTCCCGCTATGGCACGCCCAAGGAGCTGATGGGCCTGATCGACGCCTGCCACCAGGCGGATATCGGCGTCATCCTGGACTGGGTGCCCGGCCATTTTCCACGGGACGAGGTGGGCCTGTACAAGTTTGACGGCACCCACCTGTTTAACCATCCAAACCCCTTAAGGGGGGAGATTCCCCAGTGGGGGACCCAGCTCTTTGATTTTGCCAGGGGAGAGGTGTGCAGCTTTTTGCTGAGCAGCGCCTGCTTCTGGCTGGAATGGTTTCATGCGGACGGCCTTCGGGTGGACGCGGTCAGCAGCATTCTCTTTTATGATTTTTGCAAGGACCCGGGCAAGTTCCTGCCCAATCCCTTCGGCGGGCGGGAAAACCTGGATGGCATTGCGTTCCTCAGGCGTCTGAACGAGACGGTCTACCATGATTTTCATGGTTTGATGATGATTGCCGAGGAGAGCACCGCCTACCCCATGGTCACCGCCCCCACCTACATCGGCGGCCTGGGCTTTGGTTTCAAATGGAACATGGGCTGGATGAACGATATTCTGTCCTACGTCAAGCTGGACCCGGTCTATCGGAAGTATCACCATAACAAGGTGACCTTCGGCCTGTTCTATGCCTTTAGCGAAAACTACGTCCTGCCCTTCTCCCATGACGAGGTGGTCCATGGGAAGCACAGCATGCTGGACAAGCATCCCGGCGATCTGTGGCAGAAATTTGCGGGGCTGCGTGCCTTGTACGGGTTTACCATGGCCCATCCCGGCAAGAAGCTGCTGTTTATGGGCGGGGAGTTTGGTCACTTCATCGAATGGAAAGATGACGATCAGCTGGATTGGTTTCTGCTGGTCTATGAGCGGCACCCGCTTGTGCAAGCCTGCGTGAAGGCGCTGAATCATTTTTACCGGTCTACCCCGGCCTTCTATGAGGTGGACAACTCCTGGAATGGTTTTGAGTGGATCACAGCCAACGATTCGGACAACAGCGTGCTGGTGTTTCTGCGCACGGACTTAAAGGGCCGTGCCATTCTGTGCGCCGTAAATTTCACACCGGTGTTTCATCCCATCTATCGCATCGGCCTTCCCATGGGCGGCAAGCTCAGGGAAGTGCTCAATACCGACCGGGCGGAGTTTGGCGGCAGCAACCAGTACAATGCCTATGAGCTTACTGCCATCAAGGGGGATTTCAACGGCTTCCCCTTCTGGACGGAAGTATGCATTCCGCCCCTGAGCTGTGTCTATTTCACCTATGATAAGCTTCTTCCGCCCAGGAAGCCGAAAGCCCGCTTTGTGCGGCTGGCCAGCGGCTTTTCCGTCAGAAGGAGGAAGCGACCCAGGAAGTGGTGATGTTTCCATCTTCGTGCCAGGAACCTTGTTTCATCGAAGGAAAAAGCCGGCCCGATGACGAATTCCTATGGTACCCGGAGGCGGCCTTCCTCTCCGCCGACCTTATATACATGCTCAGTCAGGGATATACCCCGGTGGGATTCAAGAGATCACGACCAAAGGAGCTGTTCTACCCATGATGAAGAAAAAACAGTGCATCGCAATGCTGCTGGCAGGGGGCCAGGGCAGCCGCTTGGGTATTCTGACGGCGAATATGGCCAAGCCGGCCATTCCCTATGGCGGAAAATACCGCATCATCGATTTTCCGCTGAGCAACTGCGCCAACAGCGGAATCGACGTGGTGGGCGTGCTGACCCAGTATCAGCCCTTGGAGCTCAACGCCTATATCGGCAGCGGCTCTCCCTGGGACCTGGACCTGGCCCATGGCGGCGTCTATGTACTGCCGCCTTATGTCAAGGGAAAAACGGGGGAGTGGTATTCCGGCACGGCCAACGCCATTTATCAGAACCTGGCCTTTATCGAGCAGTTCAATACGGATTATGTTTTGATTTTAAGCGGCGACCACATCTACAAGATGGACTACAACGCCATGCTCCAGTACCATATCAAAAAGGGAGCGGACGGCACCATTGCCGTGCGGGAGGTCCCCTGGGAGGAAACCAGCCGCTTTGGCATCATGAATACCGCCCCGGACGGGGCCATCACCGAGTTTGAGGAGAAACCCAAAAAGGCCAGGAGCAACAAGGCCAGCATGGGCGTGTACATCTTCACCTGGGAGAAGCTGCGCAGCTACTTGCTTGCCGACGCGGCAGACAAAACCAGCTCCAACGATTTTGGCAAGAACATCATCCCCAAAATGCTTGCGGACAGGGAGAAGATTTTTGCCTACAGCTTTGAGGGGTACTGGAAGGATGTGGGAACCATCGAAAGCCTGTGGGAGGCCAATATGGATCTGCTGCAGATGCCAATGCCCATTGATCTGTATGACAGCACCTGGCGCATCTACGGCCGCAATCCCGGCATGGCCCCCCACTATGTTGCGGAAGGCGCTGTGGTCCACAACTGCCTGATCACCGAGGGCTGTGAGGTTTATGGCAAGGTGGACCGGAGCGTACTCTTTGCAGGCGTGATCCTCAAGGAGGGTGCCAGCGTGGTGGACAGTGTGGTGATGCCCGGCGCAGTGATTGAGCGGGGAGCGCAGGTGAAACGCGCCATTGTGGCGGAGCACGCGGTCATCGGCGCGGGTGCTGTGGTGGGCGAGGATTCCGGCGCCATTGCGGTGGTGGGTGAAAAAGTCGTCCTTCCCCCCGGCGCTTTTGTCAAAGCCGGAGAGCAGAGGGACCGCTAAGCCCCAGATGGCCAAAAGGAGGGAATGCGCGATGAAAAACGTGATGGGCGTGATTTATACAGGGGAGAAGGATTCCTTTTTGCGGGAGTTGACCCTTCAGAGGGCTGTGGCTGCCACACCGGTGGCCGGGCGGTACCGGGTGATCGACTTTCTGGTGAGCAGTATGGTCAACAGCGGCATCAAGAATGTGGGCGTCATTATGCAAAAGAACTACCACAGCCTGATGGACCATCTGGGCAGCGGCAAGGAATGGGATCTGCACGGGAAAAACGACGGATTGTACATCCTGCCGCCCTTTCTTACCCGGGAGAATGTGGGTGTGTACAACGGCTCTCTGGATGCGCTGCATTCCAACATGGGGTATCTGCGCCGCAGCCGCCAGGAGTACGTGCTGCTGAGCAATAGCCTGATCCTGTTTAATGCAGACTTTCGGGATATGTTTGAAGCGCACACCAGAAGCGGTGCGGAAGTTACCATGCTGTACACCAACCGCAGGGAGATGCAGCGGCCGGAGTACGGGGTCTATTTCGATGTGGATGAGAACGGCCTCATCGTGGACATGGAGATCGATCCCACCAAGCCCCGCTATCCCAGCGCCAGCATGGACGTGATTTTCATGCGCAAGGATTTGCTGCTGGATTTGGTGGACCGGGGCGCGGCCCATGGCTATCACGATCTTACCCGCAACGTGATCCAGAGGATGGTGCGGGACGCAGGGATGCGGGTGGCCGGGTATGAATACAAGGAGCCCTGCTTCCGCCTGGACAGCATCCGCAGTTACTTCGAGCTGAACATGGAGATCGTAAGTCCCCAGGTGCGCCATGAGATCTTTCGGGAGGACCGCCCGGTGTACACAAAGGTACGGGACGAGCTGTCTGCCCGGTACATGGAGCATGCGAAGATCTCCCACTCCATCGTGGCGGATGGCTGTATCATCGACGGAACGGTGGAGCACAGCGTGCTGTTTCGGGGGGTTCGCATCGGCAAGGGCGCGGTGGTTAAAAACTCCATTCTCATGCAGGACAGCGTGGTGGAGGAAGGCGTGAAGCTGGAGAACTGCATCCTGGACAAACAGGCGGTCATCAAGAAGGGCGGCACGCTGGTGGGTCCGCGAGGGTATCCCATCGTGATTTCTAAAAATATGATGATCTGAGGCGCTCAAGGGCAGCAGCAAAGGAGGGGGCTTTATGAATATTCTCTTCACCGCCAGCGAGTGCGTACCCTTTGTGAAAACCGGCGGCCTGGCGGACGTGGTGGGTTCCCTGGCTCCGGTGTTGGCGAAAAAGGGGCATGACGTAAGGGTTATGATGCCCATGTACACGGCCATTGGCCAGGAATGGCAGGAAAAGATGCAGTTTCAGCTGCACTTTGACGTACAGCTGGGATGGCGGCGGCAGTACTGCGGCATCCATATGCTGAAAAAGGATGGGGTCATCTACTATTTTCTGGACAACAAGTACTACTTCGGGCGGTCCTATATCTATGGCCTGGGCGGGGATGAGTATGAGCGCTTCGGCTTTTTTTGCCGGGCTATGCTCAACGCCCTGCCGCTGCTGGAGTTCCAGCCGGACATCCTCCATGCCCATGACTGGCAGAGCGGCATGATACCGGCGCTCATGAAGATCCAGTACGCTCATTTGCCCTTCTATGCCGGGATCAGGAGCGTCTTCACCATCCATAACCTGCAGTATCAGGGGATATTTGGCATCAAGGAGGTCCAGGACGTGCTGGGCCTGGGGGACGGCCTTTGGAGCGCGGACAAGCTGGAGTGCTTTGGCTGCGCCAACTTCATGAAGGCTGGCCTGGTATACAGCGACGCCATCTCCACCGTAAGCCCCAGCTATGCGGAGGAGATTACCACCGCGTACTACGGCGAGCGGCTGGATGGACTCATCCGCTCTCGCAGGGACAGCCTGTACGGGGTGCTCAATGGAATTGACGTTCAGGAATACGACCCGGAAACCGATCCCATGATCTATGCCAATTACAGCAGGGAGGATCTTGGGGGCAAAGCTGAGAACAAGAGGCGGCTGCAGCAGGAACTGGGCCTGGAGGTCAACGAGGACATCCCGCTGATCGCCATGGTGGGCCGTCTCACCAACCAGAAAGGCTTGGACCTGGTGGATTGCGTGCTCAGCGACTTCATGGATGAAAACGTGCAGCTGGCGGTGCTGGGCATGGGCGACGCCCGCTATACCAACCTGTTCAGTTGGGCGGAGCAGCAGCATCGCGGCAAGATTGCGGCACGCTTTGCCATGGACCATGAGCTGGCCCACAAGCTTTATGCGGGTGCGGATTTCTTTCTGATGCCCTCCCTGTTTGAGCCCTGCGGCCTCAGCCAGATGATCGCCATGCGCTACGGCACGGTGCCCATCGTCCGGGAGACGGGGGGCCTTCGGGACACGGTGCTCAGCTACAATGAGTTTGAGGGCAATGGCAATGGCTTCACCTTCCTCAACTACAACGCCCATGACATGCTGGCGGTGATCCGCCGGGCTCTGTACTATTTCAAGAAAGAAAAGGATGTTATCCACACCCTGCGCGTTCGCGGCATGGAGGGGGATTACAGCTGGGCCCACAGCGCCCAGGAGTATTTGGCCATTTTCAGCAAGTTGGTAAAGCAGGAGTAAGCGGAACGGTTGTGAGGTTTGAACCATGGCCCTGGATGATTTAGGCGGCTTCCCCGCGGGGGAGCCGCCCGTTTGTGGGGGCAGCCCTTGTCCGGGGCATGATACTTGATAAGGATCAGGAGTGATGAGGGAATGGACATCAGGGAGGAATCTTTAAAAAAACATTACGAATGGGGAGGGAAGCTGGAGATCACGCCCCGCGTTCACGTGAGCAGCCGGGAAGAGTTGTCTTTGGCCTACACGCCGGGTGTCGCCCAGCCTTGCCTGGAGATCCGGGACAACCCGGAGAAAAGTTTTGAACTGACCCGCCGCCACAACCTGGTGGCCGTCATCACGGACGGAACGTCGGTGCTGGGTCTGGGTGATATCGGCCCGGAGGCGGGGATGCCGGTCATGGAGGGCAAGTGCCTGCTTTTTAAGGAATTTGCCGATGTGGACGCCATCCCCCTGTGTCTTAAAACCAAGGATGTGGATGAGTTGGTCCGGTGTATTTATCTGCTCTCCGGCAGCTTTGGCGGAATCAATTTGGAGGACATCGCAGCTCCCCGTTGCTTTGAGGTGGAGCGCCGGCTCAAGGAACTGTGCGATATTCCGGTGTTTCATGACGACCAGCACGGTACGGCTGTGGTGGTAGCTGCCGCCATGCTCAATGCCCTGAAGCTGATTCACAAAAGAATGGAGGACATTTGCTGCGTTATCAATGGCGCCGGTTCCGCCGGAATCGCCATTGCCAGGCATTTGCAGAAGATGGGGATTGGGGACATTGTTTTGGTGGACCGCTCGGGCATTTTGGAGGAAAGCAATAGCCTTCAAAGTGCTGCCCAGATGGAAATGTGCCGAACCACCAACAAACGCAATGTCCGCGGCGGCCTGGCCGATGCTCTCAAAGGGGCGGATGCCTTTGTGGGTGTATCCGTGTCCAACGTCGTCACCCAGGAGATGGTCCGCTCCATGGCCGCCCGGCCTGTGGTGTTCCCCATGGCCAACCCCGAGCCGGAGATCATGCCTGAACTGGCTCTTGCAGCGGGCGCGGCGGTAGTGGGTACCGGGCGGAGCGATTTTGACAACCAGATAAACAATGTGCTTGCATTCCCTGGCATTTTCAGGGGGGCTTTGGATGTGCGGGCAAAAGATATCAATGACGATATGAAAATGGCGGCCTCCTATGCCATCGCCTCTCTGGTCAGCGACAGGGAGCTGTCCTCCAGCTATATTCTGCCGGCTGCTTTTGACCGCAGGGTGGGGGTGGCTGTGGCCAAGGCCGTTGCCCAGGCGGCCGTGCGCACCGGTGTTGCGCGGCTCCCGCTTACAGAAGAGGCGGATAGGCTGTAAGTTCCAGAAACATGGGCGCTGTATGTCACCCTACAACATGGGTTGCGGCAGTTCAGCATTAACAGAGCCTGCGTGCTTGTTTTACATTCATGCAGACTCTTTTTTTGTTTAAATTCCATTGTATCCAAGCAGCTTTTTGAATGCACCTGAAATACAGGCCCAAGCCTTTCCTTTCAATTTCCATTATGCTATACTGTTCCTTACATGTAGCCATTTCACGGGATCAAAGGCAGCGGCAGCACGGAAGGATGGCAGGGATCAGCGGCGCATTGAGATGTAGTTTGGAAGGAGAGGGCCAGGATGGCGATTTGGAATCCGGCAATGGAATGCGCGACCCGGCGCGGGATGGATAATATACAACTGGAGCGGCTTAAGAATACCGTTCGCACTGCATATGACCATGTGCCCATGTACCGGGAAAAGATGGACAAGGCGGGCGTGAAGCCCTCTGATATTGAGTCCCTGAAGGATATAACCAAAATCCCTCTGACCTGCAAGCAGGAGTTGCGGGAGCAGTATCCCTTCAAACTGCTGGCCGTCCCCATGCGGGATGTGGTGCGCATTCACGCCAGCAGCGGAACCACGGGGCAGCCCATCACCGCAGGGTATACCCGGGGCGACCTTTCCATGTGGGCGGAAAGCATCGCCCGTTTGGCGACCGCCGGAGGTGTCACCCAGGAAGATGTGGCCCAGATTTCCTTTGGATATACGCTGTTTACCGGAGCGTTTGGCCTTCACGGCGGGCTGGAGAAGATCGGTGCGGCCATCATTCCCATTTCCGGCGGCAATACGGAGCGGCAGATTCAAATCATGCGGGATTTCGGAGCCACCGCCCTGATTGCCACCCCAAGTTATGCCATGTACCTTGCGGAAATGGCTGAGAAACTGGATGCGCTCAGGCACATCCGTCTCAGGGTGGGCCTCTTTGGCGGCGAGGGCAGCACCGAGGAAATGCGGGCGGAGCTGGAGAGGCGCTTCCACATCCTTGCCACCGAAAACTACGGGCTCACCGAGGTGCTGGGTCCCGGCGTATCAGGGGAATGCGAATACAAGTGCGGCATGCACATCAATGAGGACTATTTTTTGCCGGAGATCATCGACCCGGATACGGAGGAGCCCCTGCCCCTGGGGGAACAGGGGGAGTTGGTGCTCACTACCCTCAGCAAGGAGGCCCAGCCCTCCCTGCGCTACCGAACCCGGGACATCACCCGCCTGATCCCCGAGCCCTGCGCCTGCGGCCGCACCCAGATCCGTATGGAGAAGGTCAAGGGCCGCAGCGACGATATGCTCATCATCCGCGGGGTTAATGTGTTTCCTTCCCAGATTGAAAGCGTGTTGGTGGGGCAGAGGGGCATTGGCCCTCATTATGAGATCATTGTAACCAGGCCCAACTATGTGGATCATTTGCAAGTTAAGGTGGAACTGGTGGACGCAGGGCTATTGGACCGCTACAGCGAGCTGGAAGCGCTGCACAACAAGCTGCGGGCCGATTTGAGAACCGTGCTCAATTTGGATGTGGAGGTCACGCTGGTTTCCCCCTACACGCTCAAGCGTTTTGAGGGGAAAGCCAAACGGGTGACCGATTTGCGGTAAGGGGGACGATGACTCTTGGAAAAGTTCATTCCTGCGGAGCGGCTGGCTCAGGCGGTTTTTGGGGGCGTCCAGGAGGCGGAACCCAGGCCGGAAACCCGTTTGATGCTTGGAAACGAGGCTGTGGCACGGGGCGCGTGGGAGGCCGGCGTGCGGGTGATCTCCAGCTATCCTGGCACGCCCAGCACGGAGATTACGGAAGCCGCCGCCAACTATGAGGAGATCAACTGCCAATGGGCCACCAACGAGAAGGTGGCCACCGAAGTAGCCTTTGGAGCAGCCATGGCCGGTGCCAGGGCAATGACCTGTATGAAACATGTGGGCGTGAATGTGGCGGCCGATCCGCTGTTCACCGCCGCCTATACCGGGGTTAACGCGGGGATGGTGATTGTATGCGCGGATGATCCGGCCATGCACAGCAGCCAGAACGAGCAGGACAGCCGGTACTACGCAAGGGCCGCTCACATCCCCATGCTGGAACCTGCCGACAGCCAGGAATGCCTTGAGTATACCAAAATCGCCTTTCAGATGAGCGAGGAATTGGATACCCCTGTTTTCCTGCGCCTTACCACCCGAATCGCCCACTCCAGAAGCCCGGTCACCGTAGGGGAACGCAGGCAGGCGGAACTTAAGCCCTATGAAAAGGACGTCATGAAATATGTAATGATGCCCGGCATGGCCCGCAAACGTCATGGTAAGGTGGAACAGCGGGAAAGCTTTCTGGCGGAAGCTGCCAACCGTATGCCCATCAACCGGTTGGAATGGCGGGAGAAGGATGTTGGCGTCATTACCAGCGGTTGCAGTTACCAGTATGTACGGGAAGCGCTGCCCACGGCCAGCGTGCTGAAGCTGGGTATGGTGTATCCCCTGCCCATGAAGCTCATTTCGGATTTTGCCTCTCAAGTGAAACGGCTCCTTGTGATTGAAGAACTGGAAGGCCTGATTGAAAAGGATGTTGCCGCCGCCGGGTTGTTGGTGGAGGGAAAGGTTTTGACAGGGGATCAGGGAGAGCTCTCCACGGAAAAAGTGCGCTCTGCCGTGCTTGGGGTGAAACTGCCCTCCCAGGTCCAGGACGACCTGCCCGCCCGCCCGCCGGTGCTCTGCCCCGGCTGTCCTCACAGGGGCATCTTTCATGTGGTCAAAAAGCTGAAACTCCGCGTGATGGGAGACATTGGCTGCTATACCCTGGCCGCGCTGGCTCCCCTTTCCGCCATGGACGCCTGCCTGTGCATGGGTGCCAGCATCGGGATGGCCAGCGGTGCGGAGAGGGCCAGAGGCAAGGAGTTCTCCAAGGGTACGGTGGCCGTGCTGGGGGACAGCACCTTCCTGCACAGCGGGATCACACCCCTGATTGACGCGGTGTACGGCCGGTCCGCCATCACCGTACTGATTTTGGATAACCGCATTACCGGCATGACCGGCCATCAGCAAAACCCCTCCACCGGCGTGGACATCCACGGCAACCCGGCTCCCCAGGTGGATCTGGAGAAATTCGTTCTGGGCTGCGGTGTCCAGCATGTACGGGTGGTGGATCCCTTTGACATCAAGCAGACCGAGGCCGCGCTGCGGGAGGAAACCGCCCGGAACGCGGTGAGTGTGATTATTGCTCGCAGGCCCTGCGCCCTTTTGGAACGGAAAACCCGGCCAGCCCATGTGATCCGGGACTGCAAAAGCTGCGGCCAGTGTGTAAAGATCTCCTGCCCGGCCATCCGGCGCAAGAATCAGCAGGCGGCCATTGATCCGGCCCAGTGCAGCAGCTGTGGCCTGTGTACGCAGGTGTGCCCCTTTGGGGCCATCCGCAGCGGGGAGGATGCATGATGAACAAGCCGAGGTTTGATTTGGTCATCGTGGGTGTGGGCGGCCAGGGAACGCTTCTGGCCAGCAAGATCTTGGGACGGCTTGCCATGTCGGCGGGCTGCCAGGTCAAGGTGAGCGAGGTCCATGGAATGAGCCAGCGGGGCGGCAGTGTCATCACCCATGTGCGAGTGGGGGAGCAAATCCATGCGCCTTTGGTGTCCGTCGGGCAGGCGGATTTTCTGGTGAGCTTTGAAGCCGTCGAAGCTGCCCGGGCCGCCTCCTATCTGAAACCAGGCGGCATCGCCATCACCAGCACCCAGAGGATTGCGCCCATGTCGGTGATTACCGGATCCGCGGAATATCCTTCCGATCCCTTCATTGCCCTGGGGAACCACCCGGTGGTGAAGGTGGATGCCTTGGCTCTGGCCTTGGAGGCCGGAAACCAAAAAGCAGTGAATCTGGTACTGCTGGGGATGCTCAGCCGGTACCTGCCCTTTGCCAGAGAAGCCTGGGAACAGGCAATCGCCCTGAGTGTGCCCAGAGCTACATTGTCGGTGAACATCGCGGCGTTTACCAAGGGGGCCGCGTACGCGGATGGCGTGCGCCAAGCCCCCGGTGCCGCAATCCCACAATGAAAGGATGGGTGAAAAAACATGGAACGCCGCCCGATGATTTGGAATCCAACCATGGAAACCATGCCCAAGGAGCAGCTGCGCAGCCTTCAGGACGAGCGCTTGCGGGACGTGGTGCGCCGCGTGTACGAAAACGTTGCCTTCTACCGGCACAAGATGCAGGAGAAGGGGATCACCCCCATGGATATCCGCGGGGTGTGCGATATTGAAAAGCTTCCTTTCACCGAGAAGCAGGACCTTCGGGACAACTATCCCTTCGGCCTGTTTGCCCTGCCCCAAAGTGAGATCATCCGCATTCATGCCAGCAGCGGCACCACCGGCAAACCCAGCGTGGCGGGATACACCAGCGGTGACATTGACCGCTGGGCGGAACTGATGGCCCGGGCCATGTATTGCGCCGGGGTGGGCAAGGAGGACGTGGTGCAGGTAGCCTATGGATACGGCCTGTTCACCGGCGGCCTGGGGGCTCACTATGGTGCCGAGCGGGTGGGGGCTTCCGTGATTCCCATGAGCGGCGGTAATACCGCCCGTCAACTCATGCTGATGGAGGACTTCGGGTCTACAGCCCTGTGCTGCACGCCTTCCTATGCCCTCAACCTGGCGGAGGCCATGGAGCAGGCGGGGATTACCTTGGACAGGATCAAGCTGAAAAGCGGCATCTTCGGGGCGGAGCCCTGGACCGAGGACATGCGCAAACACATCGAGGAAAAGCTGGGCATCGATGCGCTGAATATCTACGGTCTCAGCGAGGTAATGGGCCCCGGCGTATCCATGGAATGTATGTGCAAGCAGGGCATGCACATTTGGGAGGATCACTTCCTGCCGGAAGTGATCGGCGATAAGGGAGAGAGCTTGCCCTACGGGGAGCAGGGCGACCTGACCTTCACCACACTGACCAAGCATGGTATGCCATTGCTTCGGTATCGTACCCATGACCTGTGCGTTCTCACGGATGAGCCCTGCCCTTGCGGCCGGACCCACGTTCGTATGGGAAGGGTCATGGGTCGCACCGACGACATGCTCATCATCCGGGGTGTCAATGTGTTCCCATCGCAAATCGAGCATGCGCTCCTGCAGGTGCAGGGAATCGAGCCCCATTACCGCATCGTGGTGGATCGGGTGGGCTCCCTGGATACCATTTTGGTGGAGGTGGAGCTGTCCTCCTGGATGATGAGCGATACCGTCAAGGGCCTGGAGGCTCTTGAGGAGCGCATCATGAACTCCCTGGCCAGCCACGCCCTCATCCATGCCCAGGTGAAGCTCTGCCAGCCCGGCACCTTGCCCCGCAGCGAAGGCAAAGCAAAACGGGTGGAGGATCGCAGAAAATTCTGATCCTTGTAATTTCCTTGCCTGGAATATCCAATGCCGTGATATAATGGAAGATGGGATTAAATCGAGCGGAGGTGCGGATGATGTACGTGAAACAGATTTCCGTTTTCATTGAAAATACGCCGGGCAAGCTGGCGCATTTTACCAAGTTGCTGGGAGATCACCACATCGATCTCGTATCCCTGTCCGTGGCGGATACCACCCATTTTGGCATCCTGCGGGGTATCGTGGCGGATTATGAAAGCGCGGTGAAGCTGCTTTCCGAGAATGGCTACACAGTAAAGCTCACCGACGTGCTGGCGGTGTCCGTGCCGGACAAACCCGGCGGGCTGGCCTGGGTGCTGGCGCAACTGGCGGAGCATCAGATCGTGGTGGAGTATCTGTACAGCTTTGTGCGAAATGCGGGCGACCACGCGCTGATCATCTTCCGGGTGGACCGGCTCCCTGAAGCGGAGAAGATCCTGCTGGAGGCGGGGGTTAAGCTCCTTTCCCAGGAGGAAGTACGGGGCCTGTAAATGGGGCACGGGCGGGAATAAGTCCCTGACCGGGCCCATGGAGAAGGAAAGATTGATGCTCATGCTGCGGCAAAACCGGACGATCGTGGATTTGGGAGCCATTCGACATAATTACCGGATTCTGGCGGAGGCTGTGCCCGAGGGGGTGCGGGTCGTTCCCGTGGTGAAGGCAGATGCCTACGGACACGGGATGGTGGAAGTAGCAAAGGCCGTTCTGGCTGAGGGAGCGGCCTTTTTTGCCGTAGCCCTGGTGGAGGAAGGCATATTGCTTCGGGAGAACGGGATTGCGGCGGAGATTCTCGTGCTGGGCGCTGCCATGGAAAAAGCACTGGAGGCAGCGGTTGCCAATGACCTGATTCAGACAGTGTTTGATCCCCAAACGGTTTTCCTTTTGGAGGAAGTGGCCAGGACCCTTGGCAAAACAGCTGCTGTCCACATCAAGTTGGATACGGGGATGGGACGGATTGGCCTGAGAACCCATGAGGAGGCACATGCTCTGCGGGAAGCGCTGGCAGTTTGCCCCCATGTGAAGGCCACGGGAATTTATACACATTTCGCTGATGCGGACAACCCTCCCGGCATGGGGGGAATGAACCGCTATTCCAAGAAGCAGCTGTCCCGGTTCCTGGAACTGAAAAGCTGCTTCGATCCGGGCCTCATAGCCCATGCCGCCAACAGCGCCATGAGCCTGCTGGCCCCGGAGGCGTGCTTTCAGATGGTACGGGAGGGGATTTCCCTCTACGGTTATCCCCCCGTGCAAACCCGGCTGTCCTTCCGCCATGCCCTTCGCTGGGAGAGCGAGGTGGTGCATGTGAAGGAGGTAGCCCCGGGAGACAGCATTGGCTACGGCTGCACCTTCACCGCTCCAGCAACCATGCGCATCGCCACCGTGGCCGTGGGCTACGGCGACGGATATCACCGCTTTGCCAGCAACAGGGCCCAGATGCTGGTCCATGGACGGCGCGCTCCGGTGGTGGGCTGGGTCTGTATGGACCAAACCATGATCGACGTCTCGGAGACACCGGATGTTCAGGTGGGGGATCCCGTGGTCTTGCTGGGAACCCAGGGGGATGAAACAATCGATGCTGAGGAGTTGGCAGCCTGGGCGGGCACCATCAGTTACGAAGTGCTGCTTGCCATCACCCGCCGGGTGCCCAGGGAGTTCGTCGGCGCAGCGGAGGACTGCTCTTTGTAGACAGTTGCGGGAGGCATCCTTTTTTGGTACAATCTGGGAGAGCCCTGGTGGCCGGGGCAGAAAGGAAGACGGGGATGCAGCAATCCAAACAGAAGAAACCTCCGTTACAGGAGGTTAAAAAACCAATTTTGAAAGGCTCCTGGCATGGCAAGGATGCGGTGCGGCTGGGTGGCAAGGTGATGGCCAACCTGCTGATGGTGACGGTCCTGTTTCTGCTGCTGGGCACGCTGACGAGTTTTGACAGCCTGATCCTGCGCGCTCTTTTTTCCGGAGTCCTCGTGCTGGCCGCTTTTGCCATGCTATTCAACCAGGGGGTTACAAGAGGTCAGCAGGATGCGGCCTTTGCGGAAATCATGTATGTGCGCTCCAGCGAGGGCAAGCCGGTGTCTCCCTCAGACCAGGCCCGTTGTTATCATCCCGGCAAAGGGTACTTTGCGGCCCTGCTGGGTGCACTACCCTACGTGCTCATCGCCGCTGTTTTTGCCCTGCTCACCCGGCCCGTCCAGTATACCTTGGGTGTGATTCCGGGCTGGATTTCGGATCTAACCCGGCAAAGTGAGTTTGGCAACGCCTTGTCCTATTATTCCTCTGCCCGTGGCATCGGATGGATGGACGTGCTTCGTATCATCGACCGGGCCATGGTGATGCCCTTTGTGAATGTGGCAATACTTCTGGGGGATCAGGCGGTGTTGTGGGTGGAGCGGCTGAGCCCGCTGCTGGTGTGCATCGCGCCCCTGGGTTTTGGCATTGGCTATCGGAAGGGCCTGATGGCTCGCATTCGCATCAATACCGGGATTGCCATCGGAGATGAAAAGAAGCGGCGCAGGGAGCGCAAGGAACGCAAACGCCGTGCCCGCAGCGATTCTCCCGAGCGGCTGATCTAGGGAGGCCGGCATGCGCATCATATCCGGCAGCGCCAGGGGCAGCCAAATCTTTGCTCCCAGGGGCCGGGATACCCGCCCTACCCAGGACAGGGTTCGGGAGTCCCTGTTCAACATCCTCCAGGGGGATGTGCCGGGGGCCACGGTGCTGGACTTGTTCGCGGGAAGCGGCGCGCTGGCTCTGGAGGCCGTCAGCCGGGGGGCTCATCGCGCGGTGGCGGTTGACCATGCCCAGGATGCGGTGGTATGCATTCAGCGAAATATTGCCAAACTAGGCTTTGGGGACCGGATGGAGGTTCTGTCCTGCGATTGGCGGCAAGGAGTGCAAAGACTGCGAGGGTTGGAGGTCCAGTTTGACCTGGTGTTTCTGGATCCTCCCTATGCCATGAATACGGAGGGGGTTTGCCAATCCTTGGCGGACGCCGGCCTTTTACAGGAAGGAGCCTTGCTGGTGGTGGAGCACCGCAAGGGCATGCGGCCGGCGCTGGAGGAACCCTTTGCCTGGCGCAGAACCCGGGGGTATGGGGATACAGAAATATCGCTGTTTGACTACACGGCCACCCATCAGGAGGCCTGGGAGGAATCATGATTCAAAAAGGCGTATGCGTGTATCCCGGTAGCTTTGATCCGGTGACCAATGGGCATTTGGACCTGATTGAACGGGCGACGCAGGTGTTTCCCAGGGTGATTGTGGCTGTGCTGAACAATCCGGGGAAGCAGGGTTTTTTTCCCGTGGAGGAGCGGGTAAGACTGCTTGCCAAGGCTTGCGCCCATCTGCCCAAAGTGGAGATCGATTCTTTTCAGGGCCTGCTGGTGGATTACATGAAGAAGGTAAACGCGGGCATTGTGATCCGGGGGCTTCGGGCTGTGACGGATTTTGAAAGCGAGTTTTTGATGGCTCAGGTCAACCACCAGATTTCGCCGGAGATTGAAACCCTGTTTATGATGACATCTCCCCAGTTTGCCTATATCAGTTCCAGTGTGGTCCGGGAGATTGGCGGCTTTGGTGGGGAGATCGCTTCCTTTGTACCCGGTTCCATATTGGAAGACATTTCCACTGCATTAAAGAAAGCACGATGATTCTTTAAGGGAATATAAGGAGGATTACAAGATGCAGCAACGCACCTATACCTTGCTGGACGAGTTGGACAGCGTATTATCCATGGGGAAGAAGGTGCCGCTTAGCAATCTGTGCATGGTGGATCGAGATCATTGCAGACAGCTTGTGCGGGAGATTGTGGCGGATATGCCGGCGGACATCACTGCAGCCGAGGGCATTATCCAGAACCAGGCCAGCATTATTTCGGAGGCCAGGGAGATCGCCGAGCAGACGAAGGCAGATGCCAACATACGGGCCAATCACATGCTGACGGAAGCCAACAATCAGGCCCAGAACACACTCCAAAGCGCGAATCAGAAGGCTCAGGAAATGCTGACCAAAAGCCAGGAACAGGCTCGGAATATGGTGGCCGATGCTAAGGAGCAGGCCAACAAAATGGTCAAGGACGCTGAGGAGCGTGCCCGTCAGTTGGTAAGCGAGCAGGAAGTCATGGCCCGGGCACAAATGGAGGCGGAGGAAATCCTCCAGGAAACCCAGCAGGAGATTGAAAAGCTCTACCATGACGTGTATCAGCACATCGACGATGTACTGGCCCAGTTGGACCGATCCATCAGCGAGAAGCTGACCGACATCCGCATGACCCGCCAGCAGATCGGACAGAGCATGGCATCCAGGTAGGGAGCAGCGCCTGTCCCCGCCTTCCCAGGAAACAAAAACCCGCGGCTTTTTGGAAGCATGCGGGTTTTTGTTCACAGAAGAAGATCCCTTTCCTACAAATAGTTGGCATGTGTATCGCGTCCCGGAGCAGACAAAATAAAGATGCCCGGGAGGAACTGCGGCACATGGCACGATTTTGCCTCTGTAAAGCGGTACCCCATGAGGAGGGAAAGGAGAATTGCATGCCCAAAACCAAGGCCTCGTTTGCCATCATCGCGGTGACGGTCTGTACGGTGGTGGTGATGTTTGTATTGCCGGTCACGCCCAAGATCCCCGTCAGCACAGCGGTGATTGAGAGAGGAAGTCTGGTTGTCACACAATCTCTGGAGGGATTGGTGGGGTACGGGAATGAGCAGATTTGCATGCTGCCTGTGGCCGGTCTGGTAACCCACGTGAGCACCTGGCAGGGACAAACCGTTGGGAAGGGGGAAGTGCTGCTCAGGCTGGATACCACCTGGGAGGAGCAGGCTCTTGCCGATCTGGAACAGGCTGTCTATGGTCAGGAGCAGGCTCTGGATAGCATCCGGGCGTCGGGAGAGGCGATCATGGCTGTTTGGCTGCAAAATCAGCTGTCCCTGGAAGCCCAGATCAGGGAGCTGACCCTTGGCATCGAGGCCAAGACTCTAAGGGCGCCTGCAGACGGGGTGGTGGGACAGGTATATGCGAGAAGCGGAGACTATGTGGCGGCTCTTTCGCCAATGCTTAGCGTGCGCGACCGGAATCTGGAATTGTCAGCCAGACAGCGGGTGCAGGAAAGCATGACCCTGTGCCAAGGCATGCGGGCCGTGGTCTATGCCCAGGGGGAACAGCGGGCTGTGGCCACTCTTTCCGGTTTTGACGCCCCCGCCATGGACACTGCGACAGGTCTGTATATGCAAACCTTGCGCTTTTCAGTGGAAGAGGGGGAGGAATGGCTGAAGGCACGGGTGGGAGAGGCCGTTTCCCTGGAACTGTTGTCCAAAGTGGAGCCGGATGTGGCCCTTGCTCCCATAGCGGCTGTTTCTGCCAATAATCATCTTTGGGTGATCCGGGAGGGCAGGGTGTTTCCTATTGCGGTAGACCCCAGGCATCGGGATGAGGATTTTGTGTGGGTTTCAGAGGAACTGCTGGGAGAAAAGGTAGTGCTGCTGCCCGATGAAGCCGGGCTGCGCCCTGGAAGCGCGGTGAAGGAGAGCAAGCGATGAAGCGGTACGATCTGTGGAAGCTGAGCTTTTTGAATGTGCTCACAACGCCGATGCGTTCGCTCCTCACGGTGCTGGGGATGGCGATTGGTATCGGCGCGATTTTGGCGGTTCTGACCCTCAGCGATGCGGGCCAGATACAGGTGCAGAGTGAAATGATGCGGCTGGGAATCGACAAGGTGTGGCTGACCGCCCAGGGAGATCGGCCCTTGACCCATGGGGACGCTGCGCTGCTCTCCCAAACGCTGGGAACCCCGGTGACGGAGCAGGTCTATTGTCCGCTGGTCTTTCACCGGGAAGGCCGGGAAGCAGCCGGGGTGCTGGTGGGCTGCGGGAAGGAATACCTGCAGCTTATGGACAGCCAGCTGCTGTCAGGCCGGGAACTGTGGCCCCTTGAATGGGAGGCAGGCAGCCGATGCGTGCTGCTGGGAGAAAATCTGGCCCGGGAGCTTGGATTGTTTGCACCGGATAAGCCTGAAAATGGAAAGATATCCATCGGCGGGGCGCTGTTCCAAGCGGCAGGGGTAGTGCGGCAGAAAAACGAATTGTCACAGGTGGACCCTACCCGGGCGGTTTTTATGCCCATCTCCGTTTTTTGCGAATGGATGGGCTCCACCGTCCATGAACTGACCATCAGCGTGCCCCCAGACACTATGCCCCAGGCTGTGGCGGCCATGGCCGTGGATGCCATGCAACGCAAGGAGGGCAAGGAGGTACAGGCCATCACTATGCAAGTACAGATTGAGGCGGCGAACCGGGTGATGGGCATCTTCATCAATGTGCTCAAATGGGTGGCTGCCGTGTGCATTCTGGTGGGAGGCATTGGGGTTATGAACATCCTGCTGGTGTCCGTGCGGGAAAGGCGCAGGGAGATCGGCATCATGAAATCCCTGGGGGCTACCTCCGGGCAGATCCGCAGGCTTTTCTTGCTGGAGGCGATGCTGTATGCCCTGGTGGGAGGAGCCTTGGGTGTGCTGGTGGGCTTTGGGCTGGTGAAGATTGCAGGGAATGCCATCGAGCTTCAGGCGGCAGTTCAGGGAAAGGACATCGGTGTTGTCGTCCTGGCCGCGATGGCTGTGGGCCTGTTCTTTGGAGTAGCCCCGGCCTCCCGTGCCTCCCGAATGACTCCGGTGGATGCGCTCAGAGAATAGAAAAATGAGATTTTTTTGGGGTTTTTATCGCTTTTTCTGATTTGGGATAAAAAAGGCCAACGTATACATCGTGAACAAATGATCGAAAAAATCTTTGGCGAATGTCACTATTACTTTTTTAGCATGTAATAGATATAATATATACAAGCAATCGGCGCAAATTCATTGGTGTAGTTTGTCTATAATTGCGCTGTTTCTAAGGAGGAAAAGGATCATGGCAAGTGTAACACTCAGTCACATCTTTAAGGTCTATGCCGGAAATGTCACCGCCGTAAGCGACTTCACCCTGGATATTGAAGACAAAGAGTTTATCGTTCTGGTAGGTCCTTCAGGCTGCGGCAAGTCCACCACATTGCGCATGGTGGCCGGTCTGGAAGAGATTTCCAGCGGAGAACTCTATATCGGGGAACGCTTGGTCAACGATGTAGCCCCCAAGGATCGCGACATTGCCATGGTATTCCAAAACTACGCCCTATATCCTCACATGACCGTATATGACAACATGGCTTTCGGCCTGAAGCTGCGCAAGACACCCAAAGCAGAGATCAAGCGCCGGGTGGAGGAAGCCGCCAAAATTTTGGACATTGCCCACCTGCTGTCCCGCAAACCCAAAGCGCTGTCCGGCGGACAGCGCCAGCGCGTGGCTCTGGGCCGCGCCATCGTCCGCGAGCCCAAGGTCTTCCTCATGGACGAGCCGCTCTCCAACCTGGACGCCAAGCTGCGCGTAGCCATGCGTACAGAGATCACCAAGCTCCATCAGCGGTTGCAGACTACCTTCATCTACGTAACCCACGACCAGACCGAAGCCATGACCATGGGCTCCCGGATTGTGGTCATGAAGGACGGTTTCATCCAGCAGGTGGATACCCCCCAGAACCTCTACGACTATCCCAGCAATCTGTTTGTGGCCGGCTTCATCGGCAGCCCCCAGATGAACTTCTTCAACGTCAAGCTGGAGAAGGAGGGCAAGGACGTGGTGGCCCTGTTTGGTGACAACAAGATCACCATCCCCACCAGCAAGCTGTCCAAGTTTGCGGATGAAAGCTACATCGGCAAGGAAGTCTATATGGGCATCCGTCCCGAGAACATTCACGATGAGGATGTGTTCATCCAGACAGTTCCCAGTGCCGTCATCAACTGCAGCGTGGAAGTGACCGAGCTCATGGGCAGCGAGACCTACCTGTATCTGTCCACCACGGGCAAGGATGAGAACATCATCGCCCGGGTGAACCCCCGCACTACCAGCCGCGCGGGTCAGGACATCCAGGTGGCCTTTGACGTAAACCATCTCCACTTCTTTGACAAGGAAACGGAGCAAACTCTTTTGACCCGGTAAACCGCATCACACCCACAAGAGGCCTTCCGTCATTGCGGGGGGCCTTTTTTCATTGCAAAAGGTTGAAAATCGCCCCTTCTCATGATACAGTGATTTGAGGCGGATCGCTTCCATGGCTCCGCCCTATGAACAGGAGAATCGGAGGAACGCCCATGCGGGACCCCATCGAAGCGCTGCTGGAAAAGGTCGAGAAACCGGCGCGCTATACAGGCAATGAGATGAATACCCAGGTGAAGCCTTTCCATCAGGCGGAGATCACCTTTGCCTTCTGCTTTCCGGATACCTACGAGGTCGCCATGTCCCATCTGGGGATGAAAATCCTCTACGGAATCCTCAATGATCTGCCCTACGCCCTTTGCGAGCGCTGCTGTATGCCTTGGGTGGATATGCGCGCTGCCCTGAAGAAAGAAAAGCTGCCCTTGTTTTCCCTGGAGTCCCGCACACCCCTGCACATGTTTGACATCGTGGGCTTTACCCTGCAATACGAAATGAGCTACACCAACATATTGGAAATGCTCAGCCTGGGAGGCATTCCCGTGAAAGCCGCCCAGCGTGGGCAGGACGACCCCATCGTGGTGGCCGGCGGGCCCTGCGCCTTTACTCCCGAACCCTTGCATGCCTTTATCGATGCCTTCATGATCGGCGACGGGGAGGAGGTCATCGTGGAAGTGACCCAAGCCCTGTTAGAGGGAAAAAAACAGGGCCTGTCCAGGCAAGAGCGCCTTGTGAAGATCGCCTCCATAGAAGGGGTGTATGTGCCCAGCCTCTATGAGGCCTCCTATCACGCGGACGGCACGTTGCAGTGCCTCCGGCCTCTGGTACCCCAAGCCAAAAGCCGTATCAAAAAACGCATCGTCAGGGATCTGAACGCCGCCTATTATCCATCCAGTATTCCGGTTCCCTACACGCAAATTGTCCATGATCGAATCATGCTGGAGATTATGCGGGGCTGTACCCGAGGCTGCCGCTTTTGTCAGGCGGGGATGCTCTATCGCCCCGTACGGGAGCGCAGCGTCGAAAGGCTGGTAGAACTGGCCCAAGCGCTGGAAGGAAACACCGGCTATGAAGAGATTTCCCTTTCCTCCCTATCCAGCGGTGATTATTCCTGCCTGTCCGAGTTGTCTCAAAAGCTGATGGAAAAGATGGAGCAAAAGCGCGTATCACTTTCCCTGCCTTCTTTGCGGGTGGACAGCTTTGTGAAGGACTCTCTGGCCGAAACCCGGCGGGTAAAAAAAAGTGGTCTGACCTTTGCGCCCGAGGCCGGCACCCAACGCCTCAGGGATGTAATCAACAAGGGTGTTACCGAGGAAAACCTGCTGACCACCCTCAGGCATGCCTTTGAACAGGGCTGGAACAGCGTAAAGCTGTACTTTATGATGGGCCTTCCCACCGAGACCTTGGAGGACCTGGAGGGCATTGCCAAGTTGGCCCAGGCTGCGGTGAATACCTATTATTCCGTACCAAAGGAGAAGCGAATGAAAGGCCTTCGGGTTACATGCAGCGCATCGGTTTTTGTTCCCAAGCCCTTTACGCCCTTTCAGTGGTGTCCCCAGGACACGGTATCCCAGGTGCGTGAAAAGCAGCAGGCTCTCAGAAAGCTGCTTGCCATCCGCGGCGTTACCTTCCACTGGCACGAGTCCACTGTAAGCCAGATGGAGGCCTGCTTTGCCGTTGGGGACAGAAGGATGGCGGATGTGCTGTACCGGGCCTGGGAGCTGGGCTGCCTGCTGGACGGGTGGACGGAGCACTTTCATTACGATCTATGGCTACAGGCCTTTGCCGACTGCGGTCTGGACCCCGCCTTTTACGCTCACCGGCAACGGGGGATGGATGAAGTGCTTCCCTGGGACCACATTGACGCGGGGATCTCCAAGAGTTTCCTGCAGCGGGAGTATCAAAAAGCCTTGAAAGGCGAAACCACGGTGGATTGCCGCCAGGGCTGCCAGGCTTGCGGCCTTCACAAGACAAAGGGGCTATGTGAAGCATGCGGATGATGGTGATTTTTGAAAAAGGTTTTGCCCTTCGGCATATCGGGCATCTGGATTTGATGCGCACCATGCAGCGGGCCTTGCGCAGAAGCAATCTGCCCATCGCCTACAGCAAGGGCTTCAGCCCGCATGTACAGTTGAGCTTTGCCGCGCCCCTGAGTGTGGGAATCGTTGGGCTGCGTGAAGCCATGGATGTGCCCCTGGCTGAGCCCGTGGAGGAGGAGGCTTTTTTGGCAAGCCTCAATGAAGCTCTGCCTCCCAGCCTGCAGGCCCGGAAAGCCCGGCTGCTGGAGGATGGTTTTCCATCGCTGATGGCTCTGGTGGCGGCCTCCCGGTACACCCTGGAAGCAGGCGATGGCCCGAATGCCCAGGCGGCCTTGGCCCAGATGCAACCCTTTTTAACACTGGATACGTACATGGCCATGCGTAAGACCAAAAGTGGGGAAGCCCTTTGCAACATCCGGCCCCTGGTGCAGGAAGCCCATCAGGAGGGGGACAAGCTGCATCTGGTGCTGAAAGCCACTCCCCAGGGTTCGCTCAAGCCCGGTTTGCTGATGAAATGCCTTTGTGGGATGGCCGATGTGGAGGAGTTCCCCTTCCTTGCAATCCGCGAGGAAATTTTATGCCGGGATAGCGGGGGCAAGCTGGTTTCCATTGAGGAGTATGTCCATGGCTGAGAAGCTGCAGCTCCTGGTTCATGGAAGCGGCGCATCAAGGCAGGTGGCCGCCTTTAGCCAGGGAAGGATGCTGGAATACATTCGGGAAGAGGGCGGAACCGGTTCCTGGGTGGGAACTGTCCTTCTGGGAACCATCGAGAGGGTGCTGCCCGCTGTGGGAGCGGCCTTCGTGAAGATCGGTCAACCCCAGAACGGCTTTCTTCCCCTGAAGGAGCAGGAAAGCTTCGCCACCGGGAACCGGAAGCCTCTGGTAACGGGGCAGGAGGTTCTGGTGCAGGTTAAAAAGGACACGGCGGGTGATAAGGGGGCTTTTCTCACCCGGGACATCGCCTTGCCGGGGCAATATGTTCTTCTGATGCCGCAAAACTGCCATGTGGGTGTCAGCAGCCGGGTTGTCCGGGATGAGGAGAGGGCATGGGCCCTGTCTTTGGGAGAAGCCTTA
This sequence comes from Clostridiales bacterium, assembly GCA_012729115.1. GTDB lineage: Bacteria > Bacillota > Clostridia > Christensenellales > Aristaeellaceae > Limiplasma. The sequence goes on along the minus strand of JAAYDR010000027.1, from coordinate 30,870 downwards.
AGCGCAGGGGATGCAGGCGTCATTGTGCGACACGCCGCTTTGACAGCCCGGCGGGAGGACATTGAGAACGAATGGGAATCCCTGCGGGAAATCTGGCGGGATATTTTGGAGAAAGCCCGGTTTCAGAAGCCTCCAGCTGTGCTGTTTCGGGAAGTCCCGGCCTTGCACGCCATGGTAAGGGACTATGCCGGGAGATATGAGATCACTGTCACCGCTTCCGACCCTCGCATCCTTCAGGGACTGCCTCTGCAGATGGATGCCATACGGCAGGTTACGGAGACGGAAATGGCCGCCCTGTGGCAGGGTCTGGGTACGGACCGCCAATTGGAGGAAGCCCTGGCGCGGAAAGTGTCCCTGCCCGGCGGTGGTACCCTGGTGATTGACGAGCGGGAGGCACTGTCCACCGTGGATGTCAATACAGCCCGTTTCACAGGAGCCTCCCTGAAGAGCGAAATAGAAGGGTCCCCCTCTCTGCCCCTGGCCCAGAACCTGGCAGCCTGCGCCGAAATTGCGCGCCAGATTCGCCTGAGGAACCTCAGCGGAATCCTCCTGATCGATTTTATCGACATGGATACCGAGGCACAGCGGGAACAGGTTCGCACTGCCCTGGAGCAAGCCTTGACGGATGACCGGGTGAAAACGGTGATTCACGGCTTCACCAAACTGGGTTTACTGGAGATGACCCGCAAGCGGACCCGGGAAAGCCTGTCACAGGTAATCTCCCGCAGCGAGACAGGAAAAGCACCGGCACATGCTGCCCGCAAGAGCCATGGAAAGGATTATCAGAAGTGAGCAAGTTAGCCCCAGTCTACGTTTCCCCGGAAGAAGAGGAACGGCAACGGCAGGCAGCCCAGGTGTTTGCATCCCTGCCTGATCGGCCCAGAACCTATCATATCGTAACCTATGGCTGCCAGATGAACGCCCATGACAGCGAAAAACTGGCGGGCATTCTTCGCAGCATGGGTCTGGCAGAGTCCCCCCAGCGGGAGGATGCGGATTTTGTGCTGTTCAATACTTGCTGCATCCGGGACAATGCGGAGCGCCGCGCCCTTGGCAATGTGAACTGGCTGAAGGAGATCAAGAAGGACAGGCCCTCACTGCTAATTGGTGTCTGCGGCTGCATGGTGCAGCAGCCTCACATGGCCGAGGGAATTTTAAAGCAATACAAGTTTATCGATTTGGCCTTTGGCACCCATAACATGCACGAGTTGCCCTCCTTGCTCTGCCGGCTGGTGGAGGAAAAGCAGCGGGTGGTCAGCGTCAGCGGGCAGGAGAACCTGATCGCGGAGGGTGTCCCGGTGCGGCGGCTGTACCCGCATCACGCGTTTATCACCATCATGTACGGCTGTGACAACTTCTGTTCCTACTGTGTGGTGCCCTATGTGCGGGGGCGGGAGAGGTCCCGCCGCATGTCGGACATTCTGCACGAGGCGGAAGAACTGCAAAAATCCGGTGTGCAAGAGATTATGCTTCTGGGGCAGAATGTGAACAGTTACCAGGGCGGCCCTGGGGAAACCTTTCCCAATCTGCTCAAAGCCTTGGACGGCATTGGTATTCCCCGAATCCGCTTCATGACCTCCCATCCCAAGGATCTTTCCCAGGAGTTGATCCAGGTGATGGCGGACAGCCGCCATCTGTGCAACCACCTGCATCTGCCGGTGCAAAGCGGCAGCGACCAGGTTCTTCAGGCCATGAACCGGGGCTATACCCGCTCAGTTTACCTGGACAAGGTGCGCAGTCTTCGGGAGGCCATGCCGCAAATTGGCCTGACTACGGACTTTATCGTGGGATTTCCCGGTGAGACCGAGGACCAGTTTGAAGATTCCCTGTCCCTGGTGGAGGAAGTAGGTTATGACGCTGCTTTCAGCTTTGTGTTTTCCCCCAGGAAAGGGACCTGCGCCGCCTTGATGCCTGGACAGGTGGAGGCCTCCGTCGCCTCCCGACGCATGGACCGACTGCTGGAAGCGCTCGCAAAAAGCACCGCCCAGTCATACCAGGGGATGATTGGAAAAACAGAGCAAGTGCTGGTTGAAAGCATTTCCAAGCGCAACAAAGGGCAGGTCTCCGGGAAAGGAAAGCGGAACATCACCATTACTATGGATGGAACCCAGGAGGACATCGGGCACATCGTGCCTGTTACCATAACCTCTGCAGCGGTGAACACCCTGCGGGCGGAGAGGATCAAAGGAGAGTAACCATGGAAAAGGTGTTAAATCAAGCCGAGTTGCTGGCGGAAGCCATCCTGGAGAGCGAAGAATACATCCGCATGCGCCTGAGTGAGCAGGCAGCCACCAAGGATGCGGAGGCCACCCGGCTGGTTGCGGATTATCAGGAGCAGCGCAGCAAAGTGCAGGACCTTCTGGCGGGCAATGATCTGGACCATGCAGCTCTGGCCAAGGCGGGAGAAGAGTTGGAGGCAACAGAAGCTGCGCTGGAAGCCCATCCGTTGCTGAAAACCATGCGGGATGCCCGCAGGGATTTCAGCGATATGATGGATAAGGTAAACGCCATTATTCAATATGTGGTCACCGGCGAGGTGCCCCAGGAGGCAGGAGGCTGTGGAGGCTCCTGCAGTTCCTGCGGCGGGAGTTGCCACCAGCAGTAAGGAAAGCGTTTTTCCATGGCACAAAAGGGAGGCTATCTCATGGCCGGCGTTACGCCCATGATGCAGCAGTACTTGGAGATCAAGGCAAAGCACCGGGATACGATCCTGTTCTATCGTCTTGGCGACTTTTATGAGATGTTCTATGAGGACGCCGTGCTGGTTTCCAAGGAGTTGGAGCTCACATTGACCGGCAGGGACTGCGGCCTCAGTGAGCGCGCGCCCATGTGCGGCATTCCCTACCATTCCGCCGCCACCTACATCAGCCGTTTGATTGAAAAGGGCTACAGGGTTGCCATCTGTGAGCAGCTCACAGACCCGGCCCAGAGCAAGGGCCTGGTGGAGCGGGATGTAATCCGGATTATCACGCCGGGTACCGTGGTAGACCCAGCCATGCTGGATGAAAAAAGCAACAGCTACGTTCTTTGCGTGGCCTTTGCCGGCAAGGCCGTTTCCTTGGCATACGCGGATGTGAGCACAGGGGAGTTTGTGATCCACCATCTTTCCAGCGTTGAAACAGCGCTCCGTGATGAACTGGTTCGCATTGATCCCCAGGAGGTTGTCACCAATGACCGGGAGGCCCTGATGTCCTGTCTGGACCGGCCCCTGATGGTGACGGAGCTGCCCCAGAGCGCTTTTTTGAGAAAGAGCGCCAAGGAGCTCTTGCTGGCACATTTTAAGGTAGGCGCCCTGGAGGCTATTGGCCTGGAGGACCAGGACAAGCGGGTGATTGCGGCAGGTGCGCTGCTGCGCTATCTCAGTGACACCCAGAAGAACGACCTGTCGCACATGAGCCGTCTGACCCCCTACCAGGGCAGAGACACCATGTACCTGGACAGGATGACCCGCAAGAACCTGGAGCTTACCCAAAGCCTGCGCCAGGGAGAACGCCGGGGCTCCCTGCTGTGGCTGCTGGATGAGACATCAACTGCCATGGGGGCCCGGATGCTGAAAAGCTGGGTGGAAGCGCCGCTGGTCAGCCTGGAGAGGATCACGGCCCGGCTGGATGCTGTGGAAGCCCTGAAGGGAGATTTGCTGACCTGTGAGGAACTTACCGCCGCGCTAAACGAGGTGGCGGACCTGGAGAGGCTGCTGGGCAAGGTGAGTTACGGCAGCTTGACGGGCCGGGACTGCCTGGCCTTGCTGCGTTCCCTGCGCAGCGTGGAGCCTGTGAAGGCATTGCTGCAGAAATTCTTCCAGGCGCCCATCGCGGCGTTGTGTCATACCCTGTCGCCCCTGACGACTCTGTGTGAGATGCTGGCATCTGCCATCCATCCCGATGCCCCCCTGTCCCTGGCGGACGGCGGTGTGATCGCGGACGGCTACAATGCGGAATTGGACGAGTACCGCAATGCTTCCATCAGCGGAAAGCAATGGCTCCTGGACCTGGAGGCGGCCGAGCGGCAGGCAACCGGCATTAAAAATCTGAAGATACAGTATAATCGGGTGTTTGGCTACCTGATCGAGGTAACCAAGAGCTACCTGGATCAGGTGCCCCTGCGGTATACCCGCAGACAGACCCTTGCCAATTGCGAGCGGTTCGTCACCGCAGAGCTACAGGAAATCGAGCGCAAGATCGTAAACGCCCAGCAGCTGGCTCTTGCTCTGGAAGCTCAGATTTTCAGTCAGATAAAGGAGGCCATCGCCGGGGAAATTGCGATGATCCAGCAAAATGCGCTGGCCCTGAAGACGCTGGATGCGCTTTTATCTCTGGCTAAGGTGGCCAGGGAGAACCATTATGTGAAGCCCAGGATGACCATGGACGGGGTGATCCGGATTACAGAAGGGCGTCATCCCATTGTGGAGAAGACCCTCACAGATACGCCCTTCGTACCCAATGATGTGTTGCTGGATGGGGACGAGAACCGGATGCTCATCATCACCGGTCCCAACATGGCGGGAAAGAGCACCTACATGAGACAGGTGGCCCTGATGACGCTCATGGCCCACATTGGAAGCTTCGTGCCCGCAAAGGAAGCCCAAATTAGCATTTGTGACCGTATCTTCACCCGCATCGGCGCTTCCGATGACCTGGCCAGCGGCCAGAGCACCTTCATGATGGAGATGAGTGAAACCGCCTCCATTCTGCGTTCCGCCACATTCCAATCCCTTATCGTGCTGGATGAGATTGGCAGGGGAACCAGCACCTTTGACGGCTTGGCCATCGCCTGGGCGGTGGTGGAATACCTCCTGGACAAAAAGAAGGTCGGGGCAAAGACCCTCTTCGCCACCCACTATCACGAGCTCAGCGAGCTGGAAGGCCGCTTCCAGGGCGTAAAGAATTATTGCATCTCCGTAAAGGAGCATGGGGAGGATGTAATCTTCCTCCGCAAGATCCTTCCGGGCGGTGCGGACAAAAGCTACGGAGTGCATGTCGCCCGATTGGCAGGCATCCCCCCTCAGGTGGTGACCCGGGCGCACGAGATCCAGGCCAGGCTGGAGGTCAGCGATATCAACCAAGAGTCCATCAGCCATCACATTCTGGAGAAGAGAAAGAAGCAGGACAAGCAGACGGATCTGTTCCACCTGGGCCAGGACGAGCTGATGGAGGAGCTGAAAAACCTGGACGTGTACGCCCTTACGCCCATGGATGCCATGAACACACTTTTCCGCTTGCGGGAGAAAGCCAGGAAACTGTAGCACCTACGGAAGCTGAGAAAGGAACGAGCCATGGAGAACATCAGGCCCATCCAGAGGCTTTCCACGGAGGTTATCGGGCAGATTGCCGCCGGTGAAGTGGTGGAACGCCCGGCCTCCGCTGTGAAGGAGCTGGTGGAAAACAGCATCGACGCCGGGGCCACCGCCATCACCGTGGAACTACGGGAGGGCGGGATTCGCTATTTGCGGGTGACGGACAACGGGAGGGGCATCCCCGCTTCGCAAATCCGCATGGCGTTTGAGCGCCACGCCACCAGCAAGATCACCCGTTCCGAAGACTTGTTTGACGTGCATACCCTTGGCTTCCGGGGGGAAGCGCTGGCCTCCATCGCCGCGGTGGCAAAGGTAACTTGCACCACCCGTACCGCTCAGGAGGACTTCGGCATTCGGGCCCAGGTGGACGGAGGGGTGATGGGGGATATCCGGGAAGCGGCCATGCCGGTGGGAACCACCATCCTGGTGAAAGACCTGTTCTACAACACCCCTGTGCGCCTTCGATTTTTAAGGAAGCCTCCCCAGGAAGCATCCCTTGTAACGGATTACATGACCCGGCTCATTCTTTCCAGGCCGGACATCTCCTTTCGTTATGTGAATGAAGGAAAGACCATCTACCAAAGCGCCGGGGACGGCACTGTGGAGTCCGCCCTGCTGTGCTGCTATGGCAAGGAAAGCCTCAAGGCCATGCATCGGGTTCAGGGCCATGAGAACGGCGTGTTGGTGGAAGGCTATGTGGGCGTGGGAGACCTGGCCCGGGGCAACCGCCAGCAGCAATCCTTTTTTGTCAACGGGCGGTATTTCAAGGATGAAAACCTCAGCAAGGCAGTGGAAAGCGCCTGCCTCGGCCTGGTGATGATCGGGCGCTTTCCTTTCTGCGCGCTGTATTTACAATTGCCCTATGACAAGGTGGATGTAAATGTACATCCCAACAAGCTTCAGGTGCGCTTTCAAAACGCAGGCGCTGTGGCCGGGGCGGTGGAGGTGCTGATCCGGCAGGCCGTCATGAAGCAGCGGCTGGGGGATGTGCTCCTGAAGGGGCAGGAAACGCAGCCGGACGTGACCCAGGAGCCAGAGCGGGAAAGCATCCGTGTGGTGATGCTGAAAAGGGAAGGGGAAGAGGAGGAGAATACGGCCGCAGAAGCCGTGAAGCCTCCAAATGCCCAGGACATTGCTGCCCCCGACCTATCCCATCTTGAACCTGTCATCCTACCGGCCACTGCAAAGACCATGTCCCTGCGGGAAAGCTTTGGGATGTTGAGCCCCATGGCCTCTTCTCCCATGTCCCCGTCTCCCATACCCCCTGCGCCTTTGCCCTCCTCTGCCCCGGTGCCTCCCAGCGAAACAACCGGAACGGAAGTCCATCAGGAGTCTTTTTTGCCGCAAGAGGCCACACCCTCCTTGCGCTTCATCGGAACCGCCTTTCAGACCTATCTTTTGTTTGAGACGGGGGAACGTTTGCTCTGGGTGGATCAGCATGCGGCTCATGAGCGGATTTTGTTTGATAAATTCTGGAAACGCTACCAGGGAGAGCGGATTTCCCAGCGCCTTTTGACCCCCCAGTTGGTGCTGATATCCGCCCAGGAGCGCATGCTGCTTCAACAATGGCAGCCTCTGCTGATGGAGGCGGGTTTTGACGTTCAGCCATTTGACGATACTGCCGTAGCGGTGCATGCCATTCCCACACTCTTTGGGGCCAACGAGCCGGCCCGTGAATTGCTCTTGGAGGCCCTGGATGAATACCAGGGCGAACGCGGCCTCCTCACCCAGGAGCGTATGCGCAGACAGGTGGCACAGATGGCATGCAAAAGGGCCATCAAGGCAGGAGACCGGCTGAGCGAGGCTGAGGTGCAGGGCCTTTTAACCACCATGCTGGAAACGGGGATTATGCCTGCCTGCCCTCATGGCCGCCCCATCGTGGTGGAGTTCAGCCGCCGGGAGATGGAGAAGCGGTTTAAGCGCATTCAATGATCGGGAGAGGATCCTTACGGAGACAACTGTTTTGGCCATCGTGGGACCCACGGCTGCGGGAAAATCCGCCTTGTCCATGGCCCTGGCAAAAGAGCTGCCTGTGGAGATCGTCTGCATGGATTCCATGCAGATCTACCAGGGCATGGACATCGGCACAGCGAAGCCTACCCCGCAGGAGCGGCGGGAGGCAGTTCATCATATGCTGGATGTTCTCGCGCCTACAGAGGCTTTTTCTGTGTCCCAGTATGCGGACATGGCCGAGCCCATCCTTCACGATATCTGCCGGCGGGGGAGGCTTCCCCTGCTGGTGGGCGGCACCGGTCTGTACCTGAAGGCTTTGGTGGAGGGGTTGACTCTGGGCGAGGCAAAAGGCAGTGAGGAAGTCCGCGCGAGGCTTCACAGCATTGCCGCACAGCCGGGAGGACATGCCACCCTCCATGCCATGCTTCGCAAGGTGGATGAGGCTTCTGCCGACCGGCTTCACTCCAATGATCTTCGCCGGGTGATCCGGGCGCTGGAGATATTCGAGGTCACCGGCAAACCCATGAACCGGCACAAGGAGTCATTCCGCCGGGAAGGGTTTCGCTTTGGGATATTGGGCACAGCGCTGCCCAGGGAGATACTCTACCAGAGAATCAACCGGCGGGTGAAGGACATGGCGGCCCAGGGGCTGGAGAAGGAAGTGAGGGGGCTTTTCCGGCAGGGTGTCAGGGCTAGTTGCCAGTCCATGCAGGGAATCGGCTATAAGGAATGGATACCGGTGCTGGAAGGGATCGCCTCACCTCAGGAAGCGCTGGAGCAGATCCAGCTCAATACCCGGCACTTTGCAAAGCGGCAGCGGACCTGGTTTCGGGCTATGGAGGATATCCATTGGCTGGACATGGAGCAGGCGGACGCGATATCCAAAGCCATCCATTTTGCTAAGGCCTTTTGGGAAGGGAGCAGGACATCATGAAGGAAGCGCTTATTCAGGCAGAAAATCGGTGCAGGGAAGCCTTTGCCCGCATTGAGGAGATCGAATTGGAGGGGACCCGTCGGGTACTGGAGGCATTTCAAAACCATCGCCTCTCTGCCAGGCATTTTGCTCCCACCACAGGGTATGGCTATGACGATATTGGCCGGGACACCCTCGAAAGTATCTTTGCCCAGGTGTTTGGGACGGAGGCGGCCCTGGTGCGGCCACAAATCGTTTCGGGCACCCATGCCCTGGCCCTGTGCCTCTTTGGTGTGCTCAGGCCAGGAGATCATCTGCTCTCCGTCACCGGAACCCCCTATGACACTTTGGAGGGAGTGATCGGCATCTCCGGCTGCGTGCCCGGTTCTCTGCGGGAGATGGGAGTGGAGTATACGCAAGTGGAACTGACGCCGGAAGGGCAGTTGGATCTGCCGGCGATCCGGGCTGCCATGAAGCCCAATACCCGCCTGGTGGCACTTCAGCGCAGCCGGGGGTATGCCAGTCGGCGTTCCCTCATGCCCTGGGAGGTGGAGCCCCTTTCCCAGCTGCTCAAAAGGGAATTCCCAGAGGCCCTGCTGATGGTGGATAATTGCTATGGAGAGTTTGTCTGCATGGACGAACCTACCCATTACGGAGCCGATTTGTGCGTAGGCAGCCTCATCAAGAATCCTGGCGGCGGCCTGGCTCCCACCGGAGGCTACATCGCAGGTTCTGAAAAATGGATCGACCGAATCAGCTACCGCCTTACCGCCCCGGGTATTGGACGGGAGGTGGGCAGCTACTCCGGGGGTTACCAGCCTTTTTACCAGGGTTTGTTCATGGCCCCCCATGTGGTCGCCCAGGCACTGAAGACCGCCACATTGGCTGCCGCCCTTTTGGAAAGGATGGGGATGAAAACCACTCCCGGCGTGGATGACCTCCGCTCGGACATCATTCAGGCCCTGGAACTTGGCACACCGGAAAGATTGATCGCCTTCTGCCGGGGGATTCAGGCTGCTTCGCCCATTGACAGCATGGCCATGCCTGAGCCATGGGATATGCCGGGATATCAGCACCAGGTTATTATGGCGGCGGGCACATTTGTGGGCGGCGCTTCCATAGAACTCAGCGCCGACGCCCCCCTCCGGGAGCCTTATACGGTTTATCTGCAGGGGAGCCTCAGTTACAGCCATGGCAAGCTGGCCCTTGGGCGTACCTTGGAAGCCATGAGGCTTCAGGGGATGCTGTAACACAATCCACCCGTCGATACATCCCTCCAAAAGTCATTGCATACAATGGCAAAAAGGAGGGATTTCCTTTGCCTGAACAGCAACAGACCCGTGTGCGATCCCTGCGGGTGAAGTCAGGGATCTACGCCAAAGAGGCCCGGCTTGAGGAGGAGTTCATTCCAGTCCCAAAACCCCAGGCCGAGGAGCGGGACGCATCACGGCACTTTACCCCCAGCGCAACCGCCACCCTCACCGATTGCTCCGTGAAACCCGGAGCCATTCGTTGGATTCGGCTTGACAATCTGCTTCGCAATGTGGCGGTGGTGGGAGCCATTGTGCTGGTGGTCATTGCCGTGAGAAACACGGAGGGCACCCCCACCCAAAGCGTATTTGCCGCGCTGCAATCCAGCATGAACATGGAATGGGACGAGAGCCTGGGAAAGCTCAGTTTTGTAAGCAATTTGCTGCCGGGAAGCGTACAGGGAGTATGGAATGAGGCGGAGAACATCCAGGTGTTGGCACCCAGCAACGGAGAGTTGGTTCACGCCTGGAGCCCGGAGGAGCCATATATCGAGCTTCAAGGCATCGTAAGGGATGTGAGGGCTGCGGCCAACGGCGAGATCATGTCCATCGCCCATGGGCTGGATGAGGAAGTGATCGTGCGCATCCGCCACGACGACAGCACGGAAACCCTCTACGGCAATCTGGCTGCCTGTCATATGGACGTTGGGGACTATGTGTTCGCCGGGGATATCATCGGTACGGTGCTGGATGGGTCGCCCCTGGCTTTTGAGCTGCGCAAGGACGGCCGCTCCATCGATCCGAAAGGGAAGCTGCATAGCTTGGATGATTGAGTGGATATTTTCAAAACTAAAACCTTTGCCCTTCGGCTGCATCCGGCGGGCCTGTTGCTGATTGGCCTCCTGGTGATGTCAGGCCAGAGGATGCCTGCACTCATCGCACTGCTAAGCCTGCTTATCCATGAGAGCTTTCATCTGCTGGCGCTTGGCTTTTTGAAAGCGCCCCTCAGACAGGTGGAGCTCACGCCTTTTGGCGGGATCATGGATGTGGAAACCTTTCAAAGCCTGCCGGTTCGTCACCGGGTTGGCATCGCTGCGTCAGGTGTTTTGGGGAGCGTGCTGGCCGGGCTGCTCTGTTTTTGGATTCCCGGAGAGAAAGGCTTCCTCCGGGACCTGGGAGGGATGAGTTTAGCCCTTGGTCTTTGGAACGCCTTGCCTGTGCTGCCCATGGACGGCGGGCAGGTGCTGGCGGCCCTGGGTGACGGACATTCCTGGGGCCGGAAACTGCGCAAAGCCTTGATGGTGTTAGGGGTGGTGCTGGGCTTTGGCCTGATGGCATTGGCGATCTATGGAGCCTGGCATGGCTATGTAAACCTTACCTTACTCATGGTGGGGCCTTATCTGTGCTATGCAGCCAGGCAGGCCTATGTGACCCAGCGGATGCGGCTGGTGGAGAGAAACCTGAATCTCCAGGCGAAGCTGAAGCAGGGGCGGTTATGGAAGGTGGAGGGCATTGCCCTGCCCGTTGGCATGAATCGCAGAGAAATGCTGGCATGTCTGCTGGACCGGCATCCAAGCAGATTCTATTACTTTTTTTGGGTTGAACCGGAGACAGGAAAGGTGCAGGAGGTATGGGAGGAAAGGAGGATGATGGAGGAAGTCCTCAAATAAAAGATTGAAATGTAAGCCGTGCTTTTGCTTGACAGGAGCACGGCTTGTCTATATAATTGAAAACGGTTTCCGATTTCAATTTCAAGGGTGACGAAACAGTGCTGGAACGGGGACGTTACAAAACCAAACAGCAAAGAGCGGTACTTGCCTTTTTCGAAGCTGGGAAAGAGCGCTGTTTTACCGTGGAGGAAGTCCATGCTCATTTGAGCGATTCCGGTAGGGAAGTGGGACTGACTACCGTATATCGTGCCATCACCCGCCTGTGTGAGGAAGGAGTCCTCAGGCGGTATACTCCGGCAGAAATCGGCGATGCCGCATACTATCAATACAATTCCTGCAAGGACAACCATCTGCATATTCGCTGCAGCTCCTGCGGCGACCTTGCCCATATGGATTGTGAGGAAGTGGAAGGCTTTTGCCGCCACATTGCCAGCCACCACGGTTTTCAGCTGGACGAGGGGCAAACCGTACTGGTGGGACTGTGCCGGCGTTGTGCAGGTGCCCACAATGTTCAAGCACAGAAGAAGCAGGAGCAACGGGAGGAATACAAGGAATGAAAAAAACATGGATTGGCATCACCTGCGCCCTTGTTGTAACAATCGGCTTGGGGATGTTTCTTGGCAAGGGGCTTTCCCAGCCTGGCGAGGCACAGGCGCAGGAAAGCGCTGACGGAAGGCCTTTGCGTATCATCACGACCCTTTTTCCCGGCTATGATTTTGCCAGGACGCTGCTGGGAGATAAGGGGAATGTGACCCTGCTGCTTCCTCCGGGCGCGGAAAGCCATACCTTTGAGCCCACTCCCCAGGACATCCTGGACATTTCCAAAGCGGATCTGTTTGTATACGCGGGTGGTGAAAGCGAACATTGGGTCCGAGAGATGCTGTCTTCCCTGGGTGAGAGTGTACCGCAGACCTTCGCCATGATGGATTTCGTTGCCCTGGAAGCCGAGGAGTATACCGCCAGCATGCAAAAAGAGCAGGAAGATGAAGACCATGTTCAGCAGGAAGACGGTGTTTCCCTGGACGAGCATGTCTGGACCTCTCCCAAGAATGCCATTCAATTGGTCAAGTCTCTCTCCGGGGTACTGCAAGGATTGCTGCCCCTGGAGGGGGATCGGAAAGCCGTCCTCGAAAACGAAGCGATGTATGTGGCGAAGTTGACGGACCTTGACGCTGCCTTTCAAAGGGTAGTGGACCAGGGAGCCAAACGAACCCTGATATTTGGCGATCGGTTTCCCTTTCGATACCTGATGGATGCCTATCACTTGAGCTATGACGCGGCCTTTCCCGGCTGCAGCGAGGACAGCGAGCCCAGTGCCCAGACCCTGGCTTCGCTGATTGGGAGAATCAAGTCTGAAAACATCCCTGTGGTGTTCTACATCGAGTTTTCCAGTCGAAAAACCGCCGAGATACTGGCGGAAGAAACCGGTGCAAAGCCCCTGTTGCTGCACTCCTGCCACAATGTAAGCCAGCATGAGATGGATGCCGGAGCCACCTATTTATCCCTGATGGAAGGGAATGTGGCTGCATTAAGGGAGGCGCTGAAGCCATGAGCTTGATCGCCTGTGACAACGTGGGCTTTTCTTATGAAGGAAAACCCGTGCTGGAGAACCTGAACCTCCAGGTGGAGGCTGGGGATTTTCTTTGCGTGGTGGGGGAGAACGGCTCCGGAAAGACGACCCTGGTCAAGGGCCTGTTGGGTCTGCTTCCACCGGCAAAGGGACGGATTGCCTTGGGGGATGGAGTCAAACGGAGTCAAATTGGTTATTTGCCCCAGCAGTCGGAATCCCAGCGTGATTTTCCTGCCTCCGTATGGGAGGTGGTGAGTGCAGGGACCAGAAGCAGAGGCCCTCTGCTCACAAAGCAGCAGAAGGATCGTGTGCGGCGCAACATGGAGCGCATGAACGTTCTGGACCTGAAAAGCAGGAGCTTCACGGAGCTTTCCGGGGGACAGCGGCAGAGGGTGCTTCTGGCCAGGGCTTTGAGCGCGGCCGATCAGCTTTTGCTGCTGGATGAGCCCACGGCCGGTCTGGATCCCCTGGTCACCGTGGAACTGTATCGCATGGTAGCAGGGCTGCACCGGCAGGGGATGACCATTATCATGATCACCCATGACATTCCCGCTGCCCTCCAGCACGCACGCCACATCCTGCACCTGTCTACTGCCGAAAACTTTTATGGCACCACAGCCCAGTATGCCGCATCACCGCTGGGCAAGCTTTTTGCCGGAGGGACAACAAATGGCTGAACAGCTTCAAGTTATGCTCTCCCTGGGTTTTATGCAGCGTGCCCTAGCCGTTGGAGCGCTGGTTTCCATCTGCGCCTCTCTGCTGGGGGTCTGTCTGGTGCTCAAGCGTTATTCCATGATCGGGGACGGCCTGAGCCATGTGGGCTTTGGCGCTTTGGCAGTAGCTACCGCCGTGGGTTGGGCGCCTCTGGCGGTGGCTATCCCCGTAGTGCTGGTCGCGGCATTTTTGCTGCTGCAGCTCAGCGATAGCGGTAAAATCAAGGGCGACGCCGCCATTGCCATGCTCTCCACCGGGTCGCTGGCCCTGGGTATCCTGGTGCTTTCCCGTAGCACCAGCATGACCACGGATGTAAACAACTATCTCTTTGGCAGCATACTTACCATGCGCCAGGAAGATGTGTGGCTGAGCATCGCGCTGGCCTTCTTGGTGCTGGTGCTGTTCTTTGGATTTTACCGGAAGATTTTTCTGATCATTTTTGACGAAACCTTTGCCAAAGCAATTGGAGAAAAAACCCGTCTGTATCAATGGCTTCTGGCCTTTCTCACAGCCCTCACCATTGTGCTGGGTATGCGGCTGATGGGAGCCATGCTGATTTCCAGTTTGATCATTTTTCCTGCCCTGAGCGCCATGCGGGTGTGCAAGAGCTTTCGCAGCGTCTGCCTTTGTGCGGTGCTGATCTCGCTTGTGTGCTTCTTGGCGGGTATGGTCAGTTCCTTCCTGTTTGCCACCCCCACCTCTTCCAGCATTGTTATGGCCAATATTGCTGTCTTCGCGGTGATGACGCTGGTGAGAAGGATCGCGCAAAAAAGATAGGTGCTGTATCATGGCACGAAAAAGCCCGGCTCAACAGAACCGGGCTTTTGTAACCGATGGATACTTGCCTTACTTGATCTCCACCACAGCGCCGACTTCGGCAAACTTTTCCTTGATCTTCTGGCACTCCTCTTTGGAGACGCCTTCCTTCAGGGTCTTGGGAGCGGCTTCCACCAGGTCTTTGGCTTCCTTCAGACCCAGGCCGGAGATGATCTCGCGAACAACCTTGATAACCTTGATCTTTTCGGGGCCAGCATCCTTGAGGATGACGTCGAACTCGGTCTTTTCTTCTTCCACGGGAGCAGCGGCGGCAGCGCCGGGGGCGGCTACAACGGCGGCGGCGGCAGAAACACCGAACTTCTCTTCCAGAGCCTTGACCAGTTCGTTGAGCTCAAGCACGGACATCTTCTCAATCAAAGAAATGAATTCCTCGTGTGTCATGGGTTTACCCTCCAATTCGTCTATCAATTCATGGGATCATCGGAAACAGTGTTTCCGCGGGGCGAAAATTCTTAAGCGGCAGGCGCTTCGCCATTCTTCTTGGCAATGGCATCCAAAACGCGGACGAACCCGGCGATGCTGCTTTGCAAGCTGCCAACCAGGCGAGCCAGCAATACTTCACGGCTGGGGGTCTCGGCAAGGGCTTTCACCTGCTCGACATTCATCAACTCTTTGCCAAGCAAACCGGCCTTAAACTCCAGCGCCGTAGACTTGCTCTTTTGGAGGAAGTCGTTGACCACCTTGGCGGGGGAGACAGGGTCCTGCATGCCAAAGGCAAAGGCTGAAGGCCCGTTCAGCACATCGTCCAGCCCTTCGATCTTCAGCTCGTTGAGCGCCCGGCGAACCAGCGTGTTCTTCAGCACGCAGTAGTCCACTCCGTTGGCCCGGAACTGTTCACGCAGCGCCGTTGCGTTTTCAACGGTCAACCCGCTGTACTTCACAATCACAACGCTTTGGGCGTCCTGGAACTTCTTGACGATTTCCGCGACAACCTGTTTTTTGACCTCAAGATTTTTACTCATGGGTACACCTCCTTTTTGAAATGCTGTCGATTCCAAAAAGAAAACCCTTGCAGGCGCAAGGGCGATTTCTCGCAAAGGGAGTAGCTCCCGCCTTACACCTCGGCGGGAAAGCTTTTGGCTTCATTATCGAAGTGGGAACCACTTCAAACCCGCTGTCTTCGGCATAGGTTTCCAAAGAATCGTAAATGATTATAACAGAACATTGCAAGATGTCAAGGGTTTTGCTGCGATGTTGGAAAAAAAGCCGGGATAAAGATGGGTCGGTTCCTATATTTCCTATGCCGGACCCAGACCCCATCTGGAGCCTCTGTGGGAAATCTGGCGATAATATGCAACGCATGGTATACTGATAAGGGCCAAAGCCCATCCCAGTCCATTGTGAAAGGATGTAGTCCGTGAACATACCCGCGCTTTTATGCCAAGAGTTTCAACTGAAACCAACCCAATGCCAAAACATCATCGCTTTGATCGACGATGGTAACACAATTCCATTCATTGCCCGCTACCGCAAGGAGCAGACCGACTCCCTGGACGATCAGGTGCTTAGGGAAATATATGAGCGGCTGCAATACCTGCGAGGATTGGACAAGCGTCGGGAGGAGATTCAAAACGTCCTGACTGAGCAGGGCAACCTGACGGATGAACTTTCCCAAAAGCTGGCCTCCGCCAACACCCTGGCGGAGTTGGAGGACATATACCGCCCCTATAAACCCAAGCGCCGCACCCGGGCAACCATTGCCAAGGAAAAGGGTCTTGAGCCGCTGGCTCTCCAACTGATGATGCAGAATCTTAAAACGGGCTCCCTTGATGACCTCGCATCCCCCTTCATTAACGAAGAGAAGGACGTTTTAAGTGCCCAAGACGCTCTCCAAGGAGCCCGGGACATCCTGGCCGAGCAGATGAGCGATGATGCGGACGTACGCAAAGCCTTGCGTGAACTGGCCTTCCGCACCGGAGTCATCGAAAGCAGGAAGGCAAAGGATGAGGACAGCGTTTACAGCATGTACTATGAATTTTCCCAGGAGGTGCGTACCATCCCCGGTCACCGGGTGCTGGCCATCAACCGGGGAGAAAGAGAAGAATTTCTGAAGGTCTCCATCAAGATGCAGGATCTGGCATCGATTCAAGTGCTGGAGAAGGCATTTGTTCGAGATGGCAGCATCACCACGGCCCAGGTGCGGATTTGCGCCCAGGATGCCTGGACAAGGCTTATCCAACCCAGCATCGAAAGGGAGGTCCGCGCCGAGCTTACCGAAAAAGCCAGCACATCCGCCATCCATGTGTTTGGAAAGAATCTTCACCAACTATTGATGGCTCCTCCTGTGAAGGGCCGAGTTACCCTGGGGGTGGACCCGGGCTTTCGTACCGGGTGCAAACTGGCTGTGGTAGATGAAAATGGCAAGGTGCTGGACACCGGAGTGGGCCATTTTACATTGCCCGGGATGGATGCCGCAAAAGCCCGAGCCAAACAGGAAATTCTGCAAATGTGCCACAAGCATGGGGTGACCGCCATTGCCATAGGCAACGGCACAGCCTCACGGGAGGCAGAGCAGTTCATCGCCTCCCTCCTGCCGGAGCTGCCCAAGGGAACCGCCTATATGATTGTCAGCGAGGCAGGGGCCAGCGTGTACTCCGCCAGCAAACTGGCCGCAGAGGAATTCCCACAGTTTGACGTATCCCTGCGCAGCGCGGTCAGCATTGCCCGGCGTATGCAGGATCCTTTGGCTGAGCTGGTGAAGATCGATCCCAAGGCAATCGGTGTAGGTCAGTATCAGCATGATCTGAAAGAAAGTCAACTGGAGGAGGCCTTGGGCGGCGTGGTAGAAGCATGCGTCAACAGCGTAGGCGTAGAAGTCAGCACGGCATCCGCTGCTTTGCTGTCCCATGTGGCGGGCATCGGCCCCTCTCTGGCCAAAAATATCGTCGCTTTCCGGGACGAAAATGGTCTTTTAAGCCGTGCCCAGCTGAAAAAGGTAAGCAAGCTGGGACCCAAGGCCTTTGAGCAATGCGCCGGGTTCCTCCGTTTCCGGGACAGCAAAAACGTGCTGGATGCCACTGCTGTTCACCCGGAGAGTTATGATGCGGCGAAAGCATTGCTGGATACTCTGGGTTACAAGCTGGAGGATGTCCGTTTGGGCAAACTCCAAGACCTGCAAAAACGGGCCGAAGAAAAGGGAATTGCGGCCATCGCAGACCAATTGGGTGTGGGTGAACCCACCCTCAAGGACATCCTGCGGGAGCTGCAAAAGCCGGGCCGCGACCCTCGCGACGATCTTCCCAAGCCCATTTTACGCACAGACGTGTTGGACATCAAGGACATCCAGCCCGGTATGGAACTGATGGGCACGGTGCGCAACGTCATCGATTTTGGTGCGTTTGTGGACATTGGCGTCCATCAGGACGGCCTGGTGCATATCAGCCGCATGGTCAATCGCTTTATCAAGCACCCCAGTGAGGTAGTAAAGGTAGGCGATGTGGTCAAGGTCTGGGTAGTGGAGGTGGATGTAAAACGCATGCGCATCGCGCTGACCATGCTGCCCCCCAAGGCTCCTGCGTAAGCCTGCCGGCCTGGCCGTTGTTGCGACATTTATCCTCCTGTTATCGCCGATTGTCTTTTTCCCGTGTTTTTAACATTTACCCATTGACACCAGTCGGATTGCCTGTACAATGAAAGAGAAATCGGGATATCCTCCGGTATCCCGATAGAATAGAGGCGCGGCCCTCATCAGTCCCTCATGGGAGCTTTCAACAAGCGTGGAGCATGAGCAAAAGGGATGGCCGCCGAAATGAAAGGCAATGTTGAAGGCCTTTTGTTGGGCAACGGGAGAAGATCTCGCTGACTGTCACGGCTTGCCGTGGGGCGCTATTCTACAGTTTTTATCTATGGATAGAAGCAGTGATAGCGTCCATGCTGTCACTGCTTTTTGCATGCACATGATGAAGGAGGATTCCCCATGAAAAAACTGTTGGCATTGTCTCTTGTAGTCCTGATGATCCTCATGTCCTCTCTGGCCCTGGCGGAAGGCACTTTCCGTGTGGGAATGGAATGTAACTACGCACCCTTTAACTGGACCCAGTCTGAACCCAACGATTTCACCGTGCCCATCGAAGGCGGTCAGGGCTACGCGGACGGCTACGACGTGCAGATCGCCCGTCAGATTGCCGAGGGTCTGGGCAAGGAGCTGGTCATTGTCAAGACCGAATGGGACGGCCTCCCCATGGGCGTTACCAGCGGCTTGTTTGACGCCATCATTGCGGGCATGAGCCCCACCGAGGAACGCAAAGCTACCTTGGATTTTTCCGATCCTTACTACTCCAGCGATCTGGTGGTGGTGGTGCGTAAGGACAGCCCTTTTGCCTCTGCAAAATCTCTAGCTGAACTCTCCGGTGCCAACATCACCGGCCAACTCAATACTTTCCACTACACCGTCATTGATCAAATCCCCGGCGTCAACCGCCTCAATGCCATGGATACCTTCCCCGCCATGGTCGTGGCTCTGCAAAGCGGCGTGATCGACGGTTATGTTGCCGAGCGTCCCGGTGCGGAAGCGGATACCAAGGCCAACCCCGATTTGACCTATGTGTTATTTGATGAAGGCCAGGGCTTCCAGGCTTCCCAGGCCGATGTGTCCATCGCCGTGGGACTGCAAAAGGGCAGCCCGCTGACTGCCGATATCAACCAGATCTTAAGCGGCA
Source organism: Clostridiales bacterium (assembly GCA_012729115.1). Classification (GTDB taxonomy): domain Bacteria; phylum Bacillota; class Clostridia; order Christensenellales; family Aristaeellaceae; genus Limiplasma. Next base: position 12,012 of record JAAYDR010000027.1, on the reverse strand, counting down.
TTGACCATGAAACCCGCATTCAGATGATGCTGGATGCTACAGACCGCCAGCCCCTCAACCAGGACGAATGAGAATGGGGGCTGAGTCCCCTAAGGAGGCTCCCTGATGCCCTCAGATTTTTTTGGGTGGGTCGCCCTCATCCTCGACAAGTACGGCGCGCTATTCTTACAAGGCACCGGCTACACTCTGCTGGTAGCCCTGACCGGCACGGTTATGGGTTTTCTGCTGGGGCTGTTGGTGGCAATCCTGCGCACCATCCCGGTGCTGCCCAAGGACCCGATTCTCAAGAGGATCCCCGTTAAGGCCTTATCCATTCTGATGAGCATCTATATTGAGGTGTTTCGCGGCACCCCTATGATCGTGCAGGCCATGGTCATCTATTATGGTTCGGCTCAGTATTTAAAGCTGAATATGCCGGTGGTTTTCGCCGCTATCTTCATCGTGTCCATCAATACAGGGGCCTACATGGCGGAGATCATCCGCGGCGGCATCCTGAGCGTGGACAGGGGACAAAGGGAGGCCGCCCAAGCCATTGGCATGACCCATTGGCAGAGCATGGTATATGTGATTCTGCACCAGGCCGTGCGCAACATCATGCCCTCCATCGGTAATGAATTTGTGGTCAATATTAAGGATTCCAGCGTGCTGAACGTGATCTCCTTTGGTGAGCTGTTCTTTATGAGCAAGTCTGCGGCAGGCACCTACCTGCGCTATTTTGAGGTGTTTTTTGTAACCGCCTGCATCTACCTGGCGCTGACCTTCACCATCACCAGGTTGCTGCGCCTGGTGGAAAAAAAGATGGATGGTAAAAGCAGCTATACCATCATGGGTTCACAAAGCCACAGCAAGAGCATGATTCGCATAACAGGAGAGGAGCAACCGTATGGAAAATAATAACAGTGCCGGCTCTCCCATCCTGGCTGTGGAACATCTGGGCAAGAGCTTTGGAGATCATCCCGTGCTTAAAGACATCACCTTCTCTGTTTCAGAGGGTGATGTGGTATGCATTATCGGCGCTTCCGGCTCCGGAAAAAGCACATTGCTGCGCTGCATTAACTTTCTGGAGGAGCCCACCGCGGGCAAGGTTCTGTTTCACGGAGAAAATGCGGACACCGCTCTTGGCAGAGCTCAATACCGTGCCAAAGTGGGCATGGTGTTTCAATCCTTCAATTTGTTTGGCAATATGACGGTGCTGGGAAACTGCATGGCGGGCCAACAGCGGGTACTGGGCCGCAGCAAGAAAGAGGCCCAAGAAAAGGCGCTCCATTATTTGGAGAAAGTGGGCATGGCTCCCTACCAAAACGCCCGTCCTGCCCAACTCTCCGGCGGCCAAAAACAGCGGGTAGCCATAGCCCGCGCGCTGGCCATGGACCCTGAGGTCCTTCTGTTTGACGAGCCCACCAGCGCGCTGGATCCTGAACTGGTGGGTGAGGTCCTGGCTGTGATGCGGGATTTGGCAAAGTCAGGGCTCACCATGCTGGTGGTCACCCATGAAATGGCCTTTGCCAGGGATGTATCCAACCGGGTAATCTTCATGGATGACGGGTTGATTGAGGAAGACGCGCCTCCCGACGAGATCTTCAGCAACCCCAAGAAAGCACGTACCCGGGAATTCCTGAGCAGGGTGTTGGAACGGTAGTGGATGGAACATCATTCCATCAAAGCGGAGTCTGTCATACATTTCCGTCGGGTGGTAACCCTACTGCCGAGGTGATGGAAGTGTCCTATGTGAATCCTGCAATACGCGAAAAGTTTGAATCTCTCCCGATCGAACTGAAAAATCATATTTTGGAACGGAATGTGCGGCTGAATACGGTTCAAGACCTTATTGCGGTGTTGGAGCAAATCGTTGCTGAAGGCGAATAATGTTCGCCGCAGCCTTGATTCTGCCTTGTTTACTACGTAAATTGAATATCATAAGTGCAAAAGTGCAAAAGACATGCAGCGGAGGGATCCCCTTGCTTTCCTGTGATAATGAAATCGCAAAGCGCGGTCGCGAACATGGCCCTTTGGGTTCTGTGCGAAAAGCAACCATGAAGGATCTACCGGATGTGGTCGCTTTGTTTCAAAAGGCGATTTATCATATGAATGCTGCGGGCATTGATCAATGGGACGATATCTATCCCGATGAAGCAACGCTCGCAGTTGATATCAAAGACGAGGCCATGTATCTGTTTGCGATTGATGGCGAAATTGCCGCTGTATTCGTCCTGAATGGCAAATGTGACCCCGAGTATGCCTCCGGCTGTTGGAAGGGAAATGGCTTATCGTTCGCAGTGGTACATCGCTTGTGCGTGAATCCCGCCTTTCAGCGTCAGGGAATAGGAACGCGCGCCATGACCGCCGCCGAAGACATCATTAAAAGCACTGGGATCGCCTCTGTCCGCCTTGATGCTTTTTCTGAGAATCCCCCAGCGTTACGGTTGTATCATAGGCTTGGATACACCAGGGTCGGTTCGATGCGTTTCCGAAAAGGGCAATTCTATCTTTATGAAAAAATTTTATAAATCTTGTTCCTTGTTTTTCTCCCGGATGTACTTGTCCATGGCTGCGGCTGCGCTCTTGCCCGCTCCCATGGCCAAAATCACGGTGGCAGCTCCGGTGACGGCATCACCCCCGGCAAATACGCCCTCCCGGCTGGTTCTGCCGCCCTCTCCGTAGGTAACAAGGCAGCCGTGCCGGTCCACTTCAAGCCCAGGCGTGGTATGGCGCAAAAGAGGGTTGGGGCTTGTACCAATGGCTATGATGACGGTATCCACATCCAGGGTAAACTCACTGCCTTCCTTGACCACCGGCCTGCGGCGGCCGCTGGCGTCAGGCTCGCCCAGGGTCATCTCCACACAGCGCAGGCCCTTTACCCAGCCCTGCTCATCGCCCAGCACCTCCACAGGATTGGAAAGGGTTTTGAAAACGATGCCCTCTTCCTGGGCGTGCTCAACTTCCTCATGCCGCGCAGGCAGCTCCTCCATACCACGGCGGTATACAATATAAACCGAATCCGCCCAAAGGCGTAAGGCACAGCGGGCAGCATCCATGGCCACGTTCCCACCGCCCACCACCGCTACCCGACGGCTTTTCTGGATGGGGGTGGTGCTGTCCGGTTTGTATGCTTTCATTAAGTTGACGCGGGTCAGATACTCGTTGGCGCTGTAGACACCCTTGAGACTTTCACCAGGGATCTTCATGAAGTTTGGGAGCCCGGCTCCGCTGCCGATAAAGATCGCTTCATACCCCATATCAAAGAGCTCGTCCACGGTAATGGATTTGCCAATAACGGCGTTGGTAACGATCTCCACGCCCATAGCCTTTAACCCGTCGATTTCGCTTTGCACAACGCTCTTGGGCAGGCGGAACTCCGGTATGCCGTAGACCAGTACACCTCCTGCCATATGCAGCGCCTCAAAGACAGTCACCTGATAACCCATCTTTGCCAGTTCTCCGGCACAGGTGAGACCGCTGGGACCCGCGCCGATGACCGCCATCTTGTGCCCGTTTGGGACGAAGCTTGCAGCAGGAGCTTTTTTACTGTGCTCCCTGTGGTAATCTGCAACAAAGCGTTCCAGACGCCCGATGCCCACGCTTTCCCCCTTCAGGCCTCGCACACAGGTGCCTTCACATTGGTTCTCCTGTGGGCAGACCCGTCCGCAAACCGCCGGAAGGGCCGTGGACGCACTGAGAATCTCATAGGCTCCCTCCATGTCTCCCTCCGCTACCCGGGCAATGAAACCGGGAATGTCAATGGCTACCGGGCAGGACGGTACGCAAGGCTTATGTTTGCATTGAAGGCAGCGGGCTGCTTCTTCCATCGCCATCTCAGTGGTGTAGCCCAGAGCCACCTCATTAAAATTCCGATTACGAACCGTCGGCTCCTGGGCAGGCATCTCTGTTCTGCGCGAGTTCATATTCCTTTGAGGCAACTTATCCCAGCTCCTTATTGAACATAATTGAACAAATTGCAGGCTTCTTCCCTTGCCCGTGTTTCGCATTCCTTGTAAAAGGAACCCCTGGCCAGGGCCTCGTCAAAATCCACCTGGTGTCCGTCAAACTCGGGGCCGTCCACACAGGCAAATTTCGTCTCCCCACCCACCGTTAGACGGCAACCGCCGCACATGCCCGTACCATCCACCATGATGGGGTTCATGCTCACCACGGTCTTGATGCCGTACTTCTGGGTTACTTTGCATACGAATTTCATCATGATCAGCGGACCGATGGCGATCACCTGGTCATACTGGTTTCCTGCCTGGATGAGCGACTCCAGCGCATCGGTGACAAGCCCCTTTTGCCCATAACTGCCATCATCCGTCATCAGCCTCAACTCGTCGCTGATGGAGCGGAACTCATCTTCAAAAATGACCAGATCTTTGTTTCGGAAGCCTGCTACGCAATGGACTATGCAGCCATTTTCATGAAGCTTCTTGGCCACCGGATAAGCGATGGCGCAACCCACGCCTCCGCCCACCACGCAAACCTTGTGAAGGCCCTCCGTGTGGCTGGGTGTGCCCAATGGACCCACAAAGTCCTGAATGGAATCCCCTTTTTTAAGTTTATCAAGCTCCATGGTACCCGCGCCCAAAATCTGATACACGATGGTAACGCTACCCCGCTCCCGGTCAAAATCCGCAATGGTCAGCGGCAGGCGCTCGCTGTTTTCCCCAGCACGCAAGATAATAAACTGCCCGGGCTCGGCCTTGCGGGCCACCAACGGGGCTGAAACCACCATTCTTGCAACGGTGGGGTTCAGGTACTCCTTCTCCAAGACCTTATACATCCGGATTGCTTCCTTCCTGCGTTCACGCGCTTACTTGGACGCTACAGCTTCAATCTCCACCAGTCCCCCAAGAGGCAGCGCTGCTACCTGTACACAGCTTCGGGCAGGATAGTCCCCCGTAAAATAGCTTGCGTACACCTGGTTCACCGTTGCAAAATCCGCTAAGTCCTTAACGAAAATGGTGGTTTTTAAGATATTGCTATAATCCAGACCATGAGCAGCCAAAATCTGGCCCAGGTTTTTCATGGAGCAATGGGCCTGTGCCTGGACTCCCTCCGCCAGCTTTCCCGTTTCCATATCGATACCCAACTGACCGGATGTGTAGAGCAACTCCCCGCTCGTCACTGCCTGGGAATAGGGACCGATGGCCTGGGGTGCCTTTGTGGTGTGTACTACCTGCTTCATGCTTCGTTCCTCCTTGATGCCTCTATCTTTCCGTTAGCGAACCAATTTCATCCATACCAAGGATAAAATCATTGTATCATCGAATGAAAAGCCTTGTAAAGCGTTTTTCGACACATCCTCCTTGACTTGCCTGCAAACGACCCCTCAGATGCGCAGTTCTTGGAAAGACATTGACGAAAATGGTTTCATCGTTGTATCATGATGGTACATTATGTCACAAACGAAGGAGGTTTTGATATGCTTTCCAATGGAACCATCTGGGTGGGTACCGGCGAAAACAAGCCGATTTGTTTATTGCCTCAAATGGCCAACCGGCACGGCTTAATCGCGGGGGCCACGGGCACGGGCAAGACTGTTTCCCTGAAGGTGATGGCAGAGGGTTTCTCAGATATGGGCGTTCCTGTATTCCTGGGGGATATCAAAGGCGATCTCAGCGGCATGGTCAAGCCTGGTGAAAACACCGACGCTCTCAATAGCCGCCTGATGGCTGTGGGAGTCAACGGATTCCAGTTCCAGTCCTATCCTACCATGTTCTGGGATGTATACGGTCAGCAGGGGCATCCCATCCGCACTACCGTCAGTGAGATGGGCCCATTGCTGCTCAGCCGGATGCTGAACCTTAACGAGATCCAGGCAGGTGTATTAAGCATCCTGTATCGGATCGCGGATGACGAGGGCATGCTTCTGCTTGATATCAAGGATATCAAAGCCATGCTCGCCTATGTGGGAGAAAATGCCAGCCGCTATACCCTTAAGTATGGCAACATCAGCATCACCACGGTGGGCGCAATCCAACGGGCTCTGGCAGTGCTGGAAGATCAGGGCGGCGATGTGTTTTTTGGCGAACCCGCGCTGAACATCGAAGATTGGATGAAGGTGGATGAAAACGGCCGGGGCTATATCAATATCCTGGCCTGCGACAAGCTGTTCCTCAGCCCGCTTATGTATTCCACCTTCCTGCTTTGGATGCTCAGCGAGTTGTACGAAGCTTTGCCGGAAGTTGGCGATATGGACAAACCCCGGATGGTGTTCTTCTTTGACGAAGCCCATCTGCTCTTCAACAACTGCGGGAAGCAGCTGATGGACAAGATCGAGCAGGTGATCCGCCTCATTCGCAGTAAGGGTGTGGGTGTATACTTCATTACCCAAAACCCCACCGACGTTCCCATGAGCGTGCTGGGACAACTGGGCAACCGGGTGCAGCATGCTCTGCGTGCCTTTACTCCCCTGGACCAAAAAGCAGTGAAGGTAGCCGCACAAACCTTCCGTGCCAACCCTGCCTTTGACACCGAGGAAGCCATCACCCAGCTGCAAACCGGTGAAGCCCTGGTTTCCTTCCTGGATGAAAAGGGTGCCCCCAACATGGTGACCCGCTCCCTGATTTTGCCTCCACAGAGCTTTATGGGACCTATCGATCCGGCTCTTCGCAAAGCTTTCATTGAAACCAGCCCCTGTTATGGTCTCTACGACCAGCCTGTGGACCGCCAAAGCGCCTACGAATATCTGGCCGGGGTGGTTGCTGGAGGCAAAGCCGCGGTTGCGCCTCAGCCCTATACAGCGCCTCAGCCCTACGAAGCGCCTCAGCCTTATCCCACAGCAGCTGCGCCTGTATTTACTCCGGCCCCCACTGTTGCGCCGTCCGCCACCTTCATGGTACTGGACCCCGCCACAGGCCAATATGTACAAAAGCCGCTGACCGCCATGGCAACCGATGCGAACCAAGGGGTTCCTGCTGCTCCCGTCGCTCCTGCCGCTCCTGCCGCTCCTGCTGCGCCTGTTGCCACCTCCTCTGTGCTACAGCAAAACGTGCTGGTTCTGGATCCCACCACCGGCCAGTATGTGCAAAAACAGATGAACCTTCAGTTGGACCCAACTACCGGCCAATATGTTCCCGTCATCTCTGAGGAAGAGCGCAAGGCAGCCCAGAAGGCTCAGAAAGAAGCAGAAACCGCTGCCGCCAAGGCTGCCAGAGAAGCACAAAAAGCGGAAAAGGAGCGCATCTCAGAGGAACGCCGCCAGAAGGCGGACGCCTTGCGGGATGAGCGGGCCGAGCGGGCCCGGGCCAACGACAGCATCCTGGGCCGCGTGAAGAATACCGCCATCAACCAGGTTACGCGCACAATCACCAATGAGCTCACAAGAGGCCTGATGGGGACGATTCTGGGGAAGAAGAGATAAAACGATTGCCAGAGAAACGGGTCTTCCTGCGGTCACAGGAAGACCCGTTTCTGATTAGCGCTGTTTATCCATCAACTGCTTGCGCATCTGCTTCATTCCCGTCTTTCCACCAAACATCCGATTGATTTTCTCACCCTCCAACTGTCTTGCGTTTAGCCCGTCATAGCTGATCTCCCGTTGCAGCTTTAGATAGCTCGCAAATCGCTCCTTTGACAGGGTCCTTTCCTCTATCGCTATTTGAACCGCACACCCCGGCTCGGAGCCATGGGCGCAATCACTGTATTTGCACTTTGAAGCAATTTCTTCAATGTCTTCAAAGCTTCTGGACAGATCGCCACCATCCATCTTCAACTCCCGCATGCCGGGGGTATCAATGACAATTGCGCCACATGGCAACAACAGCATTTGCCGGTGGGTGGTGGTGTGCCTTCCCCTGCCGTCATCCTCCCGGATTTCCCGGGTGGCCAGGACCTCCTTTCCCATCAAACGGTTAATGAGAGTGGACTTGCCCACGCCTGAAGAGCCCACAAAGACGACGGTTTTTCCAGGTTGCAAAATTCTGATCACTTCCTGATAACCCTGCTGATGTTCAGCGGAGCACACCAACACCTCTACTCCCATGCTCACTTGGGAGAGCTCCTTCAGCCTTTGCGGCAAATCCTGACATAAATCGGCTTTCATCAACAGGATCACCGGGGTCGCACCACTGTCCCAGGCAATGGTCAAATATCGTTCCATTCTTCGCAGATTAAAATCAGCGTTGAGGGACATGCACAGGAAGATGATATCCATGTTCGCAGCAATGGCTTGCCGGGCTTTCGTTGTACCCGCGGCCTGCCGTGTCAGCAGGCTTTTGCGCTGTAAAACCTGATGGATCACCCCTGGACCGAAACTTCCCTCGGGTCTGTCGATCATCACCCAGTCCCCCACCACCGGATAACCGGTTTGAGAGTCTGCGTCAAAGGCAAGTTTGCCGGAGACGCCGGCAGCAAATTCTCCCTGTTCGCTCATCACCTGATAGAGATTGCGATGCTGGGCAAGGACCCTTGCCAGGAACAAACCGTCATATGTTGAAGCCTCCTGCTTGTATTGCTGTTTAAGACCATATTGATTCAAATGATCATCCAAGATAATCCCGTCCCCTTTCCAGCGTAAACCAAAAAGCGCAGTGCCCCACTGCGCAGCAAAATAACAAAAGGAGGCGCTGTGGATCAACGCTTTCCCGGTCATTCCGCCTGTCAGATGGGTAGCCAAAACAAGCAGGCATCCACCTGCCCATGTGACGCCATCATAACCTTACGAACGAACCGACATCCACACACCTCATCCTTGAAATCCGTCATCAGCGTATCACCTGGCCCCAGGGTTGTCAAGCGGGAAAGGCCAATGCTAAACAAAATGCACCCGAAAATCTCCGGAAGAAGGTTTTCGAGCGCGCTTTGGCAGTTGTTCGAATCGGTTTAGAAGATGGAGAAGTGGATGAAGAGGGAGGCCAGCAAGGAAGCCACCAAGGACACCACGGTGATCTGGGTGTTGATGGAGGGGCCGGCCGTATCCTTGAAGGGATCGCCAACGGTATCGCCCACCACGGCAGCTTTATGGGCGTTGGAGCCCTTGCCGCCTTCGTTGCCCGCTTCCACATACTTCTTGGCATTGTCCCAAAGACCGCCCGCGTTGGACATAAACAGGGCCAGCAAGAGGCCGCTGATGATGTTGCCCATCAGGAAACCGGCCACAGCCTTCACGCCGCCGATGAAGCCAACCAGCACTGTGGCACCAATGGCCATCAGACCGGCGGGGATAAGTTCCCTTAGAGCGCCCTGGGTGGCGATGTTGATACAAGCGTTGTAATCGGCATGAACGCCCGCTTTGCCTTCCCGAAGGCCTATAATTTCGCGGAACTGGCGGCGGATTTCGGAGACCATCCGCTCAGCGTTGCGGTCAACACCCAAGATGAGCATGGCGGAGAAAACGGCTGGAATAGCCGCGCCAATCAGCATTCCAAAGAAAACGGTGGGGTCGGTGAGGTTTAGAACGGAGATTACTTCTTTGCCCACAGAAAGGAGCGCTTCGTTCACTTCGCTGAGGTAAGCGCCCAGCAAGCTGATGACGGTAAGACCGGCGGCGCCAATGGCAAAGCCTTTGGTAACGGCCTTCACGGTGTTGCCTGCACTGTCCAGCTCGTCGGAAATGCGCACGGCTTCTTCGCCCAGGTCGCCCATTTCGGCCAGGCCGCGGGCATTATCAACAATAGGGCCATAGGCATCATTGCTGATGATCATGCCCACGATGGAGAGCATACCCACAGCAGCCATGGAGATACCAAACATCGCATAATCGCTGCCCATGCCTTCGCAGAGCTTGTAGGCAGCCAGGGCGGATACGGCAATGCCGATCATCGCGGGCAGCACGGACAGGAAACCGTAGGAAACACCCGAGAGAATGGTAAAAGCGGGACCGGTGGAGGATGCTTTGGCAACGCGCTTGACGATGGGCTTGCTGTCATCCGTAAAGTAGTCTGTGGTGATGCCGATGATAACGCCAACCAGCAGACCTATTGTAGAAGCGCCCCAGATACGCCAGCTGAAATCCTTGAAGATCAGCGTGGCCAGAGCAGTTAAAACGATGTAAATACCCGTGGTCACATAGGTGGAGGTGTTCAATGCCTTGGTGGGGCTGCCGTGCTCGCCGATTTTTGCCAGACCAATGCCCAGAGCAGAGGCAATCAAACCCAGGGCTGCGTAGCAGAAGACCATCATGGCATTGATGCCCAGGCCCTTGTCCAGGGCAGAAGCGATCACCAGAGCAGCGGCCATGGCGGCCACGTTGCTGTCAAACAGGTCCGCGCCCATACCGGCCACGTCACCCACGTTGTCACCCACATTGTCGGCAATAACGGCCGGGTTGCGGGGGTCATCCTCGGGGATGTCCATTTCCACCTTGCCTACCAAATCGGCGCTGACGTCCGCCGTTTTGGTGAAGATGCCGCCGCCAGCCTTGGCAAACAGCGCAAGAGAGCTGGCACCAAAGGAGAAGCCCAAGAGAGCGGTGGTATCGCCCACCAGCATCAGCACCAGGGCTACGCCAAGCAAGCTCATGCTTACCACACCCAGGCCCATCACAGAACCGCCGCGGAAACCGATTAAAAAAGCGGGCTTAATGCCCTTGGTCGCGGCCTGAGCTGTTTTGGTGTTGGCGATGGTGGCCACATAGACACCAAGCTTGCCAGTGATCGCGGAGATAACGGTACCGGCCAGATAGGCCAACACCATCGTCAGGTTCTTCATGACGTCTGCGTCCTGGCTCCAAATGGGCTTGGGCAGGAACACGAAGATCAGCACGGAGGTCACGCCGGCAAAAGCAGCCAACAAGGTGTATTCCTTGCGCATAAAGGTGTTGGCACCATCATGGATCAACTTCCCGATGGATTCAATGGTGTCGTTGGCGCGCGGCTGTCTCTTCACCCAGACGGCCAGATACACCGCAAAGGCTACTGCGATCGCCACCGCGAAGAAGGAAAGGAGATAGAAAAAGGTGATTGTGGTTGTCATTGGGTTTTCCCTCCCACCTGTAGTAATGTGAATACCGGACTCTATGCATACCCGGTTAGTATAGCACCGAAAGAACTTTTATGGGAATACCTGCCGACAATTGTAAAACTTTTTTAATATTTTCCTGATAACAAGCCCTCCCTTTGCGCAACTGCCTGGACTATGCTATGATTATAAGAAACATCAAGCAGGAAGGGGAAACAAAAGATGCAAAGCCATCTCTCGCGGCAGGAAGCCCTTGCGCTCCTGCGCCGGTACAATCAGGAGGAATTTCACCTGCGCCACGCGTTGACGGTTGAGGGAGTGATGGGCTGGTATGCCCGGGAACTGGGTTATGAGGAAGAAGTGGATTTCTGGTCCATCACAGGCCTTTTGCATGATATCGACTTTGAGATATATCCGGATCAGCATTGCCGCAAAGCCCCCGATCTGCTGCGGGGTGCCGGCGTGGGGGAAGATATGATTCACGCGATCTGTTCCCATGGATACGGCATATGCAGCGATATAAAGCCTGAGCACCCCATGGAGAAGGTTCTTTTTGCCGTGGATGAACTTACCGGCCTGATCGGAGCTGCCGCGCTGATGCGCCCCTCTAAAAGCGTAATGGACATGGAGGTCTCCAGTGTGAAGAAGAAATTTAAAGACAAGGCCTTTGCCGCCGGGTGCTCCCGGGATGTAATCCTCACCGGAGCCGAGGCCCTGGGCTGGGACATCAGCGTTCTCTTTGAAAAAACGATTCTGGCGATGCGCTCCTGCGAGGCCGGCGTAGCCGCGGAGATGGCCTCCCTGAGATAATGGACACTCACTTTCCTGTCTCCCCATCACGACCATAGGAAATAATGGTCTGAATTTTCATCATAAAGCCTTGACAGGTAACTTTTGATATGTTATTATCCCATTCGTGGTTTGCACAACGCAACGCCGAGGTCAAGGGGTCTGATGAGATTCAAGCTACAACCCTTGAGCGTTAAGACCCATTAGCTCAGTCGGTAGAGCACTTGACTTTTAATCAAGGTGTCCGGAGTTCGAATCTCCGATGGGTCACCATTCTCGATCATCATGACTGATGGTTGAGCCTGCGGGCGTGGCGGAATGGCAGACGCGCCA
>JAAYDR010000026.1 GCA_012729115.1 Clostridiales bacterium | reverse complement strand
CATCGATGGTCAATATACGTACATCATAGCCGCTTTGCACCAGTTCATGAACAAGATAGCGGCCTACAAATCCTGTGCCGCCTGTCAAAACAGCCAGCATCACTGATGCTCCTTATCCTTGCAGGATTGCGGCGTCATTGATCGTTGCAGCCATATAGTCGATTACATCGTCAGTCAGGCCGGGAAAGACGCCTACCCAAAATGTGCGGTTCATAATCCTGTTGGTAACCGGCAGATCGCCGATGGTATGGAAACTCCCGCCGGACCTGCGCAGATCCGTAAAGCATGGCTGCTTAAGCAGATTTCCGGCAAACAGCATCCGAGTTTGGATCCCTTGGGATTCAATGTATCGGACCATACCGGATTTATCAATTTGGTCCTTGCAGGTGATAAGGAACCCGAACCAGCAAGGGTCTGCGTTTTCGGTGGGCTCAGGCAGTATCAGCCTGTCCGATACCGGCGCAAGCGCTTCTTTGAGCCTTGTGAAATGTTGCCTTCTGCGCTGCGCAAAGATGGGAAGCTTTTTTAGCTGCGCGCATCCGATGGCCGCCTGCATATCAGTGATCTTCAGGTTGTATCCAAAGTGGGAGTATACATACTTATGATCGTAGCCTGCCGGCAACTCGCCGTATTGCTTGTCAAACCGATGCCCGCATTGATTGTCATGTCCGGAGGGACAGACGCAGTCGCGGCCCCAATCTCTCATGGATCGGATAATCCGGTGCAGTAAAGGATTGCTTGTATATACTGCGCCGCCTTCACCCATCGTCATGTGATGGGGGGGGTAAAAACTGCTGGTGCCAATGTCTCCAAACGTACCTGTATATTTCCTAGCTCCATCCAGCACATATTCAGATCCAAGTGCATCGCAGTTGTCCTCAATCAGCCAAAGCCCATATGTATCACAGATTGCTTTTACAGCCGCCACGTTAAATGGATTGCCCAACGTATGCGCCAGTATGACGGCCTTTGTCTTCTTGGAAACTGCGGATTCCAGCTGGGTGGTATCGATGTTGTACTGTGGGATCGTTACATCAACGAATACCGGTACCGCACCGAACTGAATGCAGGGGGCGATCGTTGTGGGAAACCCCGCGGCCACCGTAATGATCTCATCGCCCCGTTTGATCGCCCTGTCGCCAAGCAATGGGGAGGTGAGAGCCATGAAAGCCAGCAGGTTGGCCGAAGACCCGGAGTTTACGGTGCTTACGTATCTTATGCCCAGGTATTTGGCGAATTCGGCTTCAAATGTGTCCACATACCTGCCGGCCGTCAGCCAGAAATCCAGAGCACTGTCCACAAGGCTACACATCTCGTCGCCATCATACACGCGGGAAGCATAGGGTATACGGTTCGTCTGACTATATGTCTTCAGGGGATGGAATTGAGCGCAATACGCCCTCACTTCCCTAAGGATCCGTTCTCTGGCTTCTTTTTCAGATGTACACTCTACAATCATTCAATCCTCACTGTTCATCAACGCTGTTTACCCCTGCATGTACCGTTGGATCTGCAAATCCATGCAATCTCTGGTATCTCCACCCCTCATCCAGCATTTGCTCCACTCCACAACCATCTTAACGGCTGTCTCCAGATTCCAGCGGGGCTTCCATCCAAAGGTGGACTTGACCTTTGTACAGTCAATCTTCAGAAAATTTGCCTCGTGAGGGCCTGCGTTCATCTCTTGGACCCACCTGACGCCATCGCCCCACGCATGGACAAACAGGTCTGCAAGCTGACCTGTCTGGCAGCAATCGGAATCATCAGGGCCAATGTTGTAGTAACCACCCAGCGTGGGATCATCATACTGCCGGGCGGATATCATCAGATAGGCCAGCAGCGGTTCCAAAACATGCTGGTATGGCCGGATGGAATACGGATTGCGTATTTTGATGTCCTCATGGCGCATCACAGTGCGTATGCAATCAGGGATAATTCGGTCTTTGGCAAAATCGCCGCCTCCTATCACATTTCCTGCGCGTACCGTAGAAATGGAGACATGCCCGTCACTGAAATAGCTGTTTTTGTAGGCGTGCGTCACCAATTCGGAACATGATTTTGAATTGGAGTAAGGATCATACCCATCCAACCCATCATCTTCCCGATAGCCTCTTTCCCATTCCCTATTGAGGTAAACCTTATCCGTGGTCACGTTGAGGAAGGACTTGACACTATTGCCCATCCGGATACATTCCAGAATATTGACAGTCCCCATCACATTGGTTTCATAGGTGTAAACAGGGCATTGATAGCTGTCCCGGACAATGGGCTGAGCAGCCAGATGAAAAACAATCTGCGGTTTTGCGTGGTCAAACGCCTTTTTCAGGGACACGTAATCACGTATATCCCCTATGACCGATGTCACATCGTTCCCAATTCCAGCAATGGTAAACAGGGATGGCGTTGTGGGCGGATTCAAAGAATAGCCAGTCGTGACTGCGCCCGCATTGGCAAGCAATTTGCACAGCCAGGAGCCCTTAAATCCTGTATGGCCGGTAACGAACACACGCTTTCCACGATAAAAATCAATATCAAACATGTTGCTCTCCCGCGGCGTGAATGGATATGCTTGTTTTTATACGGGACAGGGTTTCCCATTGTTTCTTGATTATCCGCATCATCGGCATTACTCTGGCATGAAGAAGAGAAACGCAAAACAGCATCAGGCCTTTGGGCATGTGCTTGCACACCCAGAGGCCTGCTTTTTGATAGGTTTTTCGGTTATCCGGACGATAGGGCATCTCCTTCCATGGAGAGAGCGCTTTGTATGCGCAGTATTCGGGGGTAAATTTATGAGTATCATTTTCATGCCAGGGCCTTGTACCCGCCATGAAGCAGGGAAAGAAATGCACAACAATTGGGCTTATTACAGCCTCATTGTACTCTGCTTCCGTCAAATAAGGAGAACTGGGTCTTCTGAATCTGAGAAGATCGCTATAGCTGAAATAGAACAGGAATGTCATGGCGTTGTACTTGGGTGGCAGCACCATCACCTTCTTTTGCTTTGACAGCACGGCGTTCAATACGCCCTGATCTACATAGGGGATGTTTCCCCTGCCTTTCATCAACTCATCAATGAACTGCTGCTGGACGTCCTCCTGCCGCCACTTTGTCATGTCAATCACCATTACTCCGCTGTTGGTATATGTATCCGACGCTTTCAAACCCAGTTCCAGCTTATAGTAGTCTGACCGGGTATCATCCACCGCGGCGACAGAACAATCGCCAAGATCCAGATCCCAAAGGGGCCCAAGGCTGCCACGAACGATGGTATCCCCGTCCAGGAAGATGACGCGCTCGATTTGCCGCGGGAGGATTGAGCACAGGAACAGGCGGTAATAGGTGCTGATATTCCACTTGGCAATGGTCAACTGAATACCCACCATCGCCTGGATATCAGGGGGTGTCAGAAAATGGAGCATACGACCGAATTGGGATGCCACGCCCAACAGCTTTCTTTTGTTATCGGCCGCGATGCCATTATCCACAATATAGATGATGATCTCATCCGCGTCCTTGTTGTTTTCAAATAGTGAAAGGATGGAGATCCCTGCGATCTCGGCATAGGAATCGCTGCTGGAGTACACGATGATCATTTGAACACACCTTTCGTGCGGATTATCTGCCTAAATTCCGGCAGCGACTCTCTCAACCCGTGGGCAGGCACGGGTTTCCTTATCCCACAGCTTCCAGGGCGCACTGCCCTCCGCCCAGAGCTTCTCCAGTTTTTCCCTGTCTCTCATGGTGTCCATGCACTGCCAGAAACCATCGTGCTTGAAGCACATCAACTGCCCGTCCCGGGCAATGTGCTCCATGGGATCGCGCTCAAACGTTACCCCGTCATCTTCTATATAGTCCAACACTTCCGGCTCCAATATCATAAAACCGGCATTGACCCAGCTGGCATCGGCCTGGCTTTTTTCCCGGAACGCCAGTACCTGGTTCTCCAGAAAGTCGATCACACCATACCGGCTGTCCGGCTGGATGGCTGTCATGGTGGCCAGTTTTCCGTGATGCCTGTGAAAGGCCAGGGAAGCGGGGATATTTACATCGCTCAGGCCGTCACCATAGGTCATCAGAAAGGTATTTCCGCCTATATGTTCCTTGACACGCTTCAAACGCCCGCCTGTCATGGTGTTTTGACCTGTATCAACAACAGTAACCTTCCAAGGCTCGGCATACTTGTTGTGCACGATGAGCTTGTTGCCCCGCGAAAAGTCAAAGGTGACATCGCAGGTGTTTAAAAAGTAGTTGGAGAACCATTCTTTGATGATCTCCTGCTTGTACCCGGCGCAGATGATGAACTCGTTGAATCCATAGTAGGAGTATATTTTAAGGATATGCCAGAGAATCGGCATGCCGCCGATCTCAATCATCGGTTTTGGCTTAAACTGTGATTCTTCTGAGATGCGGGTTCCAAATCCGCCGGCCAATAAAACAACTTTCAATGCATTCCCCTCCTGACACCAAAGTGGGATCCGTTCGGCAAACAGCCTGCTTTGCCGGCCAAAAACCAGGACGCTTCAAACCACCAGGGCCTCTGTCACCTTCTCTTCATCGTCGACCGCCAGCTTCTCTCTCTCCGAGCTGATGTATGCCATCAGGTCTGTGAAAACTTCCTGTTTTGTCATAATGTATCCGCCGCTTCCGCCAAATACGTCGTTATGCCTGGTACGTACATCATAGTGGACAATGGGCTTATCCAGCAGATTCTCAAATCCGCAGCCATCGATGTACCGGACCATCTCTGAAATAGCAAAAGGCTCCGTGGCAATGTTAACAACTTTCAGATTGGCTGCCAGCGCCATCTCCAGATGCCACTGCAGCTTCGCCAGAGGATAATACTGATAAATGCCTCGGCTGTCCGTAAAATGAAGCGCACTAAAGCCGATCTTTTTAAAACGCTCACGGAGCTTCAAATAATCGGCCTTTTGCGGGCAGATCATCTTCCAGTATCCATTGCCCTGATTCTGGTAGAATGGCCCCAAAAATGGATCCTGGGCTACTATCACCCGGAGCTTCTCCGTGCTCAGCATGGGAGGGACAAGGTGGATGAGATCAAACACGAAATTCTTTTTAAGCCCCACCCCATAAATACCCGGAAGGCGGACGAACAGCGCCTCCGGAAATTCCATGCGCACCCATTGCTCAAGCTTGAAGCGGTTCAGTCCATAGGGTTGCATGTTATCTGTATCGCTGATCACATCTTCATCCACCATTACGGGATCGCGGTAAACATCGATGCTGGAAATCAACACCAGCCGCTTGGGGCTAATCCTGCGGATATTCTCCAATGCCTCTACTTTGGCTTCCAGATCCTTTTCAGGCTCATGATTTGCCAGGTACTTGGTACCTTCGACACCCGCATAAACAAGCAAATCGGGCTTGCTGTCATAGGCGTCGCTAATGTTTCTGCTGTTGAAAAGCCCATCATACTGCCCTTTTAGATGCAGGTTTTGACCTACGAATCCCGTATAGCCCACCAAACAGTTTTTCATATCCGCCATCCTTGTATAGGTTCTGGGTTAGCAGTACCGTATTCTTTTTGGATGATTCTTTCGCCAGGTCAATGATGTGCATCACATGGAGCATCTGGTCCCATCGGACGTGCAGTTCTTCTTGGCCGTTAATGGCTGCGACGAGGTTGCGATGATATTCATGGGACAAATCCTCGGTGATAGGCATGACCAATTCTTCGATAAATTCGGGCTTCAATGGTGCCATGGTCCGGCTGGGCCCAAGGTGTTCCTTTTCAAACACACTGTCAAATCCTCGTACATCCTGCTTGATGCGCTTCATACTCGCGGTATGGGGGTCAAAAGTATCGATCTTCAATGTACCGCGGTCGCCGTGCATAAACCACCGGGGCTGCGGCTGAAGAGCGAAGGTCCCCACCGTGATGTGGTACTCCATTTGGTTGTCAAAGCGCAGAGAAAGCTCAAAATAGTCGTCTACCGCCGGGGTCAAGATGCTCATCAGTCTGGCACGCACGCTGATGACCCTGTGACCTTCCAGCATCAAAAGCGCTTGATCGATCAAGTGCACGCCCCAGTCCATCAGCATACCCCCGCCGTGCTCAGGCAAAGCCCGCCAACCGAAGCACACGCCCCTCTGGCCAAACACCTTTGATTCGATGGTCGTGGGAGAGCCAATGTTCCTGCTTTCCGCCACCTTCTTGACAGCTAAAAAATCCCTGTCCCATCGTCGATTCTGATGTGTGGTGAACTTCCTGCCGCTTGCTACGGCAGCGCATATCACGTCCTCCAACTCTTTGGCGTTCATGGTGACGGGCTTTTCACACATCACATGCTTGCCCTTTGCAAGGGCTGCGATGGCGTAGGCCGCATGGCTGTCGTTGGGCGTGCAAATGAGCACCAGATCGATGGCGGGATCATTGAACAGGTCTTCTGCGGTTTCGTAGACTGTCAATCCCTCGACGGTGGCCTCATCCGATCTGTTAGGGTCGGTATCAAAGACCCCTGTGAGAATTACCCCTTTCGTTCCCGCGAGTTTGCGCTGGTGGAACCGGCCCATATAGCCGTAGCCTATAATTGCGGCGTTAATCACTTTGTCCATCCCGTGCGTACCTTCTCTCCTATCTATTATCTCTAAGCCGCCAAAAAACGGGGCATCCCAGTTTAATGGCTTAGCCCTCCCAAAACGATGCGGACGGTTTTTAGGATCAGCATCATATCCAGCAAAAAACTTTGTTCCTGAATATATTTCATATCCAGCTCAAAGCATGTTTCAAAGTCAAAGTCGTATCGGTCGCGGGCAACCTGGTAAAAGCAGGTCAGACCCGGGGTCACGACGAAGCGCTGTTTTTGCTCCTGGGTATACTGCTCAACTTCGTAGGGCACGGTGGGCCTTGGCCCTACAAAGCTCATCTTTCCCGCTATAACATTGAGCAGCTGGGGCAGCTCATCGATACTTGTACTCCTGATAATCCTGCCGATACGGGTTATGCGTGGATCGTTTTTTATCTTGAAGATAGGGCCCGACATCTCGTTTTGCGACAAGAGATCATTGATGCGTTGATCGGCATCCTTGTACATGCTGCGGAACTTGAACATATGAAAAATCTTCAGGTTTTTACCTACCCGCTTGGATACATAAATGGGGCCTGCGTGCGGGTCATCAATCATGATGGCTGCTACCACTCCCAAAAGCACCGGTGAGAGTAGAAGGAGCGCGAGGAGGGCGGCACAAAAATCAAACACACGCTTGCCCGCCAAATAGACGAGGGAGCGATTGCCCAGGGGCGGGGTATACGAATTATCACACACTACTGCTGTGATTTCAGGCATGGCTTTAGCATTGGTGGTCTCCCACTCCATCGTGTTATATCCTCCAAATCAAACTCCACTGGACGCTATCCGGGATGTGATGGTGAATCCCCATACGATCCGAACACTCAATCCTTGTTGTGAATTGGGACCTATGGAGAAATGTTACTCTGCCATGCGGAACTGCGCTTCTTCAGCAGATGTGACCCAAGTAAAAGCCATCCAGATACTGCGTGTGATGCCCTCAAACGTGAACTCAATGTTGGCCCGTTGTCGCTGCTTATTGACGCTTTTGATGATACCGTCAAAATCCTTCATAGGGCCGTCGATGACCACAATGTGATCACCTTCCCGAAGTGCCCTGGACTCACGGATTACGCCGCCATGCTTGAAAATCCACCGGGCAATCTCAGCATCGCGGCCATAAAGCTGACGCTGCCCCGGGCCATAAACCAGCGTCCTGCACATATGATGAACTCTCGTGAGCGGAGGCAGAGCCTTATCATCGGCATACAGAAAAATATAGCCAGGGAAAAGCGTCTGCTCCTTGCGATTTGCCACCTTACCCTTCCACTCCACCCTGACAAGGGTTGGGACCAATGCAATAAGCCCCGTTTCTTGCTGAATCTGACGAGCGACACTCCACTCTCTTCCGGTGGTGCATTGGATGCAAAAACATTGACAACAAGCCACATTAACTGACCTCCTTGGCAATATGCGTGATGACAGTATTTGTATTTTGGGTATTCTGTGTTGAATGTATTGCCAAGTGAGGTTTTATCAGAAAAACCCCCGCGTATGATTTTCATCCTTTGTACTGTGATCCATGCGGGTACATTGCATCGGCACATAGCTTCGCCCTTCTTGTCCCATATTGGGAGAAGAAAGGAGAAGAGTCCTATGTGCGCCATCGCTTCCGTCAGACATACCGTACTGGCCGGCCCGCTGTGGCGTATGTTCCTTCATTTGTGAATCTGATTATTGCTGCCAGGATCGGGAAGGATGTTTACATGATGATACTACCTGTTTTCGTCTCTCAACAGCAACGCTTAATCTCCTGTGCAGTTCTTGATCGGTATCAGCCAGATTCTGCTTATCTGAGCCATCGTCATGTATCTTTCTGTAACAATAACGCCGTGCGATGGGTTGATCAACAAAATTGAGAACCACACCTAAAATATTGGCATTTGCTCTATGCAGTTGCTCCACCACTTCACCAATGACTGTTCTTTCTCCCATGCCACAACCCACCACCAATAAGGATGCATCCATTTTATTAGCCAATGCCGCCGCGTCTATATACAGGCTCAAGGGGGGCGTATCAAAGAGTATCACATCATAAAACTGCTTCACAATTTCGAGAAATTGATCAAACCTTTCAAAACTAACCATTTGTGAAACAGACGTAAGGCGATGATGAGAATCGATAAATTGAATACCAGGGTGAGCTGTTTTACATATGATGTCCTCAAGCCGAGAATGGCCTGCCAGATAATCAACCAGGTCATTATGGCCTCGCGACCCCAGGTACCGTCCAATACTTGGATTTCGAGTATCCATATCCACCACAAGCACATGTTTACCCAGATCAGCAAGTCCCTCAGCGAGAAGCAGCAGTAGGGAACTTTTACCCTCATGGGCAATACTTGAGGTTACAAGAAGCGTTTGCGCAGGTTGTGTAATCGCAGCAAACTGCAGGTTTGTTACCATCACCTGTACATTCTCCTTTGTAATGGTGGAGACAGCCATGGAAAGCATTTGATCAGGTCTTCCCTTGCGTAGAAACCGTTTGATATCCTTTCTGTAGTTTTGTATATTGGCCAGCACCGGAAGGCCCAGAGCACTCTCCAATACCTCCGATGAGCGGAGGGTGGTATTAAGCATTTCTATCGTCAGCACAATTCCAAATGCCAAAACGAAGCCAACCACACCGACCAATAACGTGTTTCGTATACGGGGCGGACCTGATGGTGCCGATGGCATGATTGCTTCCGATGCGATGGTCACTGCATTAATCATCATTTCTTCCTGGATGTATTCTTTGAACACATGGCTCACGGTATTGGCTACCTTCATGCTCGTCACATTATTGGGGCTTGTAACTGAAATGGTAAGAATTCGCGTTTCGGGAACAGAACTGATCTCAATGGATGTGTCAGATAATTCCTCCTGTGTAATCCCCATGCGATCAGCTGCTTTTTTCATAATGATTTGCGTTTTCAACAGTTCCTTAAAATCTGCAGCATACTTCTCTCCCTCATATGCATCATATATGAGCCGACCTGTGTCATCCGTATATTTGGGCAGCACGTGCAAAGTCGCTTGAGCCGTATACTCATCAGGCTGGTATCGATAATAAACACCGGTGGTCACTGTCACCAGGATGCAGAAAACACCGATCATTAACAATCTTTTTCTAAGGATTTTCAGGATATCCTTGATTGTCAGTTCTTGCATGTTTTCTCTCCTGAACGCATCTGTCGATTCCGATAACGGTTAACAAATAATACGCTTTTTAGTATAGTTTATTCCCAAACTTTAGCAAGGGGTGAAGATTAGCTGTTTTTGACTTGTTATAAGGCTTTCTTGAAGCTGACACCCAAAGATCTGTTGTCAACTGTCACCATCCTCTCTCAAATCGGTATCCTCCACAAATAGGAAGTCATACCAAATATTCCCCAAGATGTTCGTTTATATTCCGAAGGTCACTTGTTAACCGGCATCCCCTACGGCTCATTAATCCATAAAAATGGAGTTAGTACGGTTTACAAGCTGCGATGATTGCTGTGAATGAAGGCAAAGATAAAGGGCTTGCTGTATGCGATCCGCAGGCAGCAAGCCCTTTCGGTTACAAAGATCGAAAACAGGAAACTCTACTTGGTGTGATAGCTGGCACACATGCTCTCTTCGCAATCGCCGCTATTGCAACCCTGACGATACGCAACCTTGATGCTATCCAGCTTGCACCTGTCATCGTCATCCCAATGCTTGCAACTGGTCACATTACAGTGGATACATTGGTTGTTGTGGGGAAAAGCCATTTGAAAACCTCCTTGCGATTGTCAAATCATGTCCACCCAGAGCATACCCTGAAATGTGGCGCTTCATACTACAGGTCCCATTCGACTTGTTTGCTCACTTATGGTATAATGGGACGCTTGATTGCCAGGCAGTTATGGGACATTATCACAAAGGAGCATCCATGAATAAGAATATGTTTACCTTAAAAAACCTAAGCTTCTCAGCCGTTTTGGCCGCCCTGTATGTGGCGTTGACAGTGTTGCTCCCTTTCAGTTACGGCCCGGTGCAATTTCGTCTTTCAGAGGCCCTTACCCTCCTACCCGTTCTCTTCCCACAGTCCATTCCAGCACTTGCCTTGGGCTGTCTTATCTCTAATCTCCTGGGCAGTGCAACCCCCTGGGACATGGTATTTGGCACTTTAGCGACTCTGCTGGCCGCCATAGCCACTTACCGGCTTCGCAAAAACATCTGGCTGGCAGCCGCGATGCCGGTGCTGGTGAACGGTGTTGTGGTAGGCCTGGTGCTGCATTTAACCTTGGGGTTCCCTCTTTTCTCGACTATGCTCTCCGTAGCCTTTGGCGAAGCTTGTGTAATCTATCTCTTGGGGATTCCTCTGGTGAAAGCACTTCGAAAAATGAATTTTCCCTCCTGGCTGGCATAGCTCTGCGAGAATTTAAGGCAGTTTATTCCATGATTGATTCGTTCTATTTTGCAGGGGGATGACCGGCCAATTTGTGAGGTTGCCGTCTTTACTCCGGCATGCTTTTGTCATGATTCCCCGGGAGGAGGAGCATATCAATGAAGCTTTCACAACGCACAGCGCACAGGCTGCTTTCCATGGCTTTGTGTCTTATACTCGTTTTTACTGTCACAGGCTTGGCCGAAGATACGCCTATCCCGGCACCCTCTTGCGAGTCTGAAGGAGTGCTTGTCAGCGAAAGCGAGACCCCTGCCGTCAGCTCTTTTCCAGCGGAAGAACTCGTCACTCCCTCACCGGAAGGCACCCACGGCACCTTGGCGGACACCGGAACCCCGGCACCTGATGCCACGCCTCCAATATCGGATGCACCTCTATTGCCCGCGGATACACCGCCTTCCATCTCAGATACCCCACTCCCCTTGGAAGAGACGGCCACACCTCCACCACCCATTTGCGAACTGACGGACTGTCCTCACATCCTCGTGGATGAGCGTGGGGTCGCTACAGCCCTATGTCCCCTGGGAGAATGGATGCTGGTATACTGCGAGCCTTCTCCCATGCCTTCGGCGGATGTAGCGGAAACCGTCAGCATAATGGATGCCAGCATACCTACGGTCATCATTTTGCCGGTCACCGGCAGTTACACCCTGTACCGCAGCGGTACCTACACCCTCACCGGAGGGGGCCCAGGATGCAAGCTGATCGTTAGCGAGAACTGCTTGGTGGCGCTACACCTGAACAATGTTCAGATTGGCACTCTCCAGCTGGGAGCCCGATGCATTGCGGAAATCACCTTTCATGAAAGTACCATTGGGGCCCTGTCCCTGCCCGATGATGCAGCCCTTAAACTGCTGGGGGAGGGAAGTCTCACAGTGGGTTCTTTGGGACCCAATACCCGGGACGTGACGGTTGTCGGTGGCAGTGTATCCTTGCCCGCAGACATCATCAGCGCAAACGGGACCCAGGTCTTCACTTTTTCCGCCCCCGGTTCCACCGGGGTTATGGTCAATGGCAGTGTCTACCCCTACAACCAGCCTTGCCCGGACGGTAAAGCGCATGTCTGGCTTCTCCCCCTTGAGGATGGTCAGGTCTATGAATCCCTGATGAATGGTACCATTCTGGAAATAACCACCCGGGAGGATGTCCCCTCCCCTTCGGATGACTATGATCTGGCCCTGAATGACATCTTTACAGCGCTGGAGGGACACACGTATACCATTGCTCAAAGTGGCACTGCCATCCCCCAAACCCTCCGGGTGGATGCCTCCAATGTGACCCTGATGATGAACGGTATCAGTGCCGCAACTCCTGAGGTGAATGTGGAGTTCTCCCAAGGCGGTACCCTTCACCTGAGCGGCAGAAATAATCTCCATGCCCTGGAGGGCACAGCCGGGGCCAGCCTTACCGGTAGCGGCAGCCTGTCCGTGGTAAGTCTGAACATAGGCAGCCTGTCTGTGTCCTCCGGATTAACCCTTTCCTTCGGGACCCAAAGCGGAGCCCTGAACGGATGGTATTCTCTGGCTGTTCCCGGTGAACTCACCACAGATACCAAGGCCACTGTGGATGGCAGACCCTTGGCTCTAGCCTATTCCGTCGAGACTCCTTCCACGGCGCTGCTGCCCAAGGCCCCCCCTTCCGGCAAGTCCTATTCTGTAACCATTGCCGGCACAGCTTTGACCCTTAAAACCATCCCTCAGGGTGAGCAATCTCTGGTCCTGACTGATGCAGGGCTGACCATTGACAGGAATGGAACCTACAAAATCACCACCAGCGGCCCTACCAGCGGTGCAATAATCGTTGGCCCCAGAGTGAAGGCCACCGTGACCTTTGCCGGGGTGGACAGTTCATCCTCCCTGACCATTGGCAACAATGCAAATATTACCCTGGTTCTGGAGCAAAGCAGCATCCTAGGCGGCGGCATCAACCTGGGCCAGGGTTCGGCTCTGGTATTGCAAGGGGCGGGTGCGCTGCTTGTCGACCACATCGCCAAGTCCTCAGGCGGCCTGGTGTCTACTCGGATCAAAAGCCCTGCCAATCTGACATTACCGGCCCCTGGATCCATCGCGGGCACCAAATTGCAGCCGACGGTGCTTTTCATCTCCAATTCCCACGGAGCTGCCCTTCCCAATACCAAGATTGTGCTGAAGCTGGGAAAGAATACTCCCTTCTCCATGACAACAAACAAATACGGATTCATCTATCTATGGCGCAGCGCTCCCCTGAGCAGTATGGATGCCGTGGTGCTCTCTGATGCCAACACCTACGCGACCGTGCTGGTGCGCGGCTCCGGTGACCCGAATGCCCTGCCCGACATTACAGGCGTCACGATCGCGCCCAATGGAGCCGTTACCTATAGCGCCCCAGGCGCCGCCACCTCCGGCGTGCAATACTATATAAACCGTCCTGGGAGCAGCATGCCTGACACCTACCGGGTGGATGCAGGCAGAGTTCTGCAGCATTTGGGAGAGTGCAACATCCCGGGCCTTCGGGACGGGGATCAGGTAATCTTCCGGGTTTTTGCCTGTGCCCAGGCCAATGTAACCCTCACTGCCGAGACAGCCGACGCCTTTGCCTTCAGTGACCAGTATTCCTTTACAGCCTCAGGAGTTCGAAGCCCCTTCACCCTGGCTCCTCAGTACAAAACCTACAACGGCAGGGAGTTCATCTTTGCCTCCGGACTGATCCCCAAGGGGGCATCCCTCACCTGGTTTTCCGGCGCTACCCGGCTGGAAAATGCCCCCCATGAGGTGGGGCGATATACAGCCAAGGTCAGCATCCTGCCCGGCCATCCGGATTATCTGCCGGGAGTAACAGATGTTCTCGTGGACATTCTGCCTATCACAGTACTGATCTTCCCTGAGGAGGCCCGCAAAGTCGTGGGTGAGCCGGACCCCTCCACGTTTTTTTACACCTATGACCCTGCGCCGATGCTCCCGGGAGATGAGGTAACCGGCAAACTGACCCGAATGCCAGGGGAAAAGCCGGGCAACTATCCCTATCTGACGGATGCTCTGGATGCCAAGCCCTACTACAGGCTGAAGATCGACCCCTTGGCCCCTATGTTTTTCATTGATTACAGCCCACACCACTACATGCCCTTTGATCCTTTAGCCCGCATCGATCCGGTTCACGACGTGCTGGTTTTCAGCGACGGCAGCAAGCTTGATTTAATCATCGCCACGGTTAAAAAGCTGAACATCAGCGGCGTTGGCTACGGAGAGATGATCTTTGAGGCGAATTCCGGTCAGACCCGGCCCTTCACCGCTTCCCTGCGGTTGCGCTCCGGGTACGATGCTGCGCTGCTCATCCTGCAGGCGGAGCCGGAGTTGAATGAGGACGGGGGCTACGTTACCGATATGGATGGTAATCCCGTGGTCACAGGCCGTACCCTGACCCTCACCTATGCCCATCTTGAAGCTTTCCGACGTCAGCGAATCACCCATATTGCATTCGGTCTGCAGGGAATCTATGGTTATTTGGAACTGGCGGAACTTCAGGGAGAGGCCGTTCGCGCTCTGATGACCGATGCCGGCCTTTCCCGACTGGGTGCCCGGTTTTGTATCACTCTGCGCCCGGTCACAGGCATCGATCCCCTGCTTGAAAGCGCATCCGCCGCCTGGGATAGTGTTGCATTGCAAGCGCCTGTGGCTCACGTGCGCATGGAGGTTGTCAGCGGTTCCCGGCATGTGGACATTACTCGGGCTGTGTCTTCCGCCAGACTTCTGATGGACGTAAGCTCGGTCCTGACTTATCACGGTGGGGAAACCCAGATCAACGACCCGGATGTGGTGGAGACTGTCATCGGACAAAGGCAGGAAAAAGAGCCTACCGACAAAGAACCGCAAGCAACCGCCCAGATAAAAGCGCTTCAGGAAGCCTCCGCCACCCTGGAAGGCCAGGTAGAACCAACATCCACAGGCCTGGAACTGGCTCGCCAGACCCTGGAGCAGGTCCTCCATCAAAGGGGATGTTCCTTGAGCTTCATCTCAGACATTGCCAATCCCCTTGACAGCCTGTTGGTTGTGCCCTATACTTTCTCAGAAACCCAAGCCGTCCCCTACACAGCCATTCTGCGCACCAAGCCCTACCTGATTGCCAGCCTTGTTACCCATGGCAACGGCCTGTATGGGTTGGCTTATACGGCCCCCTGATTTTCCCATGACTCCATCCCTTAAGGAGGAACGTCCATGTCTCATTGGTTGAAAAAAGTCATTTGCTTTGTTCTTTCTGCGGTTTTACTCTGTTCCCTTTCACCAGCCACGTTGGCGGACAGTTCCCTTTCCTTCACTGCAGATGAAAGCGAAGCGGATTTCGTTCCAGAAGATCTGACCCCGGAAGAGCTTGCTCTGTGGGAAAGCTGGGCCAACGAAACCGCCGAGGAGGCCTCCGACGGTGAAAACGCAGAGGCTCTGACTCCGGAAGAAGAAGCCGCCATGGCGGAACTTCAGGACGTTATTAACAGCAACCAACCCATGGATGAGGTGGATCTCAGCAACCTGGAGCCCAACGAATTGCTCCCCGATCATGTATTTAACATTCTTCTACTGGGCGTGGACAACCGCAGCACGGATCTGGAGCGCGGGCTTTCCGACGCGGTCATTATCTGCTCGGTGAACATGGATACCGGCAGTGTGAAGCTGACCTCCATCGCACGGGATACGGCGGTGATTGTGCCTGGCTTCAAGAGCAAGAATCGCATCAATGTTGCCTACAAGCGAGGTGGCCCCGAACTGTCCATGAAAACAGTCAACCGGAATTTTGACATGAATGTCCAACGTTATGTGGTGGTGAACATCCATGGCCTGGCGGATATCATTGATTCCCTGGGCGGCGTTGATATCAGCATGACCAGCAAGGAAGCCGGCCGTATCAATTATGAACTTCGCAAGGAGCCAATGGACAAGGTGAAACGTGGGAATGTGAAGGCCACCGACGGCGTCCACCATTTGGATGGCATGCAGGCCGTGACCTTTGCGCGGATCCGGGGTATTGACAATGACCTGGAGCGTACCCGCCGCCAACGCCAGCTCCTGGAGGTGCTTCTCTCCACCGTGATGAAGGACATGGACATCGCCAAGTTCATTTCCCTGGTGGAAACCGCTCTACCCTACGGGCAGACCAACTTAACCCTGGGCGAGCTGATCCAACTGGGTACGGTAGTGCTCAAGGGTGACACCATGAAGAACCTCCAAAACGGGGGTGAAATCATGGAACAGCTCCGTATCCCCTTGGACAAGCGATTCGGTTACAAGGAGTTCAACGGAGCCAGCCTCATCTATCTCAGTGAAAGAAACCTGAAGTATAGCATTGAGGCCATCCACAACTTTATCTACGGAGCCACCTATCTGGAGGACTAATCGGGAGTTAAAAACCGGGGGGAGTGATTTACTCATCCCGGTTTGTGTTATCTCTCCTTGAGGCGATACAACTCTACATGGTCGTACCAGAAGTCCGGCGGGCTTTCCGCTGTCATCACCCGTTCGTATTTCTCCAAAATCGTTTTTGGCTGTTTCCCACGGGTCACCACGTATGTACTCAGGCCTTCGTCTATATAGCGAATCTGTTCCCGAAGCATTTCGTCCAAGGGCACATTGGTTTGGTGAAAGTACTTTACATGGGGCACAATGCCTGAGGCTGTGTAAAAGCCCGCATCCATAAAGCCATAGTTCAGCATCGTAGCGCCCGGAGTCTGGACGATGACCTGGGCCAACTGGTATTGCATGGTGCTGTCCCTGGGCTTCAAGAATGATGTCTTAACGTTCTGGCTGCCCAGCAGGCACAGCGCAAAGGAAAGCACCGTCAACCCCGCGCATAAGCTGGACACCAGGGACTTGCACGTCAATTTTATGCTCAGAATTCTCTCTGTCCACAGGGCGGGAAGAACCAGCGCGTTTCCCATCATCCCATAGAGAATCAGCCCATAATAGGGGTAGCTCTTTCCACCGATGAACACCCCCAGGCTGAGCAGCCCCAGGCCCAACCAGAGAGAACTGCGCTCCCAGGGAGCACTATTGGAAATTTGAGCTCTACGCCTACCGGTCCAAAGATTGCTATGCCATACCAAACCCAAAACCGTCAAGCCCAGGTATCCCCAATTCTCCAATCCCCAGGTCAAAAAGGAACGGACCATAGCCCTGAGCCGGCTTACAAAGCCTGCCGTTTCGCTGCCTGAATAGAGGAAAAGGTTATGGTAAAAGTAGGTTCCAAGCCAATCTTCCAATGCACCATGAAACCCAAAATAGAACACCCATGGCACTGTAGCCAGTGCGATCCCAGCCACATACCAAAGGATACAAGACCATGCCGACTTCCATTGCCTATTTCTAACCTGAATGCCAAAGACAATTAGAATCCAGGCCATATGAAACCCCAACAGGGTGAACTTGATCCATAACACACAACCGCACAGCAGTCCGCTGAGGAGGGCCGTATGCGCGGGCATGGGGCCCGGGGCTTTTGTTTTCAGGTACCGCATCAGCCAATACAATGGGATGGAGACCAGAGGCAGACATAATTCTTCAGCACTATCTCCTTGCTGGAAGGAATTGGAAGCCGCCACCAGAGCAGCCGCCAGGGGCAGAATCATCAATGCCACTCTTCCCAACTTGTATAGTCTCATAAATTGGTACAGGCTCACCAAAAAGGCAGTGAAGCACAGTATCTCAAGCAGCCACACCCCCAGGAAGGACAGGGGAGAAATCATGTAGCATAAGGCATGCAGACCGTACAGCAATGGGCCTTTGTGATCATACAGATCCCTGTAAATCACTTTTCCATGAGCCATTCCCTTGCCCATAGAGAAAAAAATATTCGCATCAGACCAATCGTTGATGGGATATGCCGGGGAGGATTTTGAGCAGATCATGAGGCATCCGGTTGCAATCAGCAAACAATACAGGGCTACCTTCCATAAGTCATGGCCGGCGCTTCCATTGGTGTTAAGCCTGGGCTCCATGGCTTCGCCCTCTTTCGTTCTCAGCTTTGCCAAGCAGTTCATTCACTTAAAGTAGCATAGCACAACCTGAAGGACCGGGCAAGGGAAAGCGTTCCAATTCCATGGTTCCCCATGGTTTCCGCGGAGTGTATTCAACCAGATTGCTTAAATTATTCTTTGCTTTTTCTACCCACAATGGTATAATGTGTTAAATACCAACTGCAACAGAGGAGGTCTCGTCATGCCTGATACCACATCCAATCACACTCCCAAGAAGAAACGGAATCTATTGGTTGATTTGCTCGTCATCATGCTGGTTGCCGCCATCGTGATGGCAGTCATCGGCTTTATCGGCAAGGACAAAGCCATGAAGGATGTGCTGGATCTCACGGCCAAACTCGGCGCTGCCGAGGAGACCATTAAAACCCACGAAACCTCTTTGGATCAAAATGTACAGGAACTGACTGCGGCTAAGGAGTCTGTAACAGAAAAAGAAAACGAGCTTGCCGAGCTACAAAAGGCCAAGGATGATATGGCTGCTGAGCTGCAAAAAGCCAAGGACGATGCGACCGCCGAGTTGCAAAAAGCCAAGGATGCCGCTGCCGTCGAGCTGCAAAATGCCAAGGATGCTGCGGCCACTGAGCTGCAAAAAGCCAAGGATGCTGCTGCCGCCGAGCTGAAAAAGGCCAAGGATGATGCAGCAGCCGAACTGAAAAAGGCCAAGGATGCCGCTGCCGCCGAGCTGCAGGCTGTGAAGAATGCTGCGGCTGCAAAGGAAAAAGAGCTCCAGGCCAAGGTGGACGAACTCACCAAGCAGCTGGCGGCGCTAAGGTCTGCCACTCCGGCACCCACCGCCACCCCCAAGCCCACCACACCGTAAGGATTATACACGCTAGTCTATACAAAACAAAAAGCGGACCCTGCATCACGGGTCTGCTTCTTTATTGTCGGATGCTATCCTTCTTCTCTATACCAGCTTCTCCCAGACCGGATCAATGTCCAGGGTGGCAAAATAATCCTGTGGAGTCTCCGCCCGACGGATCAACTGGAAGCCTTTGCCCTCACGATAAAGAATCTCCTTGCAGCGCAGCTTTCCGTTGTAATTATAGCCCATGCTCAAGCCGTGAGCACCGGTGTCATGAATCACCAGCAGATCTCCAATGTCGGCCTTGGGCAGCATCCGATCAACCGCAAATTTGTCGTTGTTCTCACAAAGGCTTCCCGTCACATCCACCTTTTGATCATGGGGCAGGTGCTCCTTGCCAGGCAGTGTAATGTGGTGATAGGCTCCGTACATGGCGGGGCGCATCAGATCGCAGGCGGAGGCGTCCACCCCCAAATAATGTTTGTAAATGTTTTTTTCATGGGTGATGTGGGTAACCAGCCATCCATGGGGACCAGTCATATAACGTCCCAGCTCAGTCTTGATGGCGACCCCGTGTAAACCTCTATTGATGAGGATCTCCTGGTAGGCCTGCTGCACCCCCCTGCCTATCGCAGTCAAGTCTGCGGCGGGCTCTCCCGGCAGATAGGGAATGCCGATGCCCCCGGAAAGGTTCAGAAAAGACAGAGTCAATCCGGTTTCCTCCGCCAAATCCCTCCCGGTTTCCATAAGAAGCCGGGCCAGGCTGGGATAATAGGCCGTGTCTGTGGTGTTGCTGCTCAAAAAGGCATGGAGGCCAAAGCGGACAACACCTTCGGCTTTAAGTTCCATAAGGGCCTGGGATAGTTGGGGGCGAGTCATGCCGTACTTGGCGTCTCCAGGGGCGCCCATAATATCATTCCCTACCGCAAAGGTTCCGCCGGGGTTAAAGCGCAAACATATCTCCTCAGGAATACTTCCGCTGTCCCGTAGCAGATGGATATGGGTGATGTCGTCCAGGTTGATAATGGCCCCCAGTTGCCTGGCCAGGATAAATTCCTCGGGCGGCACGTTGTTGGCGCTGAACATGATTTCATTGCCGGAAAAGCCCAGCGCTTGCGCTAACATCAACTCCGTCAGGCTGGCGCAATCCAGACCGCAGCCCTCCTCCTGTAAAATTCGAAGGATGGCCGGGGTGGGCAGAGCCTTTACTGCAAAGTACTCGCGAAAATCCTCTGCCCAAGCAAAGGCCGTTTTCAGCGCCCGTACAGTTTCCCGGATACCCTTCTCGTCATACAGGTGGAAGGGGGTCCTATAATTCTTGGCGGCTTCCTGAAAAACATCGTCGGCTAAGGAAAAATTGGGCATGGAGTCACTCCTCTGGAGATTTCACGAAGCCGGGCTATGGCACCGTAAACCAAAAGACCGGACCGCGAATCTGCTGTCCAGTCTATCATAGGCGCCGCACGTTATGCAAGATTAAGCATGGCTTTACATTGTTTTTTCCGCATCGGGCCTCAGTTTTGCCCTAGCAACCGGGAATTCTGGCTCCCACTGGTCCATAGGGCACCAGGAAAGTCTGAATGCCCACCGCATAAGGTCCAATCTCGCTTTGCTGATAATAAATGACGATTCCGGCAGGAGTCAAGTAGAAATTGGCCGGATCAAAGCTTTGTACCACCAGCTCTGCAGGATCTCCAAAATAAAGATTTGGATCCTCCTGTGCCCTGTGCTGGGCCTCCGCAATCACAACAGTCAAGATCCGCTCCTGATAGTCCACACCGGGCCGGAACAGGCTGGCCAGGGGCAGCCTGGCGGCCGTTCGTGCCTGCCAGGTGTCCGCGGTACGAATGGTGCTGCCATGGGCTCCGCCCGTGAAGGTATATTCATCCAGGTACAGGCTGATGATACAATCCTGTCCATAGGTCAGGGTAAAGGTGCGAGTTAACCCGTAAGGAAAAAAAGGAAAGCCTTCCTGCGCCCTGCCTCTGAAGTCCGCCACCGCCTCCGCAAATAACGTTACCTGGGCGTATTGCGCCAGGATGGCAGCCTGCTCCTTGTACTCCATGTTGATCCGCCGCAGGGACGCAGTGGAGGAAAAAGTGACGAACTGCGGATATTCAATATCATAGGTCAGTACCATTTGCCCTGAAAACTGCTTCTCCCCTGTGATGGAATGGCTTACCGCATAGATCTCTCCCGACATAGGCATATCCTCCCTTGCTGTCTCTTGGGAAGTATATGCCTTGCCTGCTTGACCAGTTGCTTGCCGGGAGTCTATCCGATGCTTTGGGGTGTTCCCTGTGCATCTCCCAGCCACATAAATCGGGGTACCTGTTGCCCCTGGTGGATCACCTGCTCGCACCACATGGACGCAGGGCGCACCCAATGACCACCCTCCCCATAAAGCGCCTGATAGACAACCATGGGCTCCTGCGTTTCAGAGTGCCGGGCCACAAAGAGCAGCTTGTAGAGGTTCCCTTTAAAGTGTCTGTAAACACCAGGTTTCAGGGTTTCAGGTGTCATCGCTATTTCCAATCCTTTTTCCACTGCAGATATTCCTCAAAGGAGCCCTGGTAATCCAGACAGCCCTCTTTCTCAAGCGGAATCTCTATGATGCGGTTGGCCACCTCGTCTATGAACTGATGGTCTGTGGACGCGAAGAACAGATTCCCGGGATATGCCGCCAGGCCCTTGGACAGGGCAGTAATGCTTTCCAAATCCAGATGGTTGGTGGGCTGGTCCAGGATCAGGGCATTGGCCTTGCTCATCATCAACCGCGAGAGCATGCAGCGCACCTTCTCCCCGCCGGATAGCACTTTGGCCGGCTTATACACATCATCTCCGGAAAAAAGCATCCGACCCAGGAAACCCCGCAGGTAGGTCTCGGTGCTGTCAAAGGAGTACTGCCGAAGCCACTCAATCAGGGTCCCGTCAAAATCTTCAAAAAAGCGCGTATTGTCCTTGGGAAAGTAACTCTGGCTAATGGTGACGCCCCACTTAAAGCTGCCCGCGTCCGGGTTCAACTCCCCCACCAGTATGCGGAACAGAGCCGTGGCACCGGCCTCGTTGTCCCCCACAAAAGCAATCTTGTCCCCCTTGCGGACAGTGAAAGACAGGTTGTCCAGCACCTTCACCCCGTCCACCGTCTTGGTCAGGCCTTCCACAAAGAGGATGTCCTTCCCCGCTTCCCGTTCCGGTTCAAAACCCACGAATGGATACTTTCGGCTGGAGGCGGGCATCTGCTCCACTTGGATGCTGTCCAGAATCTTCTTTCGGCTGGTAGCCTGCTTGCTCTTAGACTTGTTAGCGGAGAAGCGGCGAATGAACTCCTGAAGATCCTTAATCTTTTCTTCCCGTTTTTTATTCTGGTTGCGCAGCAACTGCTGCACCAGGGTACTGCTCTCATACCAGAAATCATAGTTTCCGGCATACATCTTGCAGGTCTCATGATCCACGTCCACGATATCGGTGCAAACCGCGTTGAGAAAATGCCGGTCATGACTGACCACAATCACCACAGCATCGGATTCCACCAGAAACTCCTCAAGCCACAGGGTACTCTCCACATCCAAACCGTTGGTGGGCTCATCCAGGAGAATGATGGAGGGATGTCCGAAAAGGGCTTGTGCCAGCAGGACCTTCACCTTTTGCTTGCCGTCCAGGGAGCCCATGAGCACTGTGTGAAGCTCGGGAGAAATTCCAATACCATTGAGTAGCTGAGCGGCTTCCGTTTCCGCATCCCAGCCGTTCATCTCTGCGAACTCGCCCTCCAATTGGGCAGCCTTTTCCCCGTCCGCATCGGAAAAGTCGTCCTTTGCATAGAGGGCTTCCTTTTCTTTCATGATCTCATAGAGCCTTTTGTTGCCCATGATCACCGTATCCATCACGGTAAAGGCGTCATACTTGAAATGGTTCTGCTCCAGCACCGACATCCGGTCTGTTTTCTGCATGGAAACCGTGCCCGTGGTGGGCTGGAGCTCTCCCGAAATGATTTTCAGCAACGTGCTCTTGCCCGCGCCATTGGCTCCGATGATCCCATAGCAATGGTTTGGCTGAAACAGCAAATCTACATGCTTATACAGCAGGTCCCCTGCAAACTGAAGGCTTACATCCGTGATCGTTACCATGGTCTACCTCTTCTTCCTCGTACTTGCCTGGAAAGGGTATCATGTTTAAGTAAGTTTGTCAAAATAAAAGCGGGGTCATGCCCCGCCTCTCGGGTTATATAAGCGTAAACTCCAACCGGATGGGTTGATGGTCACTGTATAGAAAATTGAGATCCACGGTTTCCACATGATTGACCTTGACATTGGGCGAGAGAATGAACCCATCGATCACATAGAATTGGCCGTTCTGCCTGTCGCCGTCATATTCTTTGTGAACAGAGCGGCAAGTGGGCACAGAGGAGTCAAAGACATAGGCAAAACCCTGGGGAAGATCCTCCTCCAGGAGCTGCCCCGGCTGCCAGAAGGCTTCATTGCGCTGGGGGTAATCTGTGATGGTGCCGGGAAAGCGCTGGTTGAAGTCTCCTCCGGCGATCACATAGTTGCCGTTGCGGTATTCCGCCTCAAGAATCTCCATAAGCCGCTGGGTCTGCTCCTTTTTGCCCGCTCCGTCATCGAAGGCTTCCAGATGCAAATTGATAATCACCAGCTCATGCTCGCTGCCCAAGACGGGAATGCGCTCCACAAGCAGGCAGCGCTTCAGATTTGCCACCCGAACCGGCCAGGTGAAGGACACCGGTAGGCTCTCCCGGGCAGCCTCGTTGATCTTCAGTCCGCTCAGGGTCATCAACCCGCTATCCACTTTCCCAATTACTGGCCATGGAAAGGGTACAAAATCACATTTATAGTTCTGCGCATAAGCCGACGTCAAGGAAAGGCCGTGGCGGAGAGCCCTGGTCTGATCGATGTAATGGCTGCGGCGGGAATTCCGGTCCACCTCCTGGAGCAGGTACACATCCGCCTTTTGCAGGGACAAGGCGCTGAGAATGCCTGAAAGATTTTCCTCAACGGTCTGCGCTTTGTCTGGCCGCACCATGGTACCGCCGTCCATGAAGAAATTCTGGTCCCGCCCCAGGCAGGCATACCCAAGATTCCAACTGACCAGGGTATACTTGTTGCCAACAGAAGGTGCCTCCTGCCGGGCCGCCAGGTTCAGATCAAGGGCTTCCACCTCCTGGGGCCTATACTCGGTAATGGTCAGATAGCCGATCAGTCCCACCGCTACAATCAGCAGCGCCACAACCACAGCCGACACGAGCTTTATCAGCTTTCGCATACCGCCCATTCCCGGTTCCTCCCTCTCCCATGGCATTCCATGCCATGGGCTTTCCCTGATTATAGCATATCGGCTTCCTCTGTCAACGCGCTCCTCAAAGCCCGCGCAAAGGCAGCATCCTGGGCATGGTTACGCTTTGGCGGTCCTTTTGTTCGCCCACCTGCCTGGCGAAATCGCTGGGCAACATGGCGATTCATCAGCAGCTCATCGATGTTCACCGAGGTATAAAACCAACCGTCCTGATGCAGAGCTTTTGCACCCCGAGCCAGACACATGGCCGCCAGACCATAATCTTGTGTGACCACAATATCTCCGTGCATCAGCAGATTCACCAGATGGAAATCCACGCTGTCCGCGCCTCCTTGCACGATGATGGTCTCTGCACCTTCCCGACTCATATGGTGTGCATCGTCACACACCAACACCACAGGCACCCCCTGCTCCCGGGCGATTGAAAGGGCGATCTCCGTCACCGGGCATGCATCCGCATCAATCAGTATCCTATACAGCGGTGTAGGTTCAAGCGCACTCATCGGCTGCATCCCCCCGTGTCACCTTCTTAACCCAATGATAGGAATTCACCTGCCACAGAGCTACCAAGCACTTCATCAACTGGTCGGATTTCAAGCAAAAGAATACCCACACAGGATCCCAGTTCCACACATAGGCAGCCAGAAGGCTCAGGGGCAGCACGATTCCCCACATGAAAATGAGGTCATTGTAAAACACAAAGCCGGTATTCCCACCGCCACGGACGATGCCCGTCAGGCAACTGAGCTGATAGGCGGTACCCAGAATGGTTACACTGAGCACCGTAAGGAAGCCCCGTGAGAGCCGCAGAGCCTCAGGGGTGAGGGTATACAGCGAAATAATCCAGTTCCGGCATAGAAACAGTGCGGCTCCGGACACCATCCCTATGGCCAGATACAGCATCTGAAGAGTGTTCACATATTCCCTCAGCCTGTCCTGCTCATTCCCTCCCACTGCCTTACCAATCACCACCGCACTGGCGCTGGCCATGCCATATGCCACCACGGAGATCACCTGGAACAGGGAGTTGGAGATGGCGTTGGCTGCAATGGCGGCGGCACCAAGATGGCCCAAAATGGCCGTCTGAATCCCCATGGCAATGCCCCAACTGCCACCGGAGAGGATGACGGGGGTGGCCACTTTGCGGAAATCCGCCAAAAGCTCCTTGTTCCTGCGCCACAGTTCCCCAAAGGAAAGGGCCAGCCTGCGGTCCATCCGGTAGGCATTAAACAGGATGATGCCAAACTCCAGTACCCGGGCTGCCACAGTGGCAATGGCCGCTCCCTGCACCCCCAAGGCAGGAGCACCTCCCTTGCCAAAAATCAACATCCAGTTGAGCAGCAGCTTTAATCCGAAGGCCACGGAGGGAGCCACCATACCCACAGCAACCTTTTCAATGCTTCGGTAGGCACTCACCCAAACCAGCCCAATACAGAAGAAGGGGTAGCTATATCCGGTGATGCGCAGATACTCCGCGCCCTGGGCTATCACTGCACCGTCATTGCCCAGCAATCCCAGCAGCCACATTGGTGCCCATTGGGATAGGGCAAAGAACACCACACTGATCACCAGAGCCAACCGCAAAGCAATGGAAACCACTTGACGGATGGGTTCCATCCTATGGGCTCCCCAATACTGAGCCGTCAGCACCACCATTCCCTCACCGATACCCGCAACCAGCATTTGCAGCAGGAACTGAACCTGGTTTGCCTGGAACGCCCCGGACAGCGCCGTTTGGGAGTACGCCCCCATCATGATGTTGTCTACCAGACCCACGACGCACACAATGACGTTCTGCAAAGCGATCCAGCCGGTAAGCCGCAATACCCGGCGATAAAAGGATATATCTCTTGAGAGCAACATGATGGCATCGCCTTTCCTATATGTTTTCCTGGGCCGTGTCGCGCGCGATCAAAAGGTTTTCTCAGAACATCTCTATACTTTACATCCCTACAATTCCAGAGTCTCCCATAACTCATCGCCGGTCCCCAGACGCTGTACACTCCGGTAACCAAGAGCTCGCAGCAGCACAAGGGCTTCGTCCAGACCAAAATCCAGGAGTGCCGCGTTGTGACAATCCGAGGTGACGGTCACCTGACCACCCATTTCCCGCCAGGCAGCCAGCAATTCTTTGGATGGGAGCGTCTCCTTGAGATAGCCGCGAGCCATGCCCCCGGTGTTCACCTCCAGGACTCCGCCGCAGGGGAAAGCCTTTTCCAGAGCAGAAAAGGCGATCTGGCGGTAGGCCATAGATGATGCGTCAAAGAGCCCTGCGGCTTCAGCCCATTTGCGCACCAGGTCAAAATGCCCGATAATATCAGGCTTGTCACCAAGAAGCATGCTTACATGGAGGTCATAGTACCGCTGGATCATGGCCATCCAGTCCCCTGAAAAAACCTCCCATACATAAGACTGCAGGGTGTCAAACCTTCCGTCCGCTGCAACCGCCTGGCCATGAAAATCGCGGGTCAGATAGTGGGTGGAGCCAAGAATGTAGTCAAATCGAGCCTTGTTCTGCATCATCCTGGCCCCCGGCACCAGGGCATCCTGCTCCAGTCCTATCCACAGCCGAGGACCTTCCCCGGTATTCAGCTCCCTTCGCAGAGCGCGAAGCTCATGCTCATATGCCGCCTGCCTGCCATCGCTCATGGAGTAGTCAAAATCAAAGCCCTGGTCCGCATGCCCTGAAAACCCCAGGCTGACAAATCCCAACCTTCGAGCCTCTCGGATCACTTCCCGGAGGCTGCTTTTCCCGTCACAGTAAGGAGTGTGGGTGTGGGCGTTGGAGAGGAATTTCATCTTGTCCTCCAAATACAATGATCGAGGGTTGGCGAAAGCCTTGCTCCAGGACAATCCTCACCGGGAATAAGTCCAAAGGGGTGATCAACTCCGGCCTATGAGGGCTACAGCTCAAGTCCCTGGAGGACAGCGCAGATTTTTTCGCAGGCATGACCATCTCCAAAGGGGGTGCCCGTGATATCCCAGCAGGGCTGTACCAGCCATTTGGTCCGGATGTCCTCCCGGTCAGGCTTGGCCAGCTGATTGCAATTTCCCACCAGCGTTTCCGGCCAGGCCGGGTAATCAAACACTGTCACGCAAGGCACCCTCGCAAAAAAGGCTTCCCGCTGGACTCCACCGGAATCCGTAACCACATGCCGAGCCCGGCTGCACAGCCAAATACTGTCCAGATAGCCCAGAGGCTCCACCAGCTGCACTTGGCGTAGCCCCAGAGCATACACCAGGTGCAAAGCGCTTTCCTTGTTGCGGGGGTGCACCGGGTACAATGTGGGATAGGGCAGGCTTTCCATCGCGAGCAAAATCTCCGACAGGGCTTCCTCCGTGCGCGTATTCTCCTCCCTGTGGCAGGTAAGATAGGCAAAATCGGTGGGCACAGGTACCTGCCCCCCCGCTAGGCCAGGCAAGAAAAAAAGTATCCGGTTCTTCTGCCGCTTTACATAGTATAGAAAGGCATCATACATGGGGTCGCCCACCAAGTGGACGTTTTGGGTCAGGTTTTCCCTGGCCAGCGCCGCGACTGAACTGGGTACGCAGGCAAATAGCGCTGTGGAGATGTGATCGGTAAGGACCCGGTTGACCTCCTCAGGATTGACAAGGCTCCCCAGACGATTGCCCGCCTCCACGTGTAAAATGGGGATATGCAGCTTCACAGCCGCCAGTGCCGCCGCCAAGGTTGAGTTGGTATCCCCATAAACCAGAAGAGCATCCGGCTTTTCGGCCAAAAGAACCTCCTCCACAGCCATGAGCATCCTCGCGGT
Organism: Clostridiales bacterium; assembly: GCA_012729115.1. Classification (GTDB taxonomy): domain Bacteria; phylum Bacillota; class Clostridia; order Christensenellales; family Aristaeellaceae; genus Limiplasma. The sequence goes on along the minus strand of JAAYDR010000026.1, from coordinate 17,960 downwards.
CATCTGGGCATGACTTCCCCCGGCAATCCCCAGGTTGTAATTGGGCTTGGGAATGCTCAGTTCCTGAAAAAACACGTCTGACATCTGTGGGTCATGGTGCTGTCCGGTATGCACCAACACCTCTTCGTGCTCCCGGCGCAACACACGGGAGAGAGCCGCCGCTTTGATGAACTGAGGCCTGGCTCCTACCACAGTGACAATCTTCATAGACAGCTCCCTTCCTTGTGTATCACCAGGCCCATCAGTTTCTCAAAACGCCCGGCAATCTGAGGGTATGCATAGCTTTGCACAGCTTGTGGGTCAGGAGAAAAGGGAAGGGCTTCCCCTGCTAAAAAAGCAAGACAGAGCGTGCGAAGATAAGCCTTGATCGTTGCATGCCCGGCTTCCCCCTCGGCCTCCTCAAAGCAATGGCCCACTCGCATCTGGGTGATCAGCCATTTGGCTACGCTGCTTGGAACTGCTCCGGCAACGCAGCAGATCACGGGTTTGTTGAACATCAACGCTTCCAGCAACTTACCCGGTATCACACCCAGTGCCTCCTGTGTGTTCCAGGAAGCAACAAGCAATGCATGGGCGGAAAGCTGCAACCCAATGGCCTGATCCCTGGGCAGCATCCCATGGTTTCGGGTACAGCTTTCCAAGCCGCTTTCTCGGGCTTGATCAAAAAAGAAACTCCAGTCTCCAGGTTTGCCTGCAAAATCCAGGCGAACTCGGCTTTTGCTTACAACACCTTCCTGAATCAATTCCCAGAGGGCACGGAAAAAAGGCCTTAGATCGGCTTTGGAGCGATACATTTGCCCGCAATAGACGAAGGAAAGGCAGTCTTGCGGCAGCTGTGCCCTTGAGGCGGAAGACAAATCCTCCGGGTCAAAGCCATTGAAGACTACAGTGCCCCGGTTCAGTCCCATGGCCTCCAGGTAACTGGGTGACGCTCCCGTGATCTGATCCGCATGCTCCTTCACCCGCTTGACATAACGCCGGGTAGCCCTCCGCTGCCAGGAAAAGGGATATTCCACCGGATCCCGAAAGTCTGCAACCCATTGATCCGCCATATGGCCGGCCTTTGCCTTGCCGGCAATCTGGTGAACGCTGTGGGGGCCATAACTGGAGATCACCACGTCAAAATGCCGGTTCATGGCCTTAAGGGTACGCCAACCTCGACGGGCAAAGCTACGATCCGCCAGACGGCTTAACAGAAGGTAAAAGGAATTCCGCAGTTTCTGTTGCAAAGAAGTGGGCTGGGGTAAAGTCTGTGCCAGAGGTGCTTTGGGAGACCGGTCGCCGGCCCTCGGGATACGCTGTTCATTGGATGCCGGCTCCTGGTCCTGAGCCTTGCCTTTCCCCTTCCGCTCCTTCCAATCCCTGAGCGGGTTCCATTCGCGCACCACATGGACATCGGAAAGCTCATTCAAATCCCACTGGAGGGTAGGGTCCACCAGACCGCCCATCCCCGGCCCACAGAGCACGGTCACCTGATGACCCCGGCGTGCCAGATACTTGGCCAGCTTGGTGGGACGCACCGCGCCGATGATATTCTGAGGGGCAAAACAGTAACTGATGATTAGTATCCGCTGGGGATCTGAGCCTACGGCTTGCCTGTCCTTGGATGATCCCTCCTGATGGTAAGCCGCTTCCTTGGGAAACAGGAGGGGTAGCAGGGCCTCGCTGCGGCATGTCTCCTCCCACCGGGTCTTGGCGGCCGCTCGCATTCCCTCCACGGCCAAACGCGGCATGGTCGTAAAGCGCTTCAATGCTTCTAAAATCCCCTGGATTCCCTGGCTGGGATCATAAAGAATCCCCAGGCTCTCATCCACCAACTCCGGGATTCCCCCCACACAAGGCGCGATCACCGGGATGCCAAAGCGCATGGCCTCCATGATGGATACGGGTACCCCTTCCATGCGGCTGGTATTGATGAAGACATCAAAAGAATTCCTGTGATAGATTTCCTGTACTTGGGATGAGGTGAGAGAACCTGTGATCTCATAGGAGATTCCTGTTTTACCCGAAAGCCGCGCTGCGGTGTAGGCCCGCAATTCTGCCTCTCCAGGGCCGCCCCCCATATGGAGCCAGTGAATGGGCACGCCTTCCCACTGTGCGAGGGCATCCACCAGCAAAGGCAGTTGCTTGATCTCGCTGATGGTGGCGCAGCTGAGGAGATGAAAAACAGCTTTCTCCCCGCCGCGGGCAAATAAAGGCGGTACCCGATTCTCCTGCACCGGCTCGCCCTGCGAACCCATACCCACCACGCGGAGCTTTACCTCCGGTGTAAATGGCTTTCCATAGGACAGATATTGGCCTTTGGCCTGGTGGCTAATGAAATAGATGCTTTCGGCATACCGGGCGATAAAGGCCTTCATCAGATAGGGATTCATAGGATTGCGCTTGGGGTCTATGTCAAATGCATGACCTCGAGCAATGAACCGGGCACCGGGATGCCGTGCTTTGCTCAAGGCCGCAGCATAGGCCTCGTAACTCAACCAGTAAGCGTATAGGGTGGTCTTTTCCTCCTGAAGGCTTGCAAGCAGCTTCTCCGTCCAGAGATGGAGCTTTTGCCCCCGAATGGCAAAGAGCAACAGCTTGATGACATTGCTCGGGGTCAGCCGATGATCCCGGCAAAGGTGGCCCAATTCCCCCCAGAGCTCCTTCTGCCACAGGGCACGCAATCTGGCCCTCCAGGCAACTCCCGACCAGGTAGTTACCGGAAGGGGCGAGGGCTGTTCCTGGGTCAAATCCGCCGTGCCATAATAGCTTACAAGCATCACCCTGTCAAAATGACGCCGTAACCAGGGCAATTCCTGACACATGAAGGGGTCGGCCTGGCCCTGGCTGTCTACGGCACATGAGCTAAGGAAAATCAGCGTACACCCCTTGCTCATCGGTCCAACCTTTCCAACACGCCGTTCATCACACTTTGCCATGACATGTGATGACGCGCGTGCTCCCGCATCAGGCGCGGGGCTTCTCCGTCCTCCTTGGCCCGAAGGGCAAAGTCTACAATAGGCTCCAGGTCAATGGGACAATCATCATTAGATACCTTCAGGCAGAAGCGGGGATTCTGGGGAATCGCCGCATCCTCTACTGCGTAGACAAAGGGTAAACCTCGAGCCATATATTCCCGCAGCTTTAAAGGCATACCGTTTGTAAGCCCAAAACGGAACATACCCAAGCTACCCACCCCCACATCGCAGGAAGCGACCAGGCGATTCAGTTCCTCCCCGTACAGCGGTCCATGGAATACCGCTCGGTCATCCAGGTCCATTTCCTGAGCCAGCTCCTTCCACCTTGACAGGGATCCGTCCCCATCGCTGCCCGCCAGATGGAAATATACTTTGACAGGCCCCTGATACTCAGCCATGGCTCGAAGGAGCCTGTCATAACCATGCCAGCCTGCCATGCTGGCCACAGCCAACAGATGAACCTCCCGGTTCCCGGGATTGGGAATATGGAGTGGAAATCGCTCCACATCCACGCCGTTGACAATGTTCATGGCGGGGCGATCATCGATTTTTCCTCCGCAGGGTTGACCGATGGCGGTATACAGGTCAATTAATGGGCTGAGCTTATGCAATACCCGATCTGCATACACAAACACAGGGCGGCGCAGCAGGGAACGGCGGTTTTCCTCCTCCCTGGGGAAGGTGGGAAATTCCATCACCAGTTTGCCTCCCTGGGCTTTTATAGCCTTGGCGGTTCCCAGGGCGTTGCCAAAGGTGGGCATGTACCGCCAATAAAGAAGGTCCACCTTTCGCTCCTTCAAGACCTTGCGGACAGCCCTCATCAAGTCCACAAAGATGAACGTATGATCATAGCCGGGGATTCTGGTAAGGGGGCATCTCATAAGCATCTTCTGTTTTCCCTCCCCCAGGAGCCACATCCCCTGCCTATTCCAGCCGATGCAGTATACTTCGTGGCCAAGGGCACGCATGGCGGCCATCTGTCCGTCAAACTTCCCCCGGAGGTTTTCGCGCAGATGGAGGGGATACTTCATCACAAACAAGCAAAGGGCCATCTCATGCCTCCCTGCCGGGCGCATCCAACTGAGCCTGATACAACCGGGCCATTTCCTCCCGCACCTGGGCCAGCCCATACGCCTGAATATGGCTTTGATTGCGTAGGCCCATTTTCCTGCGCAGGCTTTCGTTGCCAAGCATCTTTCGGATATCAAGTGCAAAACCGGCAGCGTCCAGGGGCGGCCGCAGCATGCCTCCCTGGCTTTCCTCGATCAAATCCCGGCTGCCCCGCACCGCAGAGGCAACACAGGGAAGCCCGGCAGCCATGGCCTCCATCAGAGATACAGGCAGCCCCTCCTGGAAGGAGGGGAAAAAGAACACATCACTTGCTGCAAGCAAAGCGGGCACATCCCGTCGAAAGCCCAAGAACAATGTCCGATGGGTGATCCCCAGTTCTTGCGCCAACTGCTCAAGCTTTCCGGTCAACTCTCCCACTCCACACAGGAGCAGCCAGGCGCCCTCCACCAGGGCCATGGCCCGCAACACAGTCTCATGGTTCTTGCGAGGGATATGCTCCCCCACGGTGATGACCACCGGAGCCGCTTCGGGGATACCCAGGGATGTCCTGATCACAGTCCTGTCTGTGGAGGCCTCAAATCGGGCGAAATCCACGCCCACTCCCCGCACCAGCGCTACTTTCCTGGCAGGGAACCTGCATGCCCGGTCATAGTCCTCCCGGTTGATGGTAATGAGCAGGTCGGTATACCGGGCCAGCCAACGCTCCGCCGGATAATAAAGCAACCAATTGATAGGCTTGGCTCCGGTGAAAAAATGGAAACCATGGGCCGTGTACACCACCCGGGCGCCTCTTTGTCGGGCTTGACGCGCACAAAGCCTGGCCAGCATGCCACCCACAGGGGTATGACAATGAATCAGGGAGTAGTCCCCTTCATCAATCAAGGCTTTTAACTCCTTGTATAGCACCAGGTTTCCCCTGGACAGGGGGTTTCGTTCAAAGGGCATGTCAACATATCGGTCACAGAAAGGAACCTGGGGCTGCTGTTCGTCCGTATCGTTGCGGGCGCACAGGTGCACCTCATAGCCCTGTTGCTGAAACCACTCCATGTAGGGCAGGTGAAACACCAGAATATGCCCCCGAAGTACCGTGGCCACAAAAAGGACTTTCTTGCTCATGACCTGGCCTCCGTTTTGCGAATGGTCTCGGCGAAGCTCGGCTGAGGCTCATCTGAAAAATCACGGCTCATGTCTTTGTCATAGGTCAGGCTGCCAAAGAGCTTGCCAACGGTGGGGACGCGAGGTGCCAGCAGATTGATGAACCAGCCAAACCCGCGGGGCTGCCGGAGGGTTTTACCCCGGGCATGGGCGATTTCACGCACCAGATCAGAGGTACTGACATAATCCTTGTTTTGGGGAAAGTACAGCCCGCCCTGGCCGCTTTCCACCAGCTGGGCCAAGAAGGCACTGAGGCAATCGATATAGAGCATACTGCGTTGATTGTCCACCCGGGGAAAAAGGGGCAGCCTGGCAGCCAAGGCGGCGAGCCGGGGATAATTGCCCCGGCATCCCTTGCCATAAACCATGGGGGGCCGGAGGATTGCAACATGGAAGCTCTCATTGGCCAAATCGAACAGAGCGTTTTCTGCCTGAAGTTTGCTGTTACCATAATGGGTGTTGGGTGCGGGTTGGGTTGCGGCGGTAATATGTCCCGTCACAAGGCCATACACGCTCATGGAACTCATCAGAATGAACTGCCCCACACCCTCCGTCTTTGCTTTCTCCGCGACGGCTATGGCCAAATCCCGATTGACTGCGTAATAATCAGCAGCATTTTCCTCTGTTTCCCGCTGGTGGGCAATGCCCGCCACATGCAGTACTGCGTCAAAGCCATGAAAATCAACCTGTCTCCAGCTCTCTCCCCGCATATCCACGGTTTGAGGAGCCACGCCTGTCAGGCGCTCCCAATGAGCTGCCACCGCTTCACCAATATAACTTCCTGCCCCGGTGATCAATAGCTTTTTCATTTCTTCCCCTCCACACGGAGGACAGAATAATGCTTTCCTTCCTTGCCTTCAGCGATGCCTTCCCGGTTAAAAACCTTTACAAAGGTCAGCAACAAGCACTTCATGTCCAGGCGGAAGCTGATGTTCTGGGCATACTCTCCGTCCCGCCTCGCCTTCTTTTCCAGACTGAGCTCATCCCGGCCATTCACCTGAGCCCACCCGCTCATGCCAGGCAGAACATCATTGGCCCTGTACTGGTCCCGCAGAGCCACCAGATCGTCCTGATTCCACAGGGCAGGCCGAGGGCCGATGAGGGACATTTGTCCCCAAAAAACATTGGCAAACTGGGGGAGTTCGTCGATGCTCGTGGCCCGCAGCACCTTCCCCACCGGTGTAATATACCGCTCGGCGTCTTTCAGCAAATGGGTCGGCACATCCTTGGGGGCATCTAAACGCATGGTACGAAACTTCCAGATCTCAAAAGGAACCTTGTTCTTGCCCACCCTCTTTTGGCGAAAGAAAACCGGTCCGGGAGAGGAAAGCTTCACAGCCAGTGATGCCAAGGCAAATATGGGACTGAGAATGACCAGCCCCAGCAATGACAACAATATATCCAGGGACCTTTTCCCAAAACGTTTATACATCCCGTTCCTCCTACCTCATGGGTGGATGGATTCTTGGGCCTGGGTTTCCAGGGGGCTGCCCCCCCTTCATGGGACGAGCGTAATCTCTTGGACAATTTGCTCCAATTTCCGCAGCGTAATGCCCTTGACCGAGAGCAGGTCCTCCGGAAAGGAAAAGGGGCCGTTGGCTTCCCGCCGGTCAATGATGGCCTGGGCCAACGCAGGCCCTACCCCAAATAAACGGCAAAGCTCCTCCACATTGGCGGTGTTTACGGGGACAGGGTTCGCCGCTGTTCCAAGCCGGTTCTCCCAAGAGGTTGGCATGGTCTCGCCTCGCCTGGCTGCCGCTGAAGGTGCAGCCAGGACAGCCCGGTGTGACTCTCCTGACCAATGGAGGTTCCAGCCCGTCCACAGCAATGCCGCCGCAAGCAGGACCCCTGCCGTGAGGGGCCATATAACAGCCTTTCCGTGCCGCTTCCCTTGTCTCGCACGCCTCATAGGCCTTTGCGGACCTTCTGACCGGCAGGAGTATCCTCCAGGATGTAGCCCAAGGCCTTGATGGCATCCCGCAGCTCGTCGCTGCGTTTCCAGTTCCTGTCCTTCCGAGCCCGGGCACGTTCCTCCATCATTGCCCGCACCTGGGGACTGAGCTCCTCCTCCTGCCTGTTGAGTAACCCCAGCACGCCGGCCATGGCGGAGAAGGTCTCACGGGCGCATATCAACGCCTTGGTGCTGACACCGTTAAGGGGCAGCTTGTGAATCTCCCGTGCCAAATCAAACAGAGCGCTCAAGGCATCAGCCGTATTTAGATCGTCGTCCATGGCGGCGTAAAAATGGGCTCTAACCTCCTCACAGTAGGCCATGAAGGCTTCTTCCATCTCATTCGGTTTCCGATCCTGGGCCGAAGCCATGAGAAACGCCAGTTGGTCCTTGGCGATGGAAAGACGTTCCAAGCTGCTCTGGGCTTGCTGGATCATTTCCCGGCTGAAATTCACAGGGCTGCGGTAATGGGCGGACAGCATGAACATCCGCACAGCTTGCAGATCGTACTCCTTGGCGATATCCCGGACCGTAAAGAAGTTTCCCTTGGATTTGCTCATCTTCTCATTGTCAATGTTGATAAAGCCGTTATGCATCCAATAATTCACATAGGGCTGGCCTGTGGCGCCGCTGCTTTGGGCAATTTCATTCTCATGATGGGGAAAGAGCAGATCCTTACCTCCGCAATGGATATCAAAATGATCGCCCAAATAGGTAGTGGACATGGCCGAACACTCAATGTGCCAGCCTGGGCGGCCCGGACCCCAGGGGCTGTCCCAGGCAGGCTCCCCGGGCTTGTGTGCCTTCCACAGCGCAAAGTCCAATGGGTCCTCTTTGAGCTCGTCCACGCTCACTCTGGCCCCGCTTTCCAAATCGTCCAGGCATTGGCCGCATAAGCAGCCATAAGATGGATATGCCTTCACCCGGAAATACACATCACCTCCGCTCACATAGGCCAAACCCTTATCAATCAATTTCCCGATCATGGCGATGATCTGGGGAATGTGCTCCGTAGCCCTGGGATGTATGGTCGCCGGGCGGATGCCCAGTGCGCTGGCATCAATTTGATACTCCGCAATAAAGCGCTCCGCCACCTCTTGAACCGTAGTCCCTTCCTCCCTGGCCCGCGCAATCATCTTGTCGTCGATGTCGGTAAAGTTCTGTACAAACGTCACCTCATACCCGCGGTGCTCCAGATACCGGCGCAAAACGTCAAAAATAATAAAAGGTCGCGCGTTGCCAATATGAAAATAGTTATATACGGTAGGCCCGCAAGCATAAATGCCCACCTTCCCCTCTGTAATGGGAATGAACGGCTCCTTCTTGCGGGTCATGCTGTTGAAAATTTCCACAGTGGTTCCTCCTTTGCTTTGAGACAAGGGATCATGACCAGATGATGAATCATTACATCTCGTTGAGTTGCTGGGCCAAATGCTGGGGAAAGCTTTCCGTTTCCCCGCTTTGACAGGGAGCGTCCTTATCCCTATCCGGACAGTTTTCACAACCAAGCTGCCGGGCATGATTTGCGAGGCATTTTTCCAGAACAGTCAGCCTCTGCACCAAGGCTTCCATCCTCTCCAGCATCGGATCGGGCAGGTTCACCTGATCCAGATCCGCCTCACCCTTAGGCTGTACATTATTCTTTTTCACAATGCGGCCAGGATTGCCCACCACCGTGCTGTTGTCCGGCACGTTCTTGAGCACAATGGCTCCCGCTCCTACCTTGCAGTTGTTGCCGATGGTGATGGGACCCAGCACCTTGGCCCCAGCGCCAATGGTGCAATTGTTTCCGATAGTGGGATGCCGCTTGCCTACATCCTTACCCGTGCCCCCCAGGGTCACTCCCTGGTAGATGGTCACATCATCGCCAATGCAGGTGGTTTCGCCAATCACCACACCATCCCCATGGTCAATAAACACCCGGCGGCCAATCTGGGCCCCTGGGTGAATTTCAATACCGGTCTTGTGCCGGGCGCGCTGGCTGAGCAGCCGTGCCAGCAACACATGCCCCTTTTGATAGAGCCTGTGTGCCCTGCGATGGGATTTTAGCGCTGTCAGCCCGGGATAACACAACCGCACCTCCATCATGCTCCTGGCTGCAGGGTCCCGTGCCAACACTGCTTCCCGGTCCTCCCGGATCATGGCTCTCCAGTCAGTATCGCCCATGACAATCCCCTTTCAACAATTAACAGCCCTAACCGACAGACCGGGCAGGCTCCCGGCCGGGACATTTCAGGCCCCTGGTGTCCGGCCAATCATTTCCGTCTCATAAGCCTTCCAACGTATGGCCATGCAAATCATTATATCACAGTGGCCGGTAAACGGACAAGAATAAGGTCATGAAAGGGAGGGTGGGGATTATATGATCAAGCCGCGCCTGTTTGGGCGCGGCTTGCATCTTCACTCCATCCACCCGGGGCAAGGTTTACTGGTTTTGCTTCAGAGTTATCACCACATGGCGATTGGGTTCGTCTCCCTCGCTGTGGGTGGTCACTGCATCATTCTGCTGGAGAGCGCTGTGCAAAATGCGGCGTTCATAGGGATTCATGGGCTCCATAACCACCTTGCGTCCTGTCTTGATGGCGCGGCTGGCCATGCGGTTAGCCAGGCGGGTCAGAGCTTCCTCTCTCTTGGCACGGTAGTTCTCCGTGTCCAGGGTCACCCGGATATAATCCTCCTGCCCTTTGTTCACAAAGAGGCTGGTAAGGTATTGCAAGGCATCCAAGGTTTCCCCGCGGCGGCCGATGAGAATGCCCAAGGTATCTCCGTGCATATCCACCCGCACGTTGCCTTCCTCGTCCCGGCCCGCAGCCACGCTGACGTTCACGCCCATGAGCTGGGTCACCTTCAGCATGAATTGTTGGGCACGTCCTTCTGGCGTTTCCGGATCGCGCAGAGGTGCCGGGGTATCAGGGCCGTTGGTGGTTGCTGTCCGATCTGTGGATGCCTGCTCAGCGCGCTGTACACGGTTATCCTGGGGGTTACGCTCCTGCCGGCCTTGTTTGGGAGCCTGAGCCGGCTTCACCTTTTCCTTGGCAGTCTGGGCCTTCTCCTTGACGGTGCCTGTCTTCTCCCGGGAAGACTGCACCTTCTCCTTGGCGGCCTCAGCCTTTTCCTTCACACCCTTCTTCTTGCCGGACCATTCCTTGGCCTGTGAAGAACCGGCCAGGGAAAAGGCCGACAAGGCATCCGCATCCGCTCCGTCCTCTCGTAGCGTAAGCCTCACCACAACCGGCTTACTGCCCAACAGGCCCAAAAATCCTTTGGAGCCCTCGTCCAGGATGTCGATAGTTACATCTCCAAGGGATGCACCCAGCTTTTCCAGACCCTGGGTTACGGCCTCTTCCATCGTCTTCGCACTGGATTGAATCGATCTCATTTTACGGTCCCCTCCCCGATCGTTGTCTGGTTGGCTTTCCGCTCCTGTTCTTCAAATATCTTGTTCAGCACCGCGCCCTGAGCCCAGGCGATGATGTTGGACATCACCCAGTACAGGGAGAAACCGGCGGTGTAGCTGGAGCAAATGTAAAGGGAAAACAGGGGGAAGAAATACTTCATGAACGCGCCGGAACCGGCGGCCTGCCCCTGGGCAGCGGCGGCTGGCTGGGGCTGGGTGGCGGTCATGAGGAACTGGGTCACCGCAGCCAATATAGGCAGCAAGAACAAACCATTGTTAAATGCGTAGATCGGCAGCCTGGTGATGAGCAGATTCAATTCCGGCATGGCGGCCCATTTGACACTTTCGGCCAAATAGGTGGGATTCTGCTGGAGCACAGGAAAAATCAAATCTCCCATGGCCAGGGTTTGCTTGTTGGCGGCTGCGTCGGCAATGGCCGCTTGCATTTGCTCCAGGCCGAGCCCCATACCCTTTAGGATGTCCACCTGACCAGCGCTTAAGCCCTGCCAGACATTCTGCCAAATGTCTGCGGGAATCTGCTTGAGGCTGGCCAGATCCGCAAGCGTCGTGGCAAAGGGGCTGTCGGGCATCCACAGGTTCTTAACCCAAAGCCAGGTTTCGTTGGTTTGGGTATTGGTGGTCAATAAATCCGCCACCTGCTGCGCCATCTGGGTGTTGGCGATGGTGCGCATGGCTCCGAACATGGCAAACAGAATGGGAAAGGTGATGAGCATCGGTACACAACCGCTCAGAGGGTTGATTTTTTCCTTACGGTACAGCTCGGAGGTTTTCTGATTAAGCTTCTCTTTATCATTGGCGTACTTCTTTTGAATCTTGGCGATTTCCGGCTGCAGCTTGGACATGCGGCGCATGCTCTTACGGCTCTTGTAGTCAAAGGGCAGCAGGACTACCTTGATGAGCAGTGTAAAAACCACAATCGACCAACCATAGTTATTGACCACGGAATTGATGCCGGTCAGAATGCCGGCCAAAAACCCATTAATGTCCAAGTCAGTTCCTCCTCAGGGTGGTATTTGGCACCTCGGGCACCGGGTCGTGCCCGCCTTTGCAAAAGGGGTTGCACCTTAACAGTCTCCATAAAGCCATTCCCCCACCTTTGAGCGCTCCGTACCTTTGCACGGCGGTCAAAGCGTACTGGGAGCAGGTGGGCTGAAAGCGGCAGGAAGGCGGTGTGTGCGGGCTGATGTGCCGCTGATAGAAACGGATCAAACCGATCAAAAACCGTTTCATGGATTCCTCGATCCCTGGTCGCGCCGGGGCTCTGCGCTTTGCGTCCTGATTAGCTTCTGGAGAAGACCGTCAACGTTTTGTGATAGCTGGAGGAATGTCTGGGAAGGAAGACCCGGCCTGGCGATCACCACATACAATCCATTGGGCAAGTCTGCCATCCTGGGACGAAAAACCTCCCGAAGGAGGCGTTTGGTGCGGTTGCGCACCACCGCGCCTCCCACCTTCTTGCTCACGGAAAAACCCACACGCTTTTGACGGCTACGCACATACAGCAGCGTGATGTCCTTGCCGGAAACACGGCAGCCCCGCCTGTAAACATAGCGAAACTGGCGATCCGGGCCTAAGCGATACTGCCGTTGCAAGGCTCTCCCCCATCCTCCCAATGCCGGATAATATCGGAAAAGCCCGTACCCACTTCACCCATGACATGAGGAATGGGGCGGGCTCAACCGAATCACAAAAGGCATTGCCACTGAACCTTAGGCAGAAAGAACCTTGCGGCCACGGCGGCGGCGGGCGGCCAACACACGGCGGCCATTCTTGGTGGACATACGGGCACGGAAGCCATGCACTTTGCTCCGCTGGCGTTTCTTCGGCTGATAGGTACGGAACATTCAGAACACTCCTTGACACTCAATCTATGGCGGAATGCGGCTTTGATAAACGCAGCGCGCAGAACCCACAAGACAACTTCATTAGTATACTTGTCAAGCTACGCTCTGTCAAGCACCCGGGGAGATTTTTACGAAGAGAAAAGAGCTCAAAAAACCCAGCGGCAAGGCATTGCCTTACCGCTGGTCACATAGTGAGCTATGGTGACACCTTCCTTATCTCCGTCATCACGCACCCAGAATCGCCTTGAGGTCGTCAGCGGGGGTGGTGATAGGCCGCAGGCCAAACATGTCAACCAGAACGTTCAGGACCGTCTCGGAGAAAAAGGCGGGGATGGTGGGTCCAATGTAGATGTTCTTGATTCCCAATGCAAGGAGGGTAAGGAGGACGCAGACGGCCTTCTGCTCGTACCAGCTGAGCACCAGGGTCAAGGGCAGGTCATTCACACCACAGCCAAAGGCATCGGCCAAGGCCAGGGCCACCTGGATCGCGCCGTAGGAATCGTTGCACTGGCCCATGTCCAGAATACGGGGGAAGGGTCCGATGGAGCCGATGTCCAGGTCGTTGAAACGGAACTTGCCGCAGGCCAAGGTGAGAATCACCGTATCATCAGGGGTCTGTTTCACCAGATCGGTGTAGTAATTGCGGCCGGGCTTAGCGCCGTCGCAGCCGCCCACCAGGAAGAAGTGGCTGATCTGCCCGGCTTTTACGGCATCGATGATGGCGGGAGCATTGTCCAGGACGGTCTTTCGGCCAAAGCCGGTGGTAAGGGTGGTACCGCCATTGATGCCGGTGAACTGCATGTCCTGGGGATAACCGCCCAGGCGAATGGCATGCTCTATGATCCGGCTGAAATCTTTATGACCCTTTTCATCCGTAGAAATGTGTACCAAACCGGGGAATTCCACCACCGAGGTGGTGTAGATCCGGTCGGCATAGCCGGCTTTTGGAGGCATCAAACAGTTGGTGGTAAAAAGCACAGGAGCGGGGATGCCGTCGAACTCCTTCGTCTGGTTCTGCCAGGCGGTGCCAAAGTTCCCCTTGAGTTGGGTATGTTTTTTCAATTCAGGATAGCCATGGGCAGGGAGCATTTCTCCATGGGTGTAAATATTCACGCCCTTGCCGTCGGTCTGCTCCAGGAGCATCTTGAGATCGTACAGGTCATGGCCGGAAACCACGATAAAGGGACCTTTCTCCACCAGCAGGGGAACTTGGGCGGGAACGGGGTTCCCGTAAGCAGAGGTATTGGCCTCATCCAGCATGGCCATGCAGGCCAGGTTTCGTTTGCCGCATTCCATCAGCAGACCAAGCCATTCCTCCACGGTATGGTCCTCACCCTGGGCCGCCATGCCCTCAACAAACCAGGCGTCCACCTCAGCGCTACGCTTCCCCAGCACCCGGGCATGATGGGCATAGGCGGCCATGCCGCGAATGCCAAACAGCAATGTGGATTTCAGGGATTGGATGTCCTTGTTGACATGGCCAAACAGGGCCTGGGTTTCCATTGCCCTGCCGCCACCCAGGGCTTCCTTGGCCTGCCGTACCCGCTGCGTCAACTCCTGCACGGAAGCGGTGTTAAAACTCACATTGGTGATGGTGGTAAAAAGACCATCCACAATCAAATCCACAGCGGAGATATCTGTACCGCCAGCCTTTTGGACAACTTGGGCCAGGGCAATCATTTCGCAGGTAAGCTCATCCTGAGCATTGGATGTGTCTGGTTTCTTACCGCAAACACCGGATATTTCGCAGCCAGTTCCACGGGCGGCTTGTTCACATTGATAACAGAACATTTCACTCATTGTAGTTCCTCCTTCGGTACTTTGGTATTGGAACACGGAGGTCCCATACACTAACCGTGCCAACAGGTTGATCATAAGCAAAATCGAAGGAAATGTCCGTGCTAAAAACAACGGATTTATGAATTTCATCGCCGGTAGATCGGCAGTCCGATACAACAGGATTTCAGCCTTGCGATGACAGTCCAAGCCGGATCGACAGGGCTTCGTCCCAGATCCGATCGGCCAACTCCCGCTTGCTGAGCTTGGGAAGGCTATGCTCTCCCCCCTTACTCACCAAAGTGGCAATGTTGGTATCAACACGAAAGCCCGCACCTTCCTGGGTGACATCGTTAGCCACCACCAGATGCAGGCCCTTGCTCTGAAGCTTTTTTCGGGCGTTTGCCAAAAGATCGCTGGTTTCTGCCGCAAAGCCAATAAGCACCTGGCCCGGCTTCTTGCGCTCACCTACTTCCCTGGCCACATCAGGGTTTTCGACCAACTCCAGGATGAGGGGTTTGCCCCCCTGCTTCTTCAGTTTTTCATTGCTGGGTGTGGCAAAGCGATAGTCCGCGGGAGCTGCCGCCTGGGCTATGAGATCCTGTTCGCAACAAAGGCACATCAGAACATTATACAGATCTGTGGTACTTTCCACCGCTACCATCTCCACCCCATAGGGCGGGGTCAGGGCCACAGGACCGGACACCAAAGTCACGGAAGCGCCCCGGTCCCGGGCCGCCTCTGCCAGGGCATACCCCATCTTGCCGGAGGAATCGTTGGTGAGATAGCGAACCGGGTCCAAACGCTCCAGGGTCGGACCCGCAGTCACTAGTACGCGAAGCCCCGCCATGTCGGTCTTGGGCAACAGCAGCGCCACAGCCGCCTCCACGATCACCTGGGGTTCGCTCATACGGCCTGCGCCTACATCTCCACAAGCCAGCAGACCACTATCCGGCCCTATGGTATGAACTCCCCTGTCCAGCAGAATTCGAAGATTCTCCTGGGTGGCCCGGGCCTCCCACATCACGGTGTTCATGGCCGGTGCCAGCAAAACCGGTGCCTTGGCAGCCAGCAACGTGGTGGTGAGCATATCATCCGCCAAACCATGAGCGAATTTTGCGAGCAGATTTGCCGTAGCCGGGGCCACCAGCATCAAGTCTGCCTTTTTGGCAAGGGCAACGTGCTCCACCTCCCAACTCCCCTCCCGAAGGAAGGTGTCTGTGGTGACGGGGCGTGCCGAGAGGGTTTCAAAGGTGAGGGGGGTGACAAAGCGGGTGGCATTCTTTGTCATGATGACATCCACCTGCGCATCCAGTTTCTTTAAGCGCGAAACGACCTCCGCAGCCTTATAAGCCGCGATGCCGCCTGTTACGCCAAGCACCACGCTCTTGCTAGAAAGCATGTTATTCCTCCGTCTCCGGATCGCGGCTATACGTGAGCAACCCCCGGTTCACTTCGTCGATGGCGACCATCAGGGGCTTCATATCCTTGGGATCGATCAGAGGCTGCGCACCGCTGACCAGCTGGCGGGCCCGTTTGCTGGTTTCGACCACCAGGGTGTACCTGCTGTCCACTTTCTCGCTGAGTTCTACAATCGAAGGGTTTACAATGGCCATGGGAACTCCTCCTCTACTATTCCTGGATGGTGGGGATAAACCGAATGGTACGCTGCTTTTCAGCGTTGATGATGCTTTGGAGCTGCACAAAGGCGAGCTCCAGGTCGTCATTGATTACAGCATACTGGTAACGATGAATGTTTTTCACTTCACCCCTGGCATTGCGGAGCCTGCGTTCGATTTCAGCCGGATCATCGGTGTTTCGGGTGTGAAGGCGCACCCGAAGAGCGCTGAAGCTGGGGGGCAGGATGAAGATGCTCACATAGTCCTGCTCCTGCTCCATGACACTGAGGGCTCCCTGGGGGTCCACGTCCAGCAGCACGTTTCGGCCTCTTTCCAAAGCCTGTCGGACCTCTGCCCGCAGGGTGCCGTACCGGTGTCCATGAACCGTCGCGTGTTCCAAAAAGGCGTTCTGAGCCAGCAACCGGTCATACTCCGCCTCGCTGATAAAATGGTAGTGAACCCCTTCCATCTCGCCTACCCTGGGAGCCCGGGTGGTGACGCTGCAGGAGAAGGTGATGCTGGGATCACTGTCCATCAGCTTTTTCACCAGGGTACCCTTGCCCGTGCCTGATGGACCGGAGATGATGATGAGCATGCCTTTTCGCTGGATACACGCGGTCATGTCAAGCCTCCTTTTCCTCTGTCGGCAGGCATTCCTGCCGGCTGGATACACGCCCGGAAATCGTCTCAGGTTGGATGGCGGAAAGGATGACATGTTCGCTGTCTGTAAGGATCACTGCACGGGTGCGCCGCCCCTGGGTGGCGTCCACCACCCGCCGCTGTTCCCGGGCCTCTTGTACCAAGCGCTTAACCGGCGCACTGTCCGGGCTTACGATGGCCACAATACGCTCCGCAACCACCATGTTGCCAAAGCCGATGTTAATCAGCTGCACCCACTTCACTCCTTACACAACATTTTGCACCTGTTCCCTCAGCTTCTCCAGAAGGCATTTGGCATCCACCACGTCCTGGGCAATCTGGGCATCGGAAGCCTTTGAGCCGATGGTGTTGACCTCCCGGTTCATCTCCTGGAGCAGGAAGTCCAGCCTTCGGCCAATTTCCTGCTGGCTTTCCAATCCTTCAGCAAACTGTGCCATATGGCTTTGCAGCCGACTGAGTTCCTCATCAATGGCATAGCGGTCGGCCATGGTGGCCACTTCCTGGGCTATGCGCTGAGGGTCCACCGCCGTAATCTGCCACTCCTGCAAACGGCTTTCCAGCCTCTCCCGGTAGTGCTGAGGTACTGCTGGGGCACGCATAGCCATGCTCTTTACCTTGGCATCGAGCTGGGAAAGGTTGTCCGTAAGGTCTGCCTTGAGGGCTTCCCCTTCTCGCCGGCGCATCTCCATCAGTTGCCGAGCAGCCCCCACAAAGGCTTCCTCCGCAAGGGCCGTAACCTGGTCCCGATCCTCCTGCCCCTCCTGGACGCTGAGCGCTCCGCTAAGGGTGAGGATATCCGCCACAGAGGGCTCCCGAACGTCAAGGGGCAAACTCCTGCGGGCCTGGAGGCAGGCATCTCCGCAGGCCTTGACCAGAGGCAAATCCAGCCTGACTGTATGGGAATCCGCCCGGTTGTTCTGGTATGTGATGAACACATCCACATGCCCCCGGCTGATGCCGCTGGCTGCCATACGGCCTCGCAGCGCGTCCTCCAAAAACATCAGGCTCCGGGGCAGGCGAAAGGTGCAATCCAAAAAGCGGTGATTCACGGCTTTCAGCTCGATGAGCATCTCCCGGTCCTCCCGGCTGACAAGACAGCTGCCATAGCCCGTCATGCTTTGCATGGACATCCTCCTTTCCCCTGAAACAGCTTATGGATAAGCTGTTTAACTTTTAGTATACCATAAGGCCTGTTTTTTGAAAAGTTTTCCCTGGATTTTTTAGGATTCTTACACGCAGAGCATAACCCAGTTCTACCGGTATTCCGTTTGACATCCCTTGCATCGGCTTGTATACTGTGTTCAAACATGAAAAGAGAGGGTATAGCTGCATGAACAAGGTCACCATTCCGGATGGCTACCACCCCAGACTTACGCTGTATGAAACCCAGGCCGCCATCAGCCTGATCAAGCGCGTTTTTCAGGACAGCCTGGCCCAGGCCCTGAATCTGAAGCGGGTATCAGCGCCCCTGTTCGTAGATCCCGCCACAGGCCTTAACGACGATTT
>JAAYDR010000025.1 GCA_012729115.1 Clostridiales bacterium | reverse complement strand
TCAGGACAAGTGCGCTGAAAGCATCACGCTTGCCCAGGATGACGAAGCCAAGTACAAAGAATTACTGCGCGATAAAGGCATTACCGTGGTTGAGTTTACAGACGAAGAGCGTGCCGCGTTTGCCCAGGCGGTTCGTGCCAACGTGTGGCCAAAGCTTGCTAAAACCTTTGGTCAGGAATTCCTGGACAATGTATTGGCCATTACCGAGTAACCTATCACCTGGAATCCGGTATTCGTAACGGATGGTATATAGGCGAAGCTGGAAGGCAAGACAAGGCGTAGGAGATCGCGATACTCCTTGTCTTGCCTCTTCCCATTGCATGGCATTCCCCTGAGCAAGCGTTGATAAACGCCCGAAGGAGGCGGCTGAACATTGACTAAGGTCATTATAAAAATTGATAAGATACTGCAGTATATCTATGATTCCATCATTATCATAACGGGTTCCATTGTAACACTGCTGATTATAGTTGGAGCTTTCATGCGATATGTACTCAAGATCGATTTCTACGGGTCGGAAGAAATCATCCTGATTTTTGGGTATTGGCTGTATTTTATTGGAAGTATTTCTGCGGCTCGCGCTAAATCACACCTGAACGCCAACATGGTCACAGTATTTACTCGCAATAAGAAGGTAATTGCTATCGCCAATGTGGTGATGGATGTCATAAGCCTGGCAATTTGCATCCTTGCCATCAAATGGTGCGCCGACTATTGGAACTGGACTTTTCCCCTGCGGCCCAAGACAAGCGTTCATAAAATCCCCCTGTACCTTCAACAACTGCCAATGTGTCTGTCGTTTCTGATGTGGGGTCTGTACTTGATTCGAGATTGCTACAACTCCATTCGCAACGTAAAGGATATCAATAGCGCAGCACAAGCATCAGCCGAAGGAGGGAATCGTTAATGACCTCTGTCATTGCTCTGCTAATCTTGATTGCCACAATGGTGGTGGGTGTCCCCATCCCGCTGTCTTTCCTCATTTCAGCAGCGTATATCTGTGCCACCGGTGGCATTAACCCGATCATGCTTTTCTCCTATGGCTTCAACAGCCAAAACACCATCCTGTTGCTCACCATTCCGCTTTTTGTGCTGGCAGGCTCTATTATTGACAAGGGAGGTATTGGTCATAAGCTGGTGGAGGGCTTGCAGAAGTGCTGCAAGAAATCCAAGTCCGCCCTGGGCCTGGTAACCATCATCTCTTGTGCTCTGTTTGGCGCAGTTTCCGGAAGCGCCTCCGCAACCACCAGTTGCATCGGCTCCATCATGACACCCAGACTGAAGGAAAATGGATACAAGCCGGGCTTGATCGGCGGAATCCTGGCCAGCTCCGGCGTCCTTGGCATTATGATCCCCCCCAGCATTCTGATGATCCTCTACGCCTGGGGAACTGGTACATCGGTGTTGGCCTGTTTCCTCGCCACGATTGTGCCCGGCTTATTTCTGATTGCTTCTATGGGCCTGGTCAACGCCTGGATTGTCAAGCGCGACCCTGATATGAAGTCATTCGCGGAAAAAGCCGCGAAGAACAACAGCATCTGCACGCCCGTGGATATTGCTGAGAAGAAAAAGGGCAAGAGTACGATTCCCGCTGTCTTAATGCCTGTGCTGCTTCTGGGAAGCATCTACGGTGGTGTACTCACTGCCACCGAAGGCGCGGCTTTCTCCGTCGCGTACTCTCTGCTGGTTGGAATCTTCTATTATAAGAAGATAGACATTAAAACCTTCAAACTCTCGATGGTGCAGGCCGGAGAAACAGCCGGTGTCATCATGGTCATGCTCTTCTCTGTGGGGATTTTAAGCAGGCTTTACATCACAGAAAACCTGCCGGATTTGATTCTAGGCTTCCTCACCTCCATTTCATCCAGCCGAATTGTAATCCTGTTGATGGTCAATCTGTTTATGATTCTCATCGGCATGCTGATGGATGACTGCAGCGGCACCATTCTGTGTGGGCCCATCCTGCTGCCGGTGGTAATGGCGCTGGGGGTGACACCGGTCCAGTTTGCGGCGATCCTAAGCGTGAATATCGGCATGGGCAACGTGACACCGCCAACCGCGCCGTTGCTGTATCTGGGCGGACGGATATCAGGTGCTGAAGTCAGGGACATGCTCAAGCCCACCTTTATGTTGATCCTCTTTGCCTGGATACCCACGCTCCTGCTGACCACTTTTATTCCTGAGATTTCCTTGTTCCTCCCCAAGCTGTTTGGGTATGTGTAAAGCAATGGAATATAAAAGCATCATCAATGATGTACTTGGCCCTGTAACAACAGGGCCTTCCAGTTCACATACGGCTGCACCGGCCCGCATCGGCAAGGCGGTGTCCTCGCTGTGGGGGCGGGATGTCCTTTCTGCAACGGTTACCTTTGACCAGCAAGGCTCCTATCCCGGAACCCATGTGGGGCAGGGCTCGGATATGGGGTTTACCGGCGGCCTGATGGGCTATTTGCCGGATGATCCCAGGCTAAAAGACAGCCAAGCCATCGCCGTATCGCAAGGGCGCTCCATTCGCTTTGAGTGCGCCAACCTAGGGGCGCATCATCCCAATGAAGCCCGACTGGATGTATTGGACGAACATGGCAATGTGACCATGTCGGTACTTTCCTTCTCCACAGGAGGCGGCTCCTTTCTGCTTGTCGAAATGGATGGCTTTCCCATCCGTTTTGACGGGCAGAGGCCAATGCTGTACTGTGCCTGCCATCTAAGCGTGCGCAAGGAAGCGGATAGACTGCTGAAGGCAGCAAACGCCCACTTTGTCATCCGCGAACCCAAGCCGGACTCTGTAACAGGCCATGCACTCGAAAGCAAGAAAGCCGTGCTGTATGAAATCGACGCGTTGTCCACGGACGCCGCCGGTCTGGGTGCACAACTTTTGCGGACAGACGGTATTTTGTTCGTTCGGTACGCAGCAACTGGCGCACCTCTCCCCATGCGTCGGGAGAAAGCACCTCCCTTTCGCAACGTTGCCCAAGCCCTTGGCTATGGCAGGCAAAGGGAAAGCAATATGGCAAATTTAGCCATGGAATACGAATTGGCTGTCAGTTTGGCTAGTGAAGCAGAAATCCGCTCTGCACTGGCCCATACACTGAAGGCGATGCGTAAGTCCCTTGTTGCACCGGATGTCTCCAAAGGCGAAAGCAGAGGAGTCATGCAGCCAAGCGCACGCCGCATGGCACAGGCGTCTGACAAGATACCCACCATTGATATCGGGTTGCTTTCGATATGTATGCCCGCTGCGATTGCCGTGGTGGAAAATAGCTGCGCGCATAACGTTATTGCCGCTGCGCCCACAGCAGGCGCAAGCGGTGTTGTACCGGCTACCGTGGTGGCTCTGGGTGATGCATTGTCCATGGATGACGAGAAAATCATGGAAGGCCTTTTAGCCGCCGGTCTGGTGGGAAGTTTCATCGCAAACAGCGCGACCTTTGGGGCAGAGGAAGCCGGCTGTCAGGCGGAAATTGGGGCTGCTGCCTGTATGGCTGCCGCCGGTGTTGTTGAACTGATGGGTGGCAGTGTTGAACATGGCTTCAGGGCGTCAACCATTGCTATGCAAAGCTTTCTGGGTCTGATCTGCGACCCTGTGGGCGGGATCACCGAAATACCGTGTATCACTCGCAATGCGACGGCAAGCGCTGTAGCAGTTATGGCAGCCAATATGGCCTTGTGCGGTTTTGACCCGATGATCCCTCTGGATGAGACCATAGAGACGATGCTTCGTGTGGGAAGGCAGCTTCCCGAAGAACTACGATGCACCTGCAAAGGCGGATTGTGTATAACCCCCACAGGTGCTTCCCTTGGGGAAATCATTCACGCAAAGAATGGCTGAGTCGAATCATTCTCTTATTCATCCAGGCAAACAGTACGTTTATACGTTTGGACATTGATTGCTGGAGGTGTTTTCATGAATTGTAAGGATATTACCGATATGTTGAAGAGCGAGATGGTGCCGGCGCTGGGATGTACTGGCCCCACCGCTTATGCCCTTGCCGCCGCGCGCTGCAGGCCACACCTGACTGCCAAACCAACTCATATGAAGGTCTATGTCAGCCCGGCTTATCTGAAAATTGGTTTTGGCGTAGCCACCCCCGGCACCAGCGATCCGGGAATCGCCCTTGCCGCCGCAATCGGCCTCATGGGAGGCGACTGGACGCTGGGTATGTCCGTTTTAAAACCATGTACCCCTGATATTATCACCGATGCAATGGCCTTTGTAGAGCGAGGTAGCGTGGAAATACAGGCGGATTGGGAGCAAACCGGCGTTTATGTGAGGGCTGAGGTGACCACTCTCAATGAAACAGTAGTCGCTGTTGTGTCCGGCAAACATGACGGTATTATCAGCGTTTTGGTAAACGGTGAGGAACTGTTTCATGCAAATATGCCCAGCGAGGCCATTAAACCCAATGAGAACGTGCTGACCCCTGACGTGATTTTTGACTATGTAGACAACATGGATACGGATGAGCTTCGCTTCCTACTGGATGGCTACCAGATGAATCTAGCCCTGGCGGAGGATGGAATAAGAAATAAGCTGGGTCTGGAAAGCGGCCGTGTGTACCTTCGCCATTGTTTTACGGAGAACAACGTTCCCGCCGATCTTTATGAAAACCCACTGCATTATCTCCCAGACGATTTGGCACAACGCATCAAGATTCTGGTTTCAGCGGCATCCGATGCCCGCATGGGCGGCAGCACCTACCCAGCCATGGCCGCAATGGGCGATGGAAACCAGGGTATCACTGCCATGCTTCCGGTGGGACTGGCTGCAGAACATGCCAATGTGGATGATGAAAAGACCATACGTGCACTGACACTTGCTTGTCTGATGACGTTTTATGTGAAGATCCATATCGGGCGGGCCTCCGCTTTTTGCCTTTGCGCCATTGCCGCCTCGGCAGGCGCTGCTGCTGGGATCGCCTACGTTAATGGGTTAGACAGGAAGGGTATCCGTGCCGCCGTCAAAAACGTCATCTCGCCTCTGGCGGGTATGCTATGCGATGGAGCTAAAAATGGCTGTGCACTAAAAATGGCCATTGCCAGCTCCACCGCACTGACAGCCGTCGAATTAGCGGAGGTTGGTGTTGAAATGGGCTACTTCGACGGCGTTACCGACGATACCCTTGAACAGACCGTGGCGTGCATAACGGAAATAGCAACCAAGAGTCAGTCTCTGCTGGATGGTGCCATGGTCCAGAGTATTCTTGACAAAGAGGCACGCAAACGTTCGGAGAGACTACCTTGAAGTAGCTGAAGAGCCCCGTTACCCCAACGGCATACGATCGGTAATAACCGGCCGGATTACCCCGTTCCAGGCCGCGGACAGGCCTGCCGCACCAGCGGAAAGGGCCAGGCCCACCCAAAAGGTTTTCCCCAGATTTCCGCCGAAGAAGTCCACCCCGTTCAGGGCGGCCATCCCATAGCTGATGGCGGTTTGCAAAAAGGTCTTGCCGGCCCTGGTCAACACGTCCGCCCAATCTACCGTGATTTCCATGGAAATCCCCCTTTTCTATTGCGCGCTCATTCGTTTGATGTCGTTCTCCAGCTCGCTCAATCGGTGGCCGGCCACGCAGATCTTCTCCTCCAGCACTGCGGTGCGGCTGACCACGCCGTTGTGCCGTTCCACAGTTTTCTCCAGCCTCTCCACCCGGTAGGCGATCAGCCGGTACCCGCCGAAGTTAGCCAGCAACGTGGCGGCAAAGGAAATCAGCGCCACAATCACGGCCTCGCTCATCTGGCCTCACCTGCTTCATGGGTTTCCATCCGCAGGAACTCCCGCATCATGTAGCCGCGCTTGCCCAGGGCAAGGATGGTGCACCACTGGCTGCCTGTTTCCAGCACCTGTACCCCCGTTCCCACCGGAATTTTGGCAAGGGTCTGGCTGTGCTTTCCCGGCAGCTGACGAAGCCTCACCGGTTCCCCATTGGCTGCCATCACCCAAGCCGTCGCCCTTCCCGTCTCCTGTTCCTCCATGGGCAAACCGCCCCCCTCCTTCCCATAGTCGATTCTTGCAAGCCTCCCGGCCCAGGACCACTTCCCCAGCTTCAGATCCACCCTGATCCCGCCTCCGTCCGCTCCCGCCGTGCAATGCCAGATTTTCAGGGGCGACACCGCCATTACCACGCCCACATGGTAGAAGTCCAGCAAATCGCCGCCGCAATACTTGTGGGGCAGGTCATACCCGGCATCCCCCGGCCTTCGAACCTTATAGACCACCTCGCCCACAGACAGATCCACGGAATTGCCAATGGGCCCAAGTCCGCCAGGGGCCGCCGCCATCTCGTACCTGGCCGCATAGTTGCTGCCATGGGTCCCCGGCCAGGTTCCCCCCGCCCGGCGAATCGCGCCGATAATCAGTCCAATGCAGTCGCAGGTGCCGTCAACGCCGGAGCCGCCCAGCCTGTATGTAGGCTGAGCGGCTCTGATTTTCCAGATCTCCAGTATAAATTGCTCTAGTGGGATCACCCATCATTCCTCCTTACATCAGCCTGAGCGCCGCGCCCATGAATGTTCCTGTCCCGTTGAATGTGACCGTCAGGCCACTGATGCTGACACTCATGCTGCTGTTATGAACCGTATAAACAGCCGCAGTCCCACCATTAGCGGTGCTGGTTGTAACAACAAAAATACCCAGGCGGGATGTCCCGTTGGAGCAGACCACAAAATGCACGGAGAACAGCTCAACCGTCAGGGGGAAGGAGGTTACCCAACCGTTGTCGGTGCTGATCTCCTTGGTGTCAGCCGCTTTCATGGCCGCGAGATCCTCAATCAGGGCCACCCTGGCCTTGTCCGCGTCGGTATAGTCGTTGGCCGACAGGCCCTTTCCTGCCACAGCGTCCACCTTGCCCTCCAGGGCCTCATCCAGCTGTTCCAAAGCCTGATGGGCCTGCTCCAGTGCTTCATGGGTCTGCTCCAGCGCCTGGGCCAGCTGCGCCCCCTCTTCCGCCGTCATTACATCACAAGGCACCAGCCCAGCCTCTTCCTTTACATAGAGCCGCTTTGCCATGCTCCCGCCCCCTCAGTACGCTTCCCCGGTGATCTCCAGGTACTGCTCCGGGGTAATCACGCCTTTGCGCACGGCCAGCCTCACCATGGCCTTGTTCCAAAGGCCCCGGTCGTAATTCCGCTTGATGGTCTCAAAATTCATGGCTTACACCTCCTCTTCATCCGGCAGATAGACAAGCGCCTGAAACTCCAGCTCGGCGGCAATCCGCTCCTGGGCGCTGGGGGTATTAGCGGCTTCCTGCGCAGCAGCCAGCTGGGCGGCGGCCTGGGCATCCTCAAATGCCTCAATGTCCGCCAGCACCTCCTGGGGATTCCTGGACAGATCCAGCTCCGCTCCGGTCTGCCGGTACCGGGCCGCCATGTCCTGAAGGTTGTCAATCAGCGCGCCGTTGATGGCGCCTCCTGCCAGCACCACATGGACGCCCTCAAGGGCTGTCCATGGATGCAGGGTCATCCACTCCTGGGGCGTGTACACACCCTTCCCGCCGTGGGTGTAGACATTGGATTGCTTGTCCCAGATCTGGTACCTGCTCATGTTGATCCTCCTTTAGGCTGTTGCAAAGTGTTCCAGGTTCAGGTTGTAGGCGTCCACAGCAGCGCTGTATGCTTCCTCTTCCGTTAGGCCGCCGCCCAGCAGCATGTATTTTCCGTGAGCCGCGCCGGCGTAGGCATTCCGTGGCAGGAACATGCCGGGCACCCTATGGCGGGTCAGCGTCCCGTCGAAGGCGTCCACGGTTCCATCCCCCGCTATCCCGCCAAACAGTGCATATCCGCCCGCGCTCACTGCCTGCGCCGGATTTCTGGCGGTGGACAGCCCGGCGGCCAGCACCGTATGGGTCAGAGCGGAATCATAGGCCTCCACGCTATCGGCATGCGGCGCATCCACGCCCCCTGCAAACAGCGCACAGTTACCGACTCTGGCCGCTGCCGCCTTATGTCTGGGCGCGGTGAGCGCCGCAGGGGCTAAGCGGGTAAAGGCGGCGGTGTAGGCATCCACATTGGCCGCCGGAGAAAGCTCCCCACCGGCAGATTTCAGCCCGCCTGCAAAAATCATGTGAGTCCCGTTGGAGGCTGCTCCAGGCTGCATTCGCGCCAACGCCAATGCAGAGGGTGTGGACCGCACCAGGGCGTCGCTGTAGCCGTCCACCACCGCGGAAAGGCTTTCCGTCCGCCCGCCGGCAAAAACCAGCTGTGCCCCGTTGGAACATGCGGCCAGGCCGTACCGTGCGGCGCTCAACGCTGTAGGAATGGACCGGGTCAGGGCGGCGTTATAGGCATTCACGGCGGCGGACAATGTCAAAACCTGTATCCGGTTCCCGCCCAGGATTGTGTGCCCCCAAACACGCCCGCCGCCAAACACCTTGAAAGCCGCTGAGCCCGCGCACGCATGGTCAGCCAGTTTTTCGGAAAGTGCCGTGATAACGGTCCGCAGCAGCGCGGTGTCATAACAATCCACCGTGTCCACGGAGGCTTCCCGCGCCACCGGAAACCCGGTATCCACCAGCCCGCCCGCAATCAGGATATGGTTGGCGTCGCCGGCGCCCAGGGCCCCATGCCTGGCCACGGACAGGGGCGTGATGGCCAGGCTGGATGCCATCAGCAGTGAGGCTTTTCGGCTCGCCCGCATAGTATCGCCCCCTTTACATGCTCAGGCCGCCCTGAAGCAGCCAGGTATTGGTGTCCACCTTCTTCAGGCAGATGCCCGCATACCGCCCAATGGTCTTCAGGCTGGCGTTCAGGCTCAGAATGGTTATGCCGGCAGCCGCTGCCACCGTCACCGGATCCGTGCCATATTGAGTGATCTCCATTTCCGTCCCCACAGGGAACGCCACGGTTCCATGAGCCGGCACGGTGAGGGTATGGCCGCCGCTTACCAGCTGCAAAGTGCCGGCGTCCGTCAGGGCCAGGGTCTTGCTGGCGCTCACGGTCACGATGCGGCTGCTGGCCTGGGCGGGAGCTACCTTGCTGTTTTCATCCAGATCAGCTTTCCCGGCGTCCAGTGCATCTGCCGCCGCCTTTACCGCCGCCAGGGATACGCCGCCGGTGGTCTTGAAGTCCTTCGCGCCCTCCACTTCATAGTCATTGCAATCCACCTTTTTGGTGGTCATTTCCCCATCAACCGTCACCGTGGGGGTCAGGGCCGCGTTCAGCTTATCCAGGCTGGCCTTGTCCGCCGCGCTCATCATGCCAGGCACAGAAGGCGTAGCGTTTGGCTTGGCCATGCGGTCCCAGATCCTGCTGAGAGTTACCCCTTCCGGCAGGGCCGCGCCGCACACCGCTTCATTGGCTCGTTCATCCGTCACATCCGTGGGCAGCAGCTCGGAGGCCGACGCCCGCACCCGTACCTGGGCCAGACTGATCTCATACACATTGGCTGTCCGGGTGAGGGCCGGAGCCGCAGGCGTGGAGGATGCCACGCCTTCCTTCTTGATCATGGCAATGGTCCGGGCCGTCAGGTCCAGCTGTACCACAATCCGGTCAATCCGGTCCGCGCCCACCGTGGAAGCATGGGTAAAGGCCATCACGCCGCTGCCGTCGTCTCGCAGCTCGTAGTGGTAGCCCCGCAGCAGGGCGGACCCGTAACCCACCAGTGTCCGCAGAGTCGAGCCCTCGGCAGTTACCTTCAGGTTGGTGCTGTCCAGGGCAGACACACCGCTGACGGTCAGGGCGCGCAAGGCGGCGGACAGCGCGTCCGCGTCATACACCCGCGCATCTTCCGTGGCAGAGTTGAAAAATCCGTATCGTTCCAAGGCCATGTGTGTGTACCTCCTTGTTGGGTTGTGTGTCGGGCTGCGCCCCGCGCCTCACCTGGCGGCACTCCCCGTCCTGGACAGCACCGCGCTGGATGTAATGGGAGCATCCCCGAAGGCGGCCCGCAAGCTGCGCTTCCCGTTCTCGTGGATCTCCGTCAGTTCCGCCACCCGCACCGTCTGGCTGTTGCCGTAGCTGTCCCGCACCACCACCAGGTCGCCCACATCGTAATCCCGGCCATACCGGCACGCGCCGCTGTCAATCAGCTCGGCGGTGAGGGTGTTCTTGGGCGCGGCCGCATCCAGCCGGTTCCGGCCGTACAGGCGCAGCAGCTCCGCATCGTCAATGCTCCCGGCCTCCGCCCACAGCTCCCGGCGGTCCAGGCCTTCCTCCGTGCCGCCCACGGAGAGGATAAACCGGTTCTCGTCTTCACCGGATCCTCCTACATAGCAGGTGGTGGCGCTGCCGGTGTAGGTCCTCTTCAGCGTTACCTGGTCGGCGTTTCCGTTCTTTTCGTCCATCAGGCACAGAGCGGTGCCGGTAGTCCGGTTCACACCTTCCCAGGCCCCGAACACCAGCCTCTGCTCCGTCAGATCCGGCCGGATATCCCAGCCAAGGCCCGTGGCCTCTCCAATGGATTCCAGCATGCTTTCCAGCTTGGTAAACCGGGCCTGCCAGGGAAGGTTCAGGCCCCGGTGTTCATTGGCCGCAGCAAACAGGCCGGGAATGGCCCGGGCAGGATCCTCCGGGGAGATCAGGTTGTTGATGGCATAGTGCAGGAGGGCGCTTTCCGCGTCCCCGGTGAAGCGGTCCCATCCGAAGTTCTGGTATTGGCTTCTCAGCTTCGCCTCCTGAAGATCGCTCACCACGCCTCCCAGGCCCAGGGACGTTCCCCAGTCATACACCGCGCCCAGCTCCGTCATGTCCAGAAACAGCATGCCGTGAGTGGGATCCGCGGGCTTTGTGAATCCCTGATACAAACTGCCCAGGGTGATCGCTTCCCGGATGGCTGCGGGATCGGTCACTTCCTCCCAGACTTCCATAGCCCCGTTGTACTGCCACAGCCGGGCAGGCAGGGTGAGAGGCGGAACGCATACCCGTCGCTTGGCCAGTCCCTTGAGCATGCAGCCCTTGGCCTGGAGCTTGGTCCGTGTCAGGGTGATGTCCTCGATGAGGAAGGCTTTGTGAGGCTCCCCGCTGGGAAACACAATGGCATCCGGCATCAGGGCCAGGGCGTTTGGCAGCCTGGGATCCAGTGTCAGGTCAAAGGAACCTGTGCCGCAGTAGCTGCGGGTCATGGACAGGCTCTGGTACCGGGCGATCTCTCCCAGCTTCTCAAAATGCAGATTCATAACCTGTAAAGTCAACATATATCTCCTCCCGCACCTTCCCTTCGGCGCGGCAGCGCCGCTACACCCCTTCAAAAGCGGCCTGCCACCGCACCCTGATGATGCTCTGCGCTCCTGCTCCGCCAGCCTCATACACCAGGGTATTCAGCCCCGGCCGCAGCACAAAGTCCGCCATGGGCGTGTCCAGGCTCAGACGGCCGAAAGCCCCGGTCACCACTCCATTGGAATCTGTCAGAGTGGCTTCCAGCCGGGCGGGGTCTGTGTTCACATACAGTGTGTAGCCATCCGGTACCGCGCTGCTCAGGGCCAGGCTCTTACCGGTGCAACGGTTTACCAGCCGGGGGATCTCTCCCTTGCACGCTATCCAGATCTGCACAGGAGCGTCCACATGGCCGGAGTTGAGCGCCTCTTTGGAGTAGTCCCTGGTGCCAAAGGATATGGGGAAGCTAAAGGGCAGCGTGAATCCGCCGCCCCCGTAGCTGAACTCCACTTCCTCTTCAGCCATGGCGTACCAGTACGGGCTTTCGCAGTGGAAGGTAACCTTCAGCCCAGGCTGGATGTCCTGAATCCGCTTGGCGGGCTCCAGGCCACCCTCGGGTACGGCGTAGGTAACCCAGCGTCCAAAGTCGTTCTCATAGATGATCCGGGCCCGCTCGCTGCCCTTCATGGCCCGGTCCGGGGAGAGGATGCCCAGCAGGGATTGACGCTTGGCGTATAGGTCGGCCCGGCTTATGGCATACAACGCAAAGGTCGCCGTAACCGCCCGGCTGGCTCTCCTGAAGCCTGCAGCCGTATCCCCCTGCTGGTAGGCTCCTCGCAGGGTTTCATAGTCAATGTCCGCCATGCCCAGGCCCGTGATCTTCTCCAGCACAAAGGGAGCCACGGACAGCACCATCTGTTCATTGTGCAGGTTGATGTAGGTGAGTTTTTGCATAATTATCGGCCCGCCCCCCTTCGGGTCGCGGGCTTCGGCCCTGCGGTACCGCTTCGCGGTGTCCTCGTGCCTCGGTTCACTCTGTTCACCCTCCTCCGCCCCCCTTACTGCCCGGCCAGGATGGCTTCCGCCAAGGCCTCATTGGCCTGCCGCAGCCTCCGGGCGATTTCGCTGGGAGTCTCCACAGGCTGGTTGATGTTCAGTGTCTGGTTCACCACGGCTGTTCCTCCGGAGCCTCCGGAAGCTGTGCTGCCGCTACGCTCAGACCGGTACCCGGCAGCGAAAGCTTCCGCTGCCGCTACCGCCTGAGCCGCGGCTTGTTCCTGAATGGCGTACAGGCTGTTATTGAGCTGCCTGAACCAGTCCACCACAGCTCCAACCTTGCTTTGGAAGCCTTCCACCAGCTTCTCGCCCAGGGTCTTGCCCAGGGCGTCATAGTCCGGAGCGAACTCACCGATCAGGCTGATGATCTCCTGCTGGGTGCCGGTCATGATCAGCTTCTCGGCCTCGGCACGAAGGGCCGCGCTCTTCATCCGCTCTTCATAGGCCTTCTCGATGGCTTTCTGCTCCTCATCCAAGGCAGAAAGTCCCTGGCCGGCCTTATCCTGGATGGCTGTGATCTCCTCCCGCAGCGCCGCCTTCCGGTCCTCCAGGGACAGCTTCCGCAGGCGGGTTTCCCGGGCCGCAATGGCCTGGTCCAGCTGCTGTTGGAGCTTCAGGCGGTTGTAGTCGTCCTGCTCAAACTCCACATCCTGGCAGAGCTTTGCAATCTTCCGCAACTCCTCCTGGTCCTTCTGCTCGCGGTCCTCGGTCTTGCCTAGCTCTTCCAGGGCGGCAATCTGGTCCTCAATGGCCTTCACGCTGCCATCCCGCCAATCCTCCCAGGCCTTGCGGCTGGTGTCCAGGCGCTGGATTTCTGCTTCCTGCATGGCCTCATACCGGGCAGTCAGAGCATCAATCACGCCCTGCCCCATCTTGTCCAGGTTAGCGGCGTCCCGCTCCAGCATCTCCTGGCGCAGGTCGTAGATCTTCTCCTCGTACTCGCGGATCTGCTCCGCATTAAACTTGTACCTCTTGCGGAGCTTTTCCAGCAGCTCCATCTCCTCTTCCAGGGAGATCCGGTTCATATGCCGCAGGTGCGCTATGCGCTCGTATTCCTTCCGGATGGGGTCTTCTCTGGAAACACTGGGCATGGCAGGGGCCGCGGAAGTGGATTTCCGGGAACCCCCGCCACCGCCCCCTCCCCCGCTGCGTCCGGAGCCGGTAAGCAGCCCCGCCGCCTTCATCTCCCCCAGCAGCTCCTGCAAGGCCTGCCTGGACAGGGCAATCTTGGCCAGCATGTCCGACGCGTCGGCAGTCAACACGCCCCTCACCTGGGCCGAGGCCTGCAGACCCCCAAACTCCCCCTCCAGGGCAAAAATCATACTGCCTATCGCCTGTACCTGGGCGATGAGGGACTGCCGGAATCTCTCCAGGCCCTTTTCCGCCAGAGTCAGGCTGCCCTCCGTTCCGTCAAAAGCCAGCCCCAGCTGTTCCAGTTCCCGGTTTACTTTGGCAATCTCGCCGGCGCTGCCCCGGAGCTTCTGGTCCATCCCCTGGTAGGCGTCCATGGCTTTTTGGGCTGCCTTCACCTGGGCCAGCAGCCCGCCGGCCTTTTGGATGTTCCCGTCCGCCTGCTGCCAGGCTTTGGCCAGGCGGTCCATGTCCCCTGCCGCCTCCTGGGCAAAGGCCCTCACCAACCGGCTCGCGTGTTCCACCGTGGCCTGAAGGCCCTCCGCCGTGGCCCGGATTTGAATGACCAGCTCGCCAATGTCCGCCACACGATCACCTGCCTTCTCTTGCTGTGTCCTCCTGTCCCATCACCTCGCCGCCTCCGCCCAGGAAGGTCATGCCGTCCACCTGCTCCTCCGCGTCTCCAACCCCGTGGAGGGCGGCCCATGCTTCCAGCACCGGGGCAATTTCATCCACATAGTAGTCCTCCAGCAGATCCCGCTTGCTGATGCCCATACCCAGGGCCCCGGCAATCAGCCGCTGCAGCCACCGCTGCCCCCCGCCAGCGCCCCTGCCCTGGCCCACAAATGGCGGGCGGCCCGCGTAAAATTTTCGATTTCGTTCACCTCCAGCCAGGCGGTAAGGATGTCCGTCAGACCGGCAAGTCCAATGTCGCCGTCTTCCAGCAGCCGGTTTTCCCCGATGCCTGTGAGGCCCGCCGCCAGGCGGATCACCTGCCCGGGCGCGATGGTGAGCGCACGGGCCAGCAGGTCCACCAGCATGTCGCCGGTGCAGGCTTTCAGTTGGGCAAAGATGCTCTCCACCTTCTGGCCGGGAAAAAGCCCTTCCATCAGCAGGGCGGGAAAGCCCTGCAGCTGCTCCATGGCCGCCAGAAAAGCCCCCAGGGGCATGCGCCTGATCTCATAACCCCGCACCATGCGGGCGGAAGGGAGGGAAAGGGAAACGCTGCTTTTTCGCAAAGGAATCATGATTTGCCTCCTATTAAAGGCGAGGCGCATGTTGCTGCGCCCCGCCTGTGTGCATCCGGCGCAGCCTACGCCCCCGGCCTGGTTTCCGCTGCGGTCAGAAAACTGTTGCAGGCGGCCAGGTTGGATTTGTCCTCCTTCAGCTGCATCACGGCCCAGGGAGCCAGGGCGGGCAGCATGGGCCGCTTGAACACGCCCGTGATGATAACCTCGCAGACGGTGGGGCTGTCCTTTCGGGTGGTGAAGTTATCAAACCGCACCCCCGTCAGCTCAAACACCCGGTAGTTGAAATAAAAGGGCAGGCCGTCCACCGTGTCCACCACAAAGCGCAGGGCAAACTCCCTGCTCTTGGGGGAAAACTCTCCCTCCAGGGTCTGGGTGGTTTCATCAAAAGCGCCCATGCCCAGGTCCTCCATTCTTTCCAGGGGCACCTCCGCCACGCGAATCTCCACCTCCTCCCCCGCGATGTCCCTCACCTGGGCGTAAAGGGTATCGTCATAATACAAATCCACCCCGGATTCCTTAGCCGTGCGGGTCATCTGCCCGGCAAAGGGCAGGGGCTCCCCCGCGGCAGTTCCATAGCCGGTAAGGGTGTTCTGGGTAACGGGAGCCAGGGCCAAACCCCGAAAGCCGGTGGCGGCTCTCTTTTTGGACATTGGATCTTCCACCTCCTAGTTTGTTATCCGATACCGGAAGGCCAGCTGCCGAACCCCCTGGCCCGGCTCCTCCCACACAAAAACCTGCTCGTAGCCCAGGGCCTCCAAGGCCTGCTCCACCTGCGGGCCCAGGCTTTCAAAGTCCGCTTCCCGCGAGGCAAAGAGCCGCACATAAAACTCCGTCTCCGTCAGATAGGGCGTATTGTCCCGGCGGTCTGTGGCCCGGCGGGAAGCCAGGTCCACGGTGACGCAGGGGATGGGCGCCTGTGCCCTGGGCCAGGACAGGGTGACCGCCTGAAGGCCCGCAATGGCCCTGAGGGCTGTCAGAATTCCCTTGCGCTGGATGGTAATGCTCATGGCAATTCCTCCCGGATGGAGGCGGCCACAGCCTGAAGGAGAGTGTCTCTGTGGGCCTGGCAGGCGGGAAACAGAAAGGGCCGGGCCGGCTGATGCTCTGTGCCCAGCTCCACGCATGCCGCGTGGTCGGCTGCGGCCCGCACACAGCCCATGGCTTCCTCCCCCTCCTGGGTAACGGGCTCCGCCTGAATGCTGCTTACCAGTTCCCCCGTGTCCACCGGGGCCAGGCTGCGCGCTTCCCGGGCCATGGCTTCCAGTCCGTCGGCCATTCCCCGGGCAGCCTTGGGCAGCAGGGAAGCGGCAAAGCCCGCCAGAGCCTCCCGGCAATCCTGCGCCCCTTCCAAATGAAAATCAATCTTCATGGCGCGCCCTCCGTTCCCAGGGGGGAAGATAGCGGATGTGGGCCTGGCAGTGCCTGGGCCAGCAGGCCACATACACCACCCGCCAGTCCGGCGCATCCTGCGGCCCCACATCCACGCAAACGCCCATGCCCACCGCCAGATCCCCACCCGGCCAGGTGAGCAGCAGCCGGGTTTCCTGCAGGGGCTCGCCGTACATCCGGGCCGCCAGGGTGCCGGAGAGGGGCCGGATGACTGCCCCTATCATCCGGTATTCCTCCCGGTACCCCTCCCCATTTTCCCGGGGCTGCTTAACGGCCACCTGCCGCAGGTGACTTGTCATCCGGTTCATGGGCACCCCACCTTTGCAAGCCGGTATCCGTCCAGCAGCTGCCGCACAGGCTCCGGCAGAGCCTGGATGGTGCCGCTGATTCCGCCTTCGGAGTAACTGGTGGAACCCTCCAGGCCCAGCAGATTGTACCGCACCGCAGCCAGCTCCGGGAGGATTCTCTCCAGCACCCTGGGCAAAAAATCCCTGCCGGTATACGCCAAGGCGTAACCTTCCGCTTCAAGAAGCAGGTCTGTCAGCAGGTCGTCCCGGCTTTCGTCCGCCAGGCCTAAGCGGCGCTTGAGCCTTATCAGTTGCTCGGGCATCCTGTTTGGCCTCCTTTCCCAATTCCGCTTCCTTATAAAGCGGCGCTTCCACGGGCAGCGGCGCTTCCACGGGCAGCGGCGCCCCCGCGGGCAGCGGCAATCCCACAAATTTCATGGCGATCCTCCCTTACTTGTGGTGCAGGTAGATGCCGGCCAGCTTGTTCTCGTACACACCGTTCACGCCCACAATGCGGTAGCCGAACTTCCAGGCGTCAGCATCCTGGTTCAGTTCCGGGGTGATGACCTTTGGCGCGATGTGCTTGGGGAACTGGATCACAGCGGCCTTGTGGATGATCATGAAGTTGATGTCCTTGGCCTCCACGGCGATGACGTAATCATCAGCGGTGGGAGTGTAATCCGGATCCACCACGGGAGTCACGGCGGATGCCTTGATTTCGCCGGTACTGGGAGTGGCAGTATTGGCCACCACTTTCAAGGCTCCGGGGGTGGTCGCTTCCGCCTGCTGGTAATGCTTGGGCCACTTGATGTACCCGCCGTCGGTCTGGCCGGACGCACCAGTCTTCAGGGTGATGGCGGTGTAGAAGCGGGTCTGGGGCACCTGGGCGATGCTGGCAAAACGCGCCAGAACCTCACGGCTCTTGGTAGAGTCCGAATCCTGGATCAAGCCCAGCAGGGTGGGGGTGATGAACAGGTGACGGTCCTCCATGGGCACCTCGTCCTCGTCCATGGCATTGGTGCCGGCACGGAGCGCCGCAATAACCTCCGCCCCGGTGGAAAGGGTTGCCCCGGCAGCCACCTTGCCGATGCCATCCGTCCCGGCATATCGGGCCAGGCGGTAGGCGTCCAGCTCGGGCACCACCCTGGTGCGGATAAACTCCCCGGACAGCCGGCCAAAGGCAATGCCCGCGGTTTCGGCGTTGTCCATGTTGTCCACAGAGAACATCCGGCCCCGGTCATAGTCCACGGGAATGGTCTGGTGGGTCAGGGTGACGTCGCCGTCCACATAGCCGGAACTGCGGCTGTAGTCACCCAGGCCCTGCATGTCCAGCATGGGCACAATCAGTTCATTGGCATTGGCCCCTGCCTGCACCAGGTCCGGGTTGCCGTCCAGGATGGCGGTTCTGCTGGATTGCTGGTAGACCTCGTCTAATATTGGAACATAGTTTTTGAAGAGTGAGATGGTGTTGGACATCGAAAAATTCCTCCTTCGTTTGT
>JAAYDR010000024.1 GCA_012729115.1 Clostridiales bacterium | reverse complement strand
TGCTAAGGTAAAATCGGTCAAGGGGTAATTGTATATTGCAGCTTATATAGGTCCGAGATCTGGTCGGACGTGTCTACCAACCACCATGAATGGTTGTCTATAAGCTTTCTCATAGGACATGAGAAGGTTTATGGGCAGCCATTTTTGCATAGTATGCCTGGAACCTGCCGCACAATATGGCCGGCAGGGGATGGGGGGGAGGACAGAGCAATGAACCGTGGTTTTGTGCTCAAAGGGGACATCTGTGACAGCCGGGCAGGAGGCGCGCTGAACACCGTCCAGGACGGTTATGTGGTGTGTGTGGACGGCATCTCTCAGGGTGTGTTTCACGAACTTCCGGAAGCCTTCACCCACCTGCCGCTTATCGACTGCTCCCATCATATGATTGTGCCGGGTCTGGTGGACCTCCACACCCACGCGCCTCAGTACGCCTACCGGGCCCTGGGCATGGATCTGGAGCTGCTGGACTGGCTCAACACCTACACTTTCCCCGAGGAAACCCGTTATGGGGATCTGGCCTATGCCCTCGCGCAATATGAGCGCATCGCCCAGGACCTGCGCCGGGGTCCCAACACACGCTGCGTGCTTTTTGGCACGGTGCATCTGCCGGCCACGGAGCTGCTGATGGAGCTGATGGAGAAGACCGGCTTGATCACTTTGGTGGGCAAGGTGAACATGGACCGCAACGCGCCGGATACCCTGGCGGAAAAGGATGCCCAGCAGTCCCTGTCGAACACCCGCCTGTGGCTGGAGCATTGCAAGGGCAGATTCACCCGGACCGGGCCCATCTTAAGCCCCCGCTTCATCCCCAGCTGCTCCGACCAGTTGATGGAAGGGTTGGCGGAGCTTCAGGAGCAGGAGGGCCTGCCGCTTCAGTCCCACCTGAGCGAGAATCCCAAGGAATGCAGCTGGGTTGGAGAGCTGTGCCCCGCAAGCGGAAGCTATACCCAGGCCTATGCCCGCTTTGGGATGATTGCCCCGGGAAGGCGCACCGTGATGGCCCATTGCGTGTGGTGTAAACCCGAAGAGATTCAGCTTCTCAAGGAATCGGGCACCTTTGTGGCCCACTGTCCCCAATCCAACGCCAACCTGGCTTCCGGCATCGCCCCCCTGCGCACCTATCTGCGGGAGGGACTATCCGTGGGCCTTGGCAGCGATATAGCAGGGGGAGCGCACTCCTCCATCTTTCGGGCGATGTCCGACGCCATCCAGTTTTCCAAGCTGCGCTGGCGGCTGACGGACGATTCCCTGGCCCCTCTCACCGTGGCGGAAGCCTTCTATCTGGGCACCCGGGGCGGCGGAGCCTTCTTTGGCAAGGTAGGCTCCTTTGAGGAGGGCTATGAGATGGATGCCCTGGTCATCGACGACAGCGACTTAACGACCCCCTGCGTGAGGAGCCTGGAGGACCGGCTTTCAAGGATCATCTATCTGTCGGACGAGAGACAAATCCTGCACAAGTTTGTGCGGGGAGAGCGCTTGTTCTAAAGAGTACGAAATGGAGGGAGACCGGATGAGTGTTGGAAAAAGCATCCTTCGGGTGGATGCGTATGACAAGGTCACAGGCCGGGCCATGTACACGGACGACCTGGCCGCGCCGGGGATGCTGGTGGGCAAGGTGGTTCGAAGCACCATCGCCAATGGGCTGGTGAAAAGCTTTGATCTTCAGGAAGCCCTGGCGGTGCCCGGCGTGGTGAAGATTCTTACCTGCTTTGACGCCCCCGCCATCGACTTTCCCACAGCGGGGCATCCCTGGTCCACGGACCCGG
This sequence comes from Clostridiales bacterium, assembly GCA_012729115.1. Taxonomy (GTDB): domain Bacteria; phylum Bacillota; class Clostridia; order Christensenellales; family Aristaeellaceae; genus Limiplasma. Next base: position 12,021 of record JAAYDR010000024.1, on the reverse strand, counting down.
GCCATCAGGATGTGCAGGACAGAAGGCTGCTGAACCGCAGAGTGCGCATCCATGGGGACGACATCGCCGTGGTAATTGCCGAGGATGAGGTGGCGGCCAGCCGCGCTGCCCGTCTGGTGAAGGTGGAGTATGAGGAATACCCTGCCCTGGTGACCCCGGAGCAGGCCATGGCCGAGAGCGCACCCCAGCTTCACGAGAACTATCCCCGCAACATCCTCAAGGAAACCACCCTTTCCATGGGGGATGCATCCTTTGAGCAGGCTGCCGGGAAGGCCGCCCTGGTTCATCAGGGCAATTATGCCACCCAGGCGGTGCAGCACTGCCACATCGAGGTGCCCGTTTCCTATGCCTACATGGAAAAGGGCCGCATCGTGGTGGTGTCCTCCACCCAGATTCCCCATATCGTGCGCCGGGTCATCGGCCAGGCCATCGGGATTCCCTGGGGCAAGATCCGCGTCATCAAGCCCTACATCGGCGGCGGATTTGGCAACAAGCAGGAGGTGCTCTATGAGCCCCTCAATGCCTGGCTTACCTACATGCTGGGCGGCAGGCCCGTCAAGCTGGAGATTTCCAGAGAAGAAACCATGCTGGGCACCCGTACCCGCCACGCCATCAGCTTTGACATCACCAGCGCCGTAGACAGGGAAGGCCGCCTCCTGGCCCGCCGGGTGGACGCCATTTCCAACCAGGGCGGCTATGCCTCCCACGGCCATGCCATCATCATGAACGCCATGAACGAGTTCAAGATGCTGTATCAGGATGAAATGGCCCTGGAGCTCCACGCCCGCACGGTGTACACCAACATCGCCTCCGGCGGAGCCATGCGAGGATACGGCATCCCCCAGGCGATCTTCGCCCTGGAGTCCCATATGGATGACCTGGCCCTGAAGCTGGGCATTGACCCCATTGAAATCCGCACGAAGAACCACATGCAGCTGGGCTTTGTGGACAAAACCACGGGCATCACCTGCCATTCCACCGGCCTGGCGGAGTGCATCCAGAAGGGCCGGGAGTACATCCATTGGGATGAAAAACGCAAGGCCTACCAGAACCAGACCGGGTCGGTGCGCCGGGGCGTGGGCATGGCCATCTTCTGCTACAAGACCGGCGTGTACCCCATCTCCCTGGAGACCGCCTCCTGCCGCATTGTGCTCAACCAGGACGGCTCCGTTCAGGTTCAGCTGGGAGCCACGGAAATCGGCCAGGGCGGCGACACGGTGTTTACCCAGATGGCTGCCCAGACCCTGGGCCTCCATCCGGAGAACGTGCACATTGTCTCCAGCCAGGATACCGACGTGACGCCCTTTGATACCGGCGCCTACGCCTCTCGCCAGACCTATGTGACAGGCAAGGCCATCCGTCAGACGGCGGAGGTGTTCAAGCAGAAGGTGCTGGACTACGCGGCGGGCATGCTGAAGTGCGATCCCCTGGATTTGGACCTGGTGGACAACAAAATCCTGGGCAAGGACGGCAAGGAGGCCATCGCCCTGGAGGACGTGGCCATGGAGGCTTTCTACAGCCTCGACAAGCAGACTCACATCACCGCCGAAACCACCTTCCATTGCAAGGATAACACCTTCTCCTTTGGCGTGGGCTTTGCGGAGATTGAGGTGGACATCCCCCTGGGCAAGATTACGGTGCTGGATATCATTAACGTCCATGACAGCGGCGTGCTGATCAATCCCCAGTTGGCGCAGGCGCAGGTCCATGGCGGCATGAGCATGGGTCTTGGCTATGCCCTGGCGGAGCAGATGCTCTTTGATGACAAGGCCAGGCTGCTCAACGACAACCTGCTGGACTACAAGCTGCCCACGGCCCTGGACACTCCCGAGCTTGCGGTGGACTTTGTGGAGACCGTGGATCCCTCCGGGCCTTATGGCAACAAATCCCTGGGCGAGCCCCCGGCCATCCCCGGCGGCGCGGCCATCCGCAACGCCCTGCTGCACGCCACCGGCGTGGCGGTGAACAGCTTGCCGCTGAACCCGCAAAAGCTTATTGAACATTTCAAGGCCGCAGGCCTGATCGACTGAAAGGAGGGGACAGGGCATGTACGATATTGAGAACATTGTGATTGCAAAAAGTGTCCCCGAGGCCCTGGCGGCGCTGGCGGCGGATGAAAAGGCCATCGTTATCGCAGGGGGCAGCGACGTGCTGATCAAAATCCGGGAAGGCAAGCTGGCCGGATGCTCCCTGGTAAGCATTCACGGCATTCCCGCCCTGAAGGGTGTTACCATGGAGGCGGACGGAACCATCGCCATCGGGCCCGGCAACACCTTCAGCGAGGTGACGGAGCACCCCCTGATCCGCCAATACCTCCCCGCCCTGGGAGAGGCTGTGGACCAGGCGGGCGGGCCCCAGCTGCGCAACATCGGCACCATCGGCGGCAACATCTGCAATGGCGTCACCAGCGCGGACAGCGCCGCTACCCTGCTGACCCTGAATGCCCAGCTGGAAATCACCGGCATGAGCGGCGTTCGGCGCGTGCGGATGGAGGAGTTCTACGCCGGACCCGGCAAGGTTCACCTGGCCCACGGGGAGCTGCTCACCAAAATTCTGGTGGCGAAGGCGGATTATGAGGGTTACTGCGGCCATTACATCAAGTATGCCATGCGTAACGCCATGGACATTGCCACCCTGGGCTGCGCGGTGCATGTGAAGCTGGAAGACGGAAAGATTGCGGACGTGCGCCTGGCCTTCGGCGTGGCCGGGCCTGTGCCCATGCGCTGCCCGGCAGCGGAGAAGGCGGTCCTTGGCCGGGAACCCGACGAGGAAACCCGGAAGCTCTTTGGCCAGACTGCCCTGGGTGAGGTCAATCCCCGCACCAGCTGGCGCGCCAGCAAGGAGTTCCGCCAGCAGCTGGTTCGGGAACTGCCCGGCAGGGCGCTTCACCAGGCCATCATCAACGGGGGAGGCGAGGTACAATGAAAATCATTCACTTGACCGTCAACGGCAAGCCCACCGAGGTTGCCATCGACGAGCGGGAATCCCTGGCCGATACCCTTCGCAAACGCCTGGGGCTGACCAGCGTCAAGAAGGGCTGCGAGGTGGGAGAATGCGGGGCCTGCACCGTGCTGGTGGACGGCAAGTCCATAGACAGCTGCATCTATCTCACCCTGTGGGCAGAGAGCAAAAGTATCCTCACCGTGGAGGGAATCACCGGCCCCAACGGGGAACTGAGCCCCGTACAGCAGGCCTTTGTGGAAGAAGCCGCCGTACAGTGCGGGTTCTGCACCCCGGGGCTCATCATGACGGCCGTGGAGCTGGTGGGAACCGGCAAGCGGTATACCCGTGAGGAACTGCGCAAGCTGATCTCTGGGCATCTGTGCCGCTGCACCGGCTATCAGAACATCATTAACGCGGTGGAACGGGTCGTGAACGAAACACACAAGGCAATCGGGAAGTAAGGGGTCACCGCTTCCGCGGACTGCCATCCAAAAAGTCCTCCTGACGGGGGACTTTTTGTTATGGGAAGAGTCAGGCGGCCCTCATCCGTTGTCATTTGACACATATGAATGGTTCTGCTAAGATGGAAGCAATCATCATCCAAATAGAAGAACAAAACGGGAGGTTCCTCATGGAATCTGATACACAAGAAAGGCAGCGCAGAATCAACATGGCGGTTTTGGCCTGCCTCACCGTGATCTTCGTTTTAGCCGTGATGCTGCAATGGTATTCCGGCGATCGTGGGACAGCCATTATGGGGAACATTGTTTTTCCGCTTGTCTGCGCAGGCATTGGCATCGTTTTTGCCCGGGGCGCTTTTGCGAAATATGGAGAGCTTCGCCTGGCGGCCGCCTTTGTGCTTTGGTATGCCGTTACCCGCATGATCCACAGGGATCACTACCTGGGGGCGGTGCGGGCGGATCTGGCGCTGCTTGCGGGGTGCTGCTGCCTGGTGCTCGCCCATCCCTACGTGATGGATGCCCAGACCCGGCGGCGGGTCTCCCGGTTTGTGATGGATACCCTTCTGGTTTTCACCGTGGCGATATCCTGGCTGGCCGTCTACGCGGCGGTGACCGGAAACGCCGTCCGCCTGCCCTTGGCCCAGTCCGACATCGGTGTGGATAAAGCGTACCGGCGTTTGATGATTTTTGGCTGGCATGCCAACACCGGAGGCAGCATCCTTTCCGTCTGCGCGGTAATGGCCCTCTACCGGCATCAGATGGTCCGGCACAAGGTGCCCTCGGCCATATTAACGGGGTTCGCGCTGCTGGGCTACTTCTGCGCTGTCACCCTCTCCGACTCCCGCGCTGCCATAATCAACCTGGCCTTTTTTCTCAGTGTCGCGCTGGTGATCCTCCTCAGCAGGCGCGTAAGTCTCAGGTCCAGGGTGCTGAAGGGGGCGGCCCTGGTCCTCCTGGCGGCAGTCCTCTGTGGGTCGCTGTACGCGGCCAACGGGCTGGTGCGAACTTCCATTACCGCACTTTCAGAGCAGATGGCTCCAAAGTCCTCCCAGGATGCACAAGAGCCCCAGGCTACACAGATTGCCGGACGTAATCTTCTTAAGGACGCTTCCACCCTTAACGGCCGTACCGGCATCTATCGGGCGGCCATCCGAACCCTGGCCAGGGACCCGGTCCGGCTCCTGACGGGCGGGGACGAAGCTGTGCTGATCGCGCAGGTGAACCGGCAGCTGAAAATTCCGGTGGATCATACCCACAACTCCTTTTTGCAGATAACAGCAGCCATGGGCCTGCCGGGCCTGGCCATTGTCATCGCCTTTTTGGTGCTGCTGATCCTTCGGGGTGTCCGGCTGTTTATTGCGCCCTCCGCCGCTTCGGCCGACCGGATCGCTCTGCTGATCCCCGTGATGATAGTGATCCATGGCATGGTGGAGCCCCTTGTGTTCTACTGCTTTAATTTGATCAACGTTCTGTTTTTCCTGTTCTCGGGGATCATCTTCCTGCGGTCCAGGGAGGTGGCGCCGGCCCGAGGCATGAGACCTGGGGCTTCGGCCTGACCTTGACCGTTTGCAAAACGATGCCGGATGATGGAGTTGTGGTTCATGATCAAAAGAAATCAGCGATTGCTCAACATACTCAACATGTTCCTGGACGCGTTTATCATCGCCGCATCCTATGCGTTTGCCGCCTGGCTCTGGCTTGATTTGCTGGGCGGGGATACGGGGAACTATGCCTCCCTGCATTCCCTGGGAGGGAAAAGCGTGCTCGCGGGGTTCCTGTATACCTTCATGATTTTGTTTATTCTGGCACTGCTGGGCGTCTACAATACCACCCGCGTGGTGCGGCTGAAAAGGGAAGCCCTTTCCATCGTGGGAGCCAGCCTGATTGGTGCATTGGTCCTGGGAAGCGCCCTGTTCCTGTTTCGCCTGGAGGACTTTTCCAGAGGCGTGCTGGCCCTGTTTACCATCACCAGCGCCGTTTTGCTTATTATAAAGCGGATGATCCTCCGATCCATTCTTTCTTATTTGCGGGAGCGGGACTATAACCAGAAGCATGTGTATGTGGTGGGCACCGGCCGCCTGGCACGTCAGTACGCCCAGAGCCTCCAGTCGGAAAAGCAGCTGGGCTTTTCCATCGCCGGATTTTTCGGCCAGGCCCCCCAGGAAGGGGACCTCAGGGTTCTGGGCGGCTTTGCCGATTTGGACGCCGCCCTGGAGGGCTCCGACGTGGATGAGGTAATCATCGCCATTGAAGCCGGCGAAACCGAATGGATCACCTCCGTCATTTCCCTGTGCGAAAAGCACGGCACCAAGGTGGGCATCATCCCCTTCTACAACGACATCATCCCCAACCATCCCACCATTGACATCATCGGCAATACCAAGCTGATCAACCTGCGGAGCAACCCTCTGGAGAACATCGGCAATGCCCTGATCAAGCGCTTGGGGGATCTGCTCATCGGCGGCATCCTGCTTATTGCTCTCTCTCCGCTGCTGCTGCTATTAAGCGTGCTGGTGAAGTTGTCAAGCCCCGGCCCTGTGCTTTTCAAACAGCGCCGGGTGGGCAGGAACAAGCGCCCCTTCATGATGCTCAAGTTCCGCAGCATGCGGGTGAACGACCGGGAGAATTCCGGCTGGACCACGGACGCGGACCCCAGAAGAACAAGGCTGGGCAGTTTCCTGCGGAAGCTGAGCCTGGACGAGCTGCCCCAGCTGGTCAACGTGATTCGCGGGGATATGAGCCTGGTGGGGCCCAGGCCTGAGGTACCTTTCTATGTGGACAAGTTCAAGGAAGAGGTACCCCTGTACATGGTGAAGCACCAGGTGCGACCCGGCATCACCGGCTGGGCCCAGGTGCATGGCTACCGGGGCAACACCAGCATTGTGAAGCGGATCGAGCACGACATCTGGTACATCGAAAACTGGAGCATCGGCCTGGATCTCAAAATTCTGTTTTTAACGCTCTTTGGGGGCTGGATGAACAAGGAAAGCGTCCGGGCATCCCGGGGGGAAAGCGCATAAAGCCCAACGGAACGCATGGCTGTCCGTCTATAATGGCCCAAGAAAGACTGTCAGTGATGATTGAACGTTAACCGATCCGCCATAGATGCACAGGAAGGAGGGATTCCTTGATCAAGCTTCGCTTTGAACTGGGCGTGGCAAGCGCTGCCACGCAGATTGAAGGCGGTGAGCTGGACCATACCTGGAACGACTGGTACCGCCGGGGGCATATCAAGGACGGCAGCAATCCGGCACGGGCCAATGACCATTATCACCTTTGGGAAGAGGATTTCGCCCTGATGCGGGACATGGGCCTGAAGCATTACCGCCTGGGGGTGGAGTGGGCGCGCATTGAGCCCAGGGAAGGGGAGTTTGACGAGAAGGAGCTTATGCGATACCGGCAGATGCTGCTCCGGCTGGCTGAGTACGGGATCAGGCCCCTGGTCACCCTCCACCACTTTACCAACCCCATGTGGTTTGAAAACCTGGGCGGATTTGAACGCATGGAGAATGCGCCCCTCTTTCTGCGCTTTGTGGAGAAAACGGTTGCTTATTTTGGCGATGCCTGCAATGAGTATGTGACCATCAATGAGCCCAATGTGTACGCCGCCGGCGGGTACTACGGCATGGGCTTCCCTCCCGGGAAAAATTCCTTTGGCGCGGTCAATCAGGTGATGTCCGTGCTGGCTGCGTGCCACTGCCTGGCCTACGAGGCCATCCACCGCCTTCGCCGACAGGCCGGGTTTACGGACACGAAGGTGGGTTTTGCCCACCATGCCCGTGCCTTTGCGCCTCAAAATCCCCACAATCCCTGGCATCGCCTGGCTGCCCGGCTCAACGCCTACCTGTTTCAGGAAACAGTGCTCAGGGCCTTCTGCCTGGGGGAATACCGCTGGCCTCTGCGCAATCTGATGAAGCTGCCCAGGCGGGAGTTGGTGGATTTTCACGGCCTGAACTACTATTCCCGCTCCAGCGTGTGCGGCCTGGCGGATGGCGTAGCCAAGGACGGACCCAAGAACGACCTGGGCTGGGAGATTTATCCCCAGGGGATGATCCTGTGCGCCCAGGAAATGGAAATGCTGCTGCCCCGGCCCTTGTACATCACGGAAAACGGCACTTGCGACAACCGGGATGCCTTCCGCTGCCGGTATCTCTACGATCACCTGAAGGCGCTGAGCGAAAGCGGCCTTCCCGTCCAGCGGTACTACCACTGGTGCTTTTGCGACAACTTTGAGTGGCTGGAGGGGGAGAGCGCCCGCTTCGGCCTGGTCCATGTGGACTATGACACCCAGAAGCGAACCGTAAAAAATAGCGGGCGCTTTTATGGGGAGATGGCCAAATCCGGCGTTATCACCCAGGAGATGGTCCGGCAGTATGTGGCGGAGGAGAACTATCATGATTGAAGCGCTGGGGCAAACCTTCTACCTATCCACAAAAGGCAGCAGTTACTGGTTCCGGGTAACGAAGAAGGGCCATCTGGAACACCTGTACTACGGCCCTAGGCTCGCCCCCCAGGATCCGGGGGCTATTGCCCTGAAGCGCACGGCCCAGGTGGGCGGCTGCATCGCCTACGACGAGGAGGACCCCTTTTACTGCCTGGAACAGCTTTGCCTGGAATGGTCGGGGATCGGCCGGGGCGACTACCGCCACAGTCCGGCGGAGCTGAAGATGCCCGACGGCAGTTTCTGCAATGATTTCCTCTACCAAAGCCATGAGATCCGGACCGGGCCGGAAATGGACGCACTCCTGCGGCAGGGGAGCCCCCTCCCCACTGCTCTGGATCCCTCCCAGACCCTCACCCTGCATCTGGCCGATTCTTCCGGCGTCACCCTTCGCCTTCACTATGCCGTCTTTGAAAACTGCGACGTGGTCCTCCGCTGGGCAGAGTTGGAAAACCAGGCGGAAAATCCGCTGATCATCCGCCGTCTTTTGAGCATGAGCGTGGACTTGCCCAACCGCGGCTATGACCTGATCACCCTGGACGGCGGCTGGATCAAGGAAGCTCATGTCCACCGCCGCCCCGTAGCCCCCGGCATGTATGTGAATGCCTCCACCACCGGCGGCAGTTCCAACAAACACAACCCGGGCTTTCTCCTGGCCGAAAGAGGCGCCGGGGAGGACCATGGCACAGTTTATGCCTTTAACCTCATCTACAGTGGCAATCATTACGGCTTCTGTGAGCTGTCCGGTCAGGATCTGCTACGGGTGGGGATCGGCATCAACCCCCATTGCTTTGAATGGGAATTAAAGCAGGGAGAACGCTTTATCACCCCCCAGGCGGTGATGACGCTCAGCCCCGATGGGCTCAACGGCATTACGGAGCGCTTTGGCGACTTTGTGAACCGCCATATCGTGCGGGGCGAATGGAAGGACAGGGAGCGGCCCGTGCTGTTTAACAACTGGGAGGCCTGCTTTTTTCGCTTCACCCGGGGAAAGCTGCTAAGCCTGGCCAGAAGCGCCAAAAAACTGGGCGCGGAGCTGTTTGTGCTGGACGACGGCTGGTTTGGCAAGCGCAATGATGACCGGGCGGGGCTGGGGGACTACACCGTCAACCGGAAAAAGCTGCCCCTGGGGCTGGGGGAGCTGGCCCGCCGTGTCAAGAGAATGGGCCTTTCCTTTGGCCTGTGGTTTGAGCCGGAATGCGTCAACGAAGACAGCGATTTGTTTCGCGCCCACCCCGGGTACGCCCTGGGCACTCCCGGCAAGGCTCCCACCCTGGGCCGCAACCAGCGGGTGCTGGATTTAACCAACCCGGCGGTGCGGGACTACATTGTAGACTCGGTGGGGGCGGTGCTGGACAGCGCGCCGATGGACTATGTGAAATGGGACATGAACCGGCACATCAGCGATGCCTTCGCCCCCGGCCTTAACCGCCAGGGGGAGTTTTTCCACCGCTACATCCTGGGGCTGTACGAGGTGCTGGAGAGGATCTTTGGCTCCCGGCCCCATATTCTGCTGGAGAGCTGCTCCAGCGGCGGCAACCGTTTTGATCTGGGCATGCTCTGCTTCTCGCCCCAGATCTGGGCTTCGGACAATACCGACCCGGTGATTCGCCAGCGCATCCAGGGCGGCCTGTCATTGCTCTACCCTCTTTCTTCTATGGGGGCCCATGTAACCGCAGCGCCCCATCAGCAGACGCTGCGGGAAACGCCCCTGTCCACCCGCTTCAACACTGCCTGCTTTGGGGTGCTGGGATACGAGCTGGATCTGAAACACCTGAGCTTCCAGGAAAAGAAGGAGATCCGGGAGCAGATTGTCTTTTACAAGGCCCACAGGCGAACCTTCCAGTACGGCCGCTTTCGCCGCAATCCGGCCATCAAGCCCAATCAGCGCTTCTGGCAGGTGTCCGCAGGCAGCGAGGCCCTGGTGGGATTTTTTCAGGAGATGGCGCAACCTGCCGACAGCCATACTCTCCTTCCTGTTCATGGCCTGAATCCCCACAAGCGGTACCGGCTGGTAACAAAACCCCAGCGTCAGTTCATCAAGCGCTTTGGCAGCCTGGTGAAGCATATTCTGCCGGTAACCCTGCACCCGGAGGGCGCCCTCCTCCGTTGGGCCAATGCCCTTTTCTCCCTGCAGGACTGCGTGGAGGGCTATGAGGGGGACGGGGCGCTGCTGGGAAGCGGCGTTCTGCTCAGCAACCAATTCATGGGGACTTATTACAATCCGCAGACCGAGCTGCTGGGGGACTTCGGGTCCTATCTGTTCGTCTGTGAAGAAAAGGAAGCGTCGTAAGATGAAAAACACCGTCAGGGCAAACCGCTACGCCTTTGGGCTGGGCACCGTCGGCAGGGATATGGTCTACTCCATCATCAGCATGTATCTGATGTTCTACCTCACCGACGTAATCAGGGTGGAAACCACCTGGATGTGGTGGATCAATGGGATCATGCTGGCACTGCGTATTTTTGACGCGGTCAATGATCCCTTTATGGGCCTCATTGTGGACAACACCCATTCCCGCTGGGGGCGCTTCAAGCCCTGGATCGCCTTCGGCGCGGCCACCTCCGGCATTTTCACGATATTGATGTTTACGGATTTCGGCCTGCAAAACGGGGCCTTTGTGGCGTACTTTGGGCTTTGCTATCTGCTGTGGGGGATCGCTTTCACCACCAATGACATCTCCTATTGGTCCATGCTGCCCACCCTGAGCCTTGAGCAGAAGGAGCGGGAGCGCATCGGCGCCGTGGCCCGCATCTGCGCCAATGTGGGCCTGTTCTTTGTGGTGGTGGCCATCACTCCGCTGACCCGGATCTTTGGGGACCTGCTTGGGGGTTCCCATCAGAAGGGCTACCAGCTTTTTGCCATCATGGTGGTGGCGGTGATGTGGCTGGGGCAGCTCATCACCCTGTTCTTCGTCCGTGAAAACCCGGCGTTGTCCGAAAATCGACAGCCCACCAGGCTGCGGGAGATGATGACGGTGCTCTTTCGCAATGACCAGCTGGTGGTTACGGCTGTGTCCATGTGCCTGTTCATGATCGGATACAACATCACCACCAGCTTTGGGCAGTACTTCTTCAAGTACGCTTACGGAAACGAGGACATGTACTCCATCTTCGGACTGGTGCTGGGGGTATCCCAAATTGCCGCACTGCTGGTATTCCCCCTCCTGAGCAAGCGCTTTACCCGAAAAACCCTGTATGGAGCTGCCATGGCCCTGGTGATGGCAGGCTATGTGATCTTCTTTTTTGCGCCCACAAACACCATGACCTTTATCGGAATTGCAGGGGTGCTGCTCTTTGTGGGTCAGGCCTTTATCCAGCTGATGATGCTGATGTTCCTGGCGGACTCGGTGGACTACGGCCATTTGAAGCTGGGCAAGCGTAATGATTCCATCACCTTCTCCGTGCAGCCCTTTATCAACAAGGTTGGCGGGGCCGTGGGCACAGCTGTGGTGGGAACGGTGATCATCCTCTCGGGCATCAAGGAAGCGGAAAGCAAGGCGGATGTTACGGCGGAGGGCCTGCTGATGATGAAGCTGGCCATGATGATTCTGCCGCTGATTCTCATTGGGGTCAGTTACCTGATTTACCGCTGGCAATATCGCATCGACGAGAAGACCCACGCAGACATTCTGCGGCAGCTGCGGGAAAAGGGGGAGCTGGGGGAGGAGGCGGCCCTATGACCTGGGACCGGCGTACCGCCTTGCGGGAGGTGTATGAGCACCCGGTGGGGCATGATGTGCTGGCAAAGCTGGCCATGCAGCTGGGCCTTGGAGAAGGCTGGTTCACCGGACCCCTGGGGAGAATGCGGCTGGGAGCGGTGGAGCGTTTGGCAGGCCGCAGGCTGGGGGACGGGTTTATACCCATGCTGCTCACTTTGCTGAATGGAGAAACAGCCCGGCTGGAGGATGTAGAAGAGGGGGAAGGGAGGCCGTCCCCCTGGTGGCGGGACGCGGTGTTCTACCAGATTTACCCCCGGAGTTTTTGCCATGGGGGAGAGGGGAAACCGGGCAAGCATGACGGGGATCTGAAGGGCATCCTCTCCCGCCTGGATGATCTGAAAGCCCTGGGAGTGGATGCCCTCTGGCTATCCCCCATTTACGATTCCCCGGATGACGACAACGGCTATGATATCCGGGACTATGAGAAAATCGACCCCCGGTATGGCACCCTGGC
>JAAYDR010000023.1 GCA_012729115.1 Clostridiales bacterium | reverse complement strand
TGGCAATTGGAAAAATGGCGACCCGGAAGGGGCTCGAACCCTCGACCTCCAGCGTGACAGGCTGGCATTCTAACCAACTGAACTACCGGGCCGTATGCTGGTGGGCCTTCAGGGACTTGAACCCCGGACCAACCGGTTATGAGCCGGCCGCTCTAACCAACTGAGCTAAAGGCCCATAGCCATAAAGAAAATGGTGACTCCTAGGGGATTCGAACCCCTGTAGCCGCCGTGAAAGGGCGGTGTCTTAACCACTTGACCAAGGAGCCACGTCATCCGTGTAGCTAGTGGTCGGGGTGAAGGGATTTGAACCCCCGGCCCCATGCTCCCAAAGCACGTGCGCTACCAGACTGCGCTACACCCCGCAAATCGCCTTGTCACAAGCGACGAATTGTATTTTACACAAACCCTGACCGCTTGTCAATAGTCAAAAATACAAAAACAAAAGTTTCGTGTATCGGGTATCCAGTATTCCGGCTTCTTGCGCATAATCTCCCGCAGCCCGGCTTCCGGGCTTTCTGTGCTCCAAAAAATCGGTATCCGCCGTCGTATCCATCCTCAGGTCTTATGGTCACACCATCGCTCGGGGGGCGGCACCTGCTGCTAAACGCCCGGCTTGCGCCACACCCTATTGTGTGCTATTCTTTGTACAATTCCATGCACATTCACCAATGACGCACCAAGGAGAGTGCACGCCTGAATGTCAAATCATGCTTTATCCAACGCCAAAGGGGACCGGCGGGCTCGCTTATGGATCTGCCTGTTTTTTATCATCGTTCTGCTGCTGGGGTTCTTTACCGCCGGAAACTATGGACAGCCTTGGGATGAGCCGGATGAAATCAACATCCTGCGAATGAATCTCTGGCAATATGCCATCGCATTGCGCGCAGACACCGCCGCCTTTAAAGCATGGGCTGCCCGTGAGAGCACCTCCCCCATCCGGCTGCTGGAGACACCGGTTCCCATTTCGCAAAGCCAGGAGAGGGATCATGGCCAAAGCGCCTATTATCCTCTTGCGAGCGTTGTAATGGATGATACCCTATCCCCCGCCCAGCGTATGGAAATTTGGCACCTTTATACTTGGGTGCTGTTCTGGCTGGGAGCATTGGCGCTCTATTTTGTCTGCCGCCGCCTGGGCCTGTCCCGCCCCCTGAGCTGCCTGGCGGTGCTGATGCTTCTGCTCTCCCCCCGTTTCTTTGCCGAAGGTCATTACAACAACAAGGATCTGCCGCTGTTTTCCTTCTGTCTGCTATGCCTCTGGCAGTCCCTTCACCTGATGGAGCGCCCCCGGTGGGACGCCGCCATTTTGCTGGGTCTCTTCGGAGCCCTTGCCGCCAATACCAAGGTTGTAGGTCTGGCCCTGTGGGGGCTCTGCGGACTGGCGGTGGTATTTCAGCTGATCCTGCAAAAGCAATGGAGTCTTTGGGCTCTGGGGATCGGCCTGCTGTCCGTGCTCAGCTTCATCATTTTTTACGTCCTGCTCACACCGGCCCTGTGGAAACAGCCAATGGCATTCCTGGGCTATGTGCTGAAAAACGCCATCGGCTTTTCCCGTTGGAAGAACGAGGTGCTTTTCCGGGGCGCGGTGTTTGATACCGCCTTCCAACCCTTGCCCCGGTACTATCTGCCCTATATGATGCTGGTCACCACGCCCCTATGGGTCCTCCTGCCCTTGAGCCTGGGCCAGTGTCTGGCTGCAGGCCGTGTTTTCACCCGTCGCCCCTCTCCCCTGCGCGTCCCCCTGCTGCTCTGCTCTCTCTTGTGGCTTCTTCCGCTGGCCTTCGCTGTGATCACCCGCACATCCGTTTATAACGGCTGGCGGCATTTCTACTTCCTTTATGGGCCTATGGTAGCCTTGGCGGCATATGGGCTTTCCCGCCTGTGGGCCCGGATCCGATCTTCCAAACCTTGGCGGGTCCTGCTCCCCGGGCTGCTGAGCCTGTCCATGGCTGTCACCGGCGTCGGCATGGCCCTGAACCATCCCTATGAATTCCCATACTACAATCCCCTGGTTCTGGGCAAGGACATCAACACCTTTCTGGAGCGGGATTATTGGAACGTAAGCATCATGGACGTTGTCAGGCAGCTGGAGCAGGATCCGGCAGTCGGGGAAGCCCGGAATCCCGTTACCATCGCCGGGGTGGATTTTTGGGCCCAGGCAGGACTGGATCGGGCAATGGCAGTGCTTGGATCCTCCAACCTTCGCTCTGTCAAATCCCAGAACCACTCCCCGGATTTTTGGCTGGTGAACCACACCTATACCGCTTTCAGCCACTGGAAACCCTCCCAGGGCATGCGTCTTAAAACACAGATCCTGTCCTACGGAGCGCCGCTGGTTTCTGTGTATGAGCGGGTACCCCAGGCCGCGGCACCCTCACCCTGACCAGGAGGCGTAGACATGCGGATGACCCAGGCCCTCAGGCTTCCCCTTTTTCGCCATTCCAGGCTGCTGGTTGCGCTTTTCTTCATCACGCTTTTCTTCACAGGGCTGTTGACCGGCGTCGATTACGGCCTGGCCTGCGATGAACCCTGGGAACAGGATATCCTGCGGGAAAACATGAAGGAATACGCTATCCGGCTTTGGGGGAGCGACAGCGAGGCAGCCCTCTATTATGATGGGCTGGGCATCCAGCGCATATCCCAGAGCGCGGAGCGGGACCATGGGCAATGCGCCTATTACCTGGCTGCGCCACTGCTGGTGCTCCAGCACTCTTCCCCCCATCTCCTTCTGATCCTCTGGCATGCCTATACCTGGCTTTGGTTCATGGCCGGGTGCTGGGCCGTCTATGCCTTCTGCAGGGAGATGGGGTTTGCCCGCCCGGTTTCCTGCTTTTCTACCCTGCTGTTGTTCCTCTCCCCCCGTTTCTTTGCAGAGGGACACTACAACAATAAGGACATGGTGCTTCTTTCCCTGGTTTTACTCACTCTTTGGCTTGGCCTGCGGCTGATGAAGCAGCCGGGCCTGCTCAGGGGCCTGTTGTTTTCCTTTGCCGGGGCCATGGCTGCCAACACCAAGATCGCCGGGGCTGCTGCCTGGGGTCTGGTGAGTCTGGCGATCCTGGTTTCCCTGACAGCCCGGCGCGCCTGGAGCTTGAAAATGGTTTGTACCGCCTCGTCAACGCTCCTGAGCTTCCTGGCCTTTTACGGCCTTCTCACCCCCGCCCTGTGGCAAAATCCCGGCGAGTATCTCTCCTATGTGCTGCTCAATGCCTCGGGCTTCTCCCGCTGGCCTGGAGTGGTGCTGTTTAAAGGCGCGATTTATCAACACAGAAAAAATCCACTGCCCCGCAGTTACCTGCCAACCATGATACTCCTCACTTTGCCCCTGTATACCATGCCCCTGGCCGCCGCAGGGCAGATCAAGGCCCTCCTCTCCTTTGTAAAGGGCAAGACCGCATCCCTGAAGCAGGGCTCCGCCCTGATGCAGGCTGTGCTGACCTTGTTATGGCTCCTCCCACTGGGCTATGCCATGTTAGCCCGACCCTTGGTATACAATGGCTGGCGGCATTTCTATTTTATCTATGCCCCTCTTGTGCTGCTGGCCGGGCTGGGTCTGGACACCCTGGCAAAGCTCACCCTGCACAGGACCTGGCTTAAGCGGGCGGCCTGCCTCCTGTTATGCCTCTGCTTTACAATCACCGCCCTGGGCATGGCGCTGAACCATCCCTATCAATATGGCTACTACAACATCCTGACACCGGGAGATGCCTCCACCCAGATGGAACTGGACTATTGGGTGGTCAGCACCGTCAATGCCATGAAACAGCTTGCAGCCGCCCCAAGGGACGACCGGCTTGCACTGGTCCTGGGCGCCCGGGAACCCATGAGCCTCTTTGGCATTGAACATGGGCACCGGGTCCTGTCCCCTGCCCTGCAAGCCACCCTGTCTGTCACCCAGGATGAAAACGCCCCCTATCTGTTCTCCAATACCACCTATGCCAGAATCTACGGGACTCCTGCTCCTGATGGATATCATGTCCTTTTCACCCTTCGCGCTTATGGTAATATTCTTGCCACCATATACGAAAAAGACCCGTAAGCGCAACGCCTGTCCCCGGTGCATAGCTCCCCCGCTTTTTGTCCACTTTATCTCCTGAGGTGATAGGATGGCAAAGGCCGGTATGCGCAGACCTGACCCCAAGGATCCCCATGGCACAGAAAGCAACCATAAAACCCATATTCCCAAGAACAAGCTGCCTCCTGTGCCGGAGATCAAGGGAGCAAAAAGCGGCAAGAAGTAAAGCCGCCAGGGGTGGTCCTGTCCGGTTCACCCCTGTCATGCTCCACAGCCTTTGTATAAAACGGGAACAATACTTCCCGCACAAAAATTTTTTCTCAGGAATTTTACGCCGCAAATATGCATAAACGTCGCAAATTCGTCATATTTTGCAATGTGAACCCCATGGGTAGACCTGGCAGCCTCTATATGTTGTATTGACATTTGAGCATCAACACAATATAATGATCGTGATTCCAGAAAAGATAATCCTAAGGGAAAACCTTGCGGACGAGGGAAGGTCGCCCGCCGGTTTTTTGTCCACATTTTTCGCCGTAACGTCAGCGATCCGCGCGACCCAAGCATCGGCGCACCAAAAGGAGCGAAAGCCATGGTTACATCCATTAAAAAGCGCGACGGGCGCGTTGTTCCCTTTGACCCCATCAAGATTGAGCAGGCTATTGAAAAGAGCTTTATGGCCAGCGGCAGCCAGAAGAGCGCCGAAACCGCTCACGAGCTTGCATCCCTGGTGGTGGCAGAAGTAGAAAAAGACGACAACATCCCGTCCATTCCAACGGTGGAGCAGGTGCAGGACACCGTGGAACGGGTGCTGATCCAACAGGGCTTTGTACGCTCCGCCAAAGCATACATCCTCTACCGGGCCGAACGCAGCCGTGTCCGGGAAATGAATACCCGGCTTATGCGCGTCTTTGAGGACATTGCCTACAAGGATGCCAGCGACAGCGACATCAAGCGGGAAAACGCAAACATCAACGGCGATACTGCCATGGGCAGCATGCTCAAGTTTGGCAGCGAAGGCGCCAAGCAATTCTATGAGATGTACGTCCTAAATCCCCGCCATGCCCGCGCCCATCACGAGGGCGATATCCACATCCATGACCTGGATTTTTATACCCTTACCACCACCTGTTGCCAAATTGACCTGCTGCATCTCTTCCACGGGGGATTTTCCACCGGCCATGGAGTGCTGCGGGAGCCCAATGATATTTACAGCTATTCCGCCCTGGCCTGTATCGCTATCCAGGCCAACCAGAACGACCAGCACGGCGGCCAGAGTGTAGTCAACTTCGACTATGGCATGGCCCCGGGCGTACGCAAAACCTTCCGCAAGCGTTACCGGGATAATCTGGCCCGCGCGCTGGAACTCCTGGGAAATCTGGAGGATGCGCCGGAGGCGGCCATGTGCATTCTTGCCAAGCTGGAGGATGAAATGGGAGTGATCCCCTCCCTGGCAGTGGACGCGGAATACGACAAGGCCATGCGCAGGCATCTGGAGGGCCTTCTGCCCAAAGCTGAGCCGGAAGTTCTCACCCGCCTGATGGACTTTGTGCGGGAGCAAGCCGAAAAGGAAACCGAAAAAGCCACCTACCAGGCAATGGAGGCTTTGATCCACAATCTGAACACAATGAACAGCCGGGCCGGAGCTCAAGTGCCCTTCAGCAGCATCAACTACGGTATGGACACTTCTCCGGAGGGGCGCATGGTGATTCGCAATGTGCTCCTGGCTACCGAGGCGGGCCTCGGCAACGGCGAAACCCCCATCTTCCCCATCCAGATCTTCCGGGTGAAGGAAGGCATCAGCTTCAATCCAGGCGATCCCAACTACGACCTCTATCGCCTGGCCATCCGTACCAGCGCCAAGCGTCTCTTTCCCAATTTCAGCTTTGTGGATGCGCCCTTTAACAAAAAGTACTATAAGGAAGGTCATCCGGAAACAGAAATCGCCTACATGGGCTGCCGTACCCGGGTGATCGGAAATATGCATGATCCCAGCCGGGAGGTCTGCCCCCGTCGCGGCAACCTCTCCTTTACCTCCATCAACCTCCCCCGTATCGCCATCAAGGCCAAGGGAGACCTGCAGTGGTTTTTTGAAGAGTTGGAACGCATCCTCCACCTGGTGGTGGAGCAATTGGACGAACGGCTGGAGATCATCTCCAACAAAAAGGTCCGCAACTTCCCCTTCCTCATGGGTGAAGGAGTATGGATGGACAGCGAAAAGCTGGATTGGAACGACAGCATTCGCGAGGTACTCAAGCACGGTACCCTTTCCATCGGCTTTATCGGCCTGGCGGAAACCCTGGTCGCTTTGCGCGGCACCCATCATGGCGAGGACCCCGCCAGCCAGAACCTGGGTCTTGAGATCATCGGGTTCATGCGTAAGTACTGCGACGAACTAAGCAAAGAGCGCAAACTGAACTATACCCTGCTGGCTACCCCCGCCGAGGGCCTGTACGGCCGTTTTGTGAAGATCGACCGGGCGAAGTACGGCGAAATCAAGGGTGTTACAGACCGCGACTATTATACCAATTCCTTCCACGTTCCTGTCTACTTCCCCATCGGCGCTTTTGAGAAGATCGCCCTCGAAGCCCCTTATCACGAGCTTACCAATGCAGGCCATATCTCCTATATTGAAATGGATGGAGACCCTTCCAAGAACCTGGACGCCTTTGAGAAGGTGGTGCGCTACATGCACGACCAGGGCATTGGCTACGGCTCCATCAACCACCCATTGGACCGTGACCCCATGTGCGGCTACAACGGCATCATCGGGGATGTATGCCCCAAATGCGGCCGCAGCGAGCAGGCCCACGCCTTTGAGCGTATTCGCCGCGTTACCGGCTACCTCTCGGGCACCCTCAACCGCTTCAACAATGCCAAGAAGGCTGAAGAAAGGGACCGGGTGAAGCACCAGATTTGATGTGAGGACCGTAGCCGCTGGAGTTTCCTTTCAGAACTCTAAAACTCTGTAAACCGGTTGACGGCTGGGCGAAAGCTTGGCCGTCCTTTCATAATCGGTTGTCCAAGGAGAGTGTCCATGATCCCTCGTTCCCTTATCGCTCCCAGAAGCATTCGGCTAACCGCTGTGGTGTTGGTTCTGTGCCTGGGTATAACCAATCCGGGCATGGCCTCACCTCGTCCCTTCACCTGCCAGGTAAACAACTCTGTCCTCATCGACGGCCCCAACTCCTTTCCCCAGGAAAGCGAGCTGCTAGAGGTTTTCTTTCTCAATGTTGGGCAAGGAGATGCGATTTTTCTGCGGTTGGGTTGCCAAACCTTGCTCATCGACGGCGGGCACCCAGAGTATTTTACAGCTCTCAGGGATTTCCTCATGGACAGACACGGCTCCCTGAAAGTGGGCAGTCTTTTGTTCACCCATGCCCATGAGGACCATATAGCCAACCTGACCACCCTTCTGCGTTGGGGCGGCAATGCCCGGCGCGCTTATGGTCCCTTGGCCCTGGAATCCAGCAATTCACAATTTGCAGGTTTTATGTCCCAGTTGCAAGCAAAATCCATTCTCTATACCCGGCTGCAACAGGGCGACTGCCTGGAACTGGGCGGCCAGTCTCCTGACCGGGGAGCCACCCCAATTCAAAGCGAAGAGCAACTCACCCAGGGCAGCGCACTGTTGCGTATCCTCCGATGGGAAGACCCTGCCCAGGACGTAAATGCCGGATCCCTGGTCATTCAGGTGGAGTACGGGCTGAGAACCCTGCTGCTCACCGCCGACATCACCGGCGTAGCCCAGCATCATTTCCTGAAAACCGATGGCGACCTGCTGGCCTCTGATATACTCAAATCCCCCCACCACGGCGTAGAGCCCATGCAGTCTGATTTTCTGGATACCGTATCCCCGGATTTGGTGGTGGTGACCAATTCTCCTGCTGCTACACTCCGGTTTAACAGACAACTTGCGCGAAGGGATATACCTGCTGTCTACACCGGCCAGGGCATCCTCTACCTGGCCACAGACGGTGAGCGCTGGTACCTGTCACAGGAAGGAGAGTAGCTCTCCCCTTCCTGCATTTCCCAAGCGCTGGTAATCCATCTGCACTATGGGAAACGCAGTCTTCTTCTCACTACACATCAATGATCGGGGGTTTCCTGTCCTCTGCTCCGGGGACGGGACGATTCATCTGTCCACAGAGGGCGGAGTCTGGTATGTCACGCAGGACGGCAGGACCCTATTCCCGAAACGCTTTCCCGGACCCCAATAAAACCAGCCTGTGCAATGGCCGGGTACACAGCACATACAAGAGCTTGTCATAAAAGCGTTCCCTGGGATACGCCTCTGCCTGGGCATCGGCGATGAGCACGCAATCAAATTCCAGACCCTTCACCACGCTGGCACCCATCACCTGAACACCACCCTGAAAGGTGTCGTCACCCCGGCTCACCAGCCAGGCCTGTGGCAACAGAGTCAGCAGGGCTTTGTGAAGAGCTTTTGCGTCTGCCTCCCGCTTCACGATGATGGCGATGGAGAAAAACCCCTCGCCGAGCCATTTCTCTACATACCGGGCAATGACAGCCAAACACTCCTCCCCCATTTTCACGCTGATAAAGGACGGAGGTTCCCCGTGGCGCAACACGGGCTTGGTAACTCCGGCGGAATCATGACCCGCCATCAGCGCAAGCGCCAGCTCCATGATCTCCACTGTGCTCCGATAACTGGTGGACAGGGCAACGCAAGCGGGCTGTTTCTCAAAAATACCCTCCGTCAGGTCGCTCCAGGCACGGAGGCCCTCATCCCCATAAATCCCCTGCCACAGGTCTCCCACCAAGGTGAAGGCGTCGTGGTTGAAAAGCTTGCGCAGAACCTTCACCTGCAGGGGGGACACATCCTGCGCTTCGTCCACCACCACATGCCGGATGTCCATCCGCGGATATCCATAGAGCCTTTCACCCAGCCACAGCAGCGCAGGCAGGTCCTCCGTTCCCACCCGCCCCTTGGCAATCCCGGGCTCGGTGGCGGCCCAAACCTCCGCCGCTCCGGAGCCGTCTCCCTCCAGGGCGGCCTGTTCCTGCCAAAACTCGCCATACACCTTCAGTAGACTCATGGGATGCCAGTTTTGGTCATAGTTCCTCCAAAAGTCCTTTTCGGCCTGCTTCAGTTGATCCAGCCGCTCCTGGCGGCTGAGAAGCAGCCGCCGCGCCTTCTCCTGACGCTCCTCTCCGTCAGGCAGGGACCGCAGCAGCGCCTCCAGCCGCTGATCTGTGGCCTTGCGCAGGCTATCCTCCAACTGCTCCAGGGCCTGCTTCAGCCGTTTCTTCACCACCTTGCGGACCTCGTCTACCCGCACGCGCAAAGGATAATGGCGGAATTGCCGCAGGAACAGGTCTTCCATCTCCTGGGTATCCAGCAGGATGCGGCCACCGAAGCCGACACTCCAAACGGGGATTACCTTCCTTTCAAACCGCTCCAGAAAGCCGTCCAAAGCATTTCCCAAGGCCAGGGCTCCCTTGCGCCTCAGCACCGCATCCAGCGCATCCCGCTCATGCTTGCTCATGCACAGCCTTTCCTCAAGTCTGGCCCCCAGCTCCAGCTTTGGCATGCGCTTCCCCAGCAGCTTTTCGCACAGCTGAGCAAAGGTAGTCTGACGAACCTGCTCCACCCCCAGATCCGGCAAGACCCGGCTGATGTAATTCAGAAACAGCGGGTTGGGGGCCAGAATCATCATCTGGTGAGGTGCCACGGTCTTTTGCAGCCTGTACAGCATCCAGGCGATGCGGTGCAGGGCGATGGTGGTCTTGCCGCTGCCCGCCACACCCTGCACGCACAGCGGGGAGAAGGGATCGTGGCGAATCACGGTGTTTTGCTCTGCCTGGATGGTGGTGACCACCTCACGCAGTCTGGCTGTGGTCACCTGGGACAGGGCTTCCGTCAGGAACCGCTCCTGCCCCACAAGCCCTGTGTCCTGCATGCCCAGCAGCTTTCCCTCCTCCACGGTAAACATCCGCTTCAGAGACAGATCCCCTTCCACCTTACCGTCCGGTGCGTCATAGCTCACCCGCCCAATCTGCCCGGAATAGTACAGGTTCGCCACCGGGCTGCGCCAGTCTGCCACGCAGACCTTGTATTCCGGTGTCTTGATCACGCCCCAGCGTCCCACATACACCGCCGATGTTTTCCCCGCCTTCATGCCCCCTTCATAGGGCATGTCACTATCCGGGGTAAAATCCAGCCGGGCAAAATAGGGCTGCCTTTCCGACAGCCGCAACTGATGCAGACTCCGCAGCTTCATGCGCAGCACAAACTGCTGAACCACCGCGTCATCGCTTCCGTCATCAATTACCTGGATGAACCTGTCATTTCCGTCTGTGATGCCCAACTCCACCTCTGCTTTGCGCCGTTCCTCCGTTACAGTCTGAAGGGTAGAAGAAAAGTGGGCCTGCTCAAGGGAAAAAACCGAAGAATCCATACAAACTCCTTTCTATGCGGGTAAGGAAACGGAGGGATGAAAAACATCGCATCCTTGCCCGGCGGAAACCCGGGCATGCGTTGCCGCAAGCCCCTGGGTTTTTTCCCTCCGTAACAAACATGCGATGTGCTTCGCAGAGGTTTTTGATTGCCAGACAAGCCCTCCTGCCTGGTTACCGGCGGCGTCTCCGGCTCCGCCGCGTCCTTTAGCTCTGGATGACCGCCTTGATCCTTCTGACCCCGGCGGAGGAACTTTCTTCCTTCTGAATCTTGAATCGGCCGAGATCTCCGGTATTCCCGGCGTGGGGACCACCGCAGATCTCCTTGCTGAAGGGACCCATGGAATAAACCTTTACCAACTCGCCGTACCTGCTTTCAAACAGGCCGATGGCTCCATGCTCCTTGGCATCCGCCACGGTCATCTCCTCGCAGGTGATGGGATATTTGGCCTGTATGGCCTCATTGACCAGCTGTTCCACCGCTGTGATTTCCTCCGGGGTCATTTTCCGGCCAAAGGAAAAGTCAAAACGCAGGCGCTCGGCAGTGATGTTGGATCCCTTCTGAGCCACCTCGGGACCCAGCACCTTGCGCAGAGCGGCATGCAACAGGTGAGTTGCGGTATGGAGGCGCGCGGTCTCATCGCTGTGATCCGCAAGGCCGCCCTTAAACCGCTGCTCGGCCCCAGCCTGGGAGGTGGCCTGGTGTTGCCTGAACCGCTCCTGGAAACCTTCCAGATCAACGGCCAATCCCTTCTCCTTGGCCAGTTCCAGGGTCATTTCCACCGGGAAGCCGTAGGTGTCATACAGGTGGAAAGCGCTTTCTCCGTCAATGGTCTCGTTCTGTACCCGGGCAACCAGCTTCTCAAACTCCCTGGTGCCCTGCTTCAGGGTCTTGGCAAATCGGGTCTCCTCCAAAGCCAGCTGCTCCAGCACAAAGTGCCGGTTGCGCTCCAGCTCCGGGTAAGGCTCCCGGTACTGCTCGATAATCACCTGGGCGATCTCCCCGGTAAAGCCCTCGGGCAACCCCAGTCCCATACCGTAGCGCACGGCCCGGCGGATCAGGCGGCGGAGAACATAGCCCTGGTCCACATTGCTGGGAGCCACGCCCCGGTCGTCTCCCAGAATAAAGGTGGCGGTGCGGATATGATCCGCCACGATGCGGAAGGCCCGGGTGGTTTCTTCATCGCTGCCATATCTCTTGCCGGACAGCTCCGCGATCTTTCCCAGAATCCCCTCAAAGAGGTCGGTATCATAAACGCTTTTCTTGCCATTGAGCACACAGATGGTACGCTCCAGGCCCATCCCTGTGTCCACATTTTTCTGAGCCAGGGGGGCGAAGCTCCCGTCGGCCTGCTTGTTGTACTGCATGAACACGTCGTTCCAGATCTCCAGATAACGGCCGCAGGAACAGGCAGGCGAGCAATCCGGGCCGCACGGCTCCTTATCGGTGATGATGAACATCTCCGTGTCCGGGCCGCAGGGACCGGTGAGCCCGGCAGGGCCCCACCAGTTGTTCTCCTTGGGCA
This sequence comes from Clostridiales bacterium, assembly GCA_012729115.1. GTDB lineage: Bacteria > Bacillota > Clostridia > Christensenellales > Aristaeellaceae > Limiplasma. Next base: position 169,151 of record JAAYDR010000023.1, on the reverse strand, counting down.
GGTAGAACACCCGCTCCTCAGGCACCCCCATCGACCGCCACAGCCTGGCGCTCTCCTCGTCTCTGGGGCAGTCATCATCCCCGGCAAACACGGAGAAAGCCAGCCGCTCCTTGGGCAGTCCCAGATACTCGGGGCTTGTTAAAAACTCCCAGCTCCAGGGGATCATTTGCTCCTTGAAGTAATCCCCCAGGGACCAGTTGCCCAGCATCTCAAAAAAGGTCAGGTGGCTGAAATCACCCACATCGTCGATATCTCCCGTGCGCACGCACTTTTGTACATCGCACAGCCGATTCCCGGCCGGGTGCTTGGCTCCCATCAGGTAGGGCACCAGGGGATGCATCCCCGCTGTGGTAAACAGCACCGTGGGATCGTTTTCCGGAATGATGGAGGCGCTGGAAATCACCGCGTGGCCGTGATCCTGGAAAAACTTGAGAAACAGGGAGCGAAGTTGGGAGGAGTGGAGAGATTTCATGCACGAAACTCCTTTATGATGTCAATGGTCTGGAAAAATGCCTGTTCATTATAGTGAATTGGGGCTTTTCTGTCAATGCGGGAAAGGAAATGGCTCCCTTACGCCTGTCCGGCAGCATCCCCGGCGTTGCTTTGCGCCTCCTGGGGCAGGGGCTCTCCCGCCTCCCTCATGGCACGGCCTTTCAAGGCCAGCAATCCGATCAGCACCATGCCGACTCCGGTTATGATGAGCAAGAGCTCCACACTGATGCGGTCTGCCAGAGGCCCATACCACACCATGGACAGGGGCATGGCCGCGGAACCAATGATGCCGCTCACGCCAAAGACTCGGCCTATCATCTCAGGGTCTGTGCGTGTCTGCATCACGGTGGTGCTGGCGGTATGGATGAAAGGTACAACAAGCCCCAGGGGAAACATGGTGATCAGATAAAAGAGGAAGTCTCTGGAGAAGCCCATCAATACCGTAACCAGACCAAAGAAGCTGGACGCCGCGATCAGGGTAAGGGTCTTGTTTCGAAAACCGCCCCACAGGCTCACCGCTACGCCCCCCAGGATGCTTCCCACAGAGAAGACGACCTCATGGGTTACCAGGCGCCAGGGTTCCGGGCCAAAGCTGCGTGCTACCATAAGCGGTGTAAGAATGACCGACGGACTCAGCATCAATCCCACCAACAGGTAATACAGCATCATCTGCCACAGCCAGGGGGTACGGGTCATATAGCGGAAACCGCTTTTCATGTCCCCCAGCAGAGGACCGGGCTGGATTTGGGACAATTCCCTTGGCGGGGCCGACACCCGAAGAAACACGCCAATGCCGACTACCGCCGTAATCACGTCCACCAGGAATACCGGGGTTATGCCCAGACCTCCGTACAGCCAGCCGGCCACCGCCGGGGAGAGTAAAAACATCACGCTTTGAATGGTGGAGTTGATTCCGTTTACCCGCATCAGCTTTTCCTGAGGCACGATCTCCGGCAGAAAGGCGCTGACGGCGGGAATCTGAACCCCAGACCCCACGGAGCGGACGGCGGAGATCACAAACAGCAGCCACAGTTCCTGATACCCCAGGAAGAACAGCAGCGCCAACACCGCCGTGCAGGCGGCGATGACAGCATCCGCCGCAATGATGATCCGTTTGCGATCATAGCGGTCGGCCCATACCCCGGCAAAAAGGGAAATCAATGCCTGGGGGAGAAAGCCCGCCAATGTGGAGATGGCTATCATCACACCGCTTTGCGTAGTCAGGGTGATGTACCAGGAAATGGCGAATTGCACAATGGAGGAGCCAAAAAGGGTCACCGTCTGACTGATCAGAAACAGGGCTGCCTGCCTTACCCAGCTTTTTTCAGGGGTTGTGGTCATGGATTCAGCTCCTTCTTGTGGATTACGCTTGCGTCTCTTTCAAAATCCTGGCGATCAGGCCGCAGTTGCGAGCGGTTTCCCGGATGCTCAGCGGGGGCTCTTCATTCTCCAGAATGGCCTTGCCAAAGGCCTCCAGTTCCAGCACATACCGCTTGCATGCAGTCACGGGAATGGTTGTGACCCCGTCCCTCTTCACCAGCACCATGGGGGCGTCCGAATCCAGGAACACGTCCCTGACGATCAGGCTGCCTTCCGTGCCGCAAATCTCGGCCATTTGGCCGCTGAACGCGTCAAAGCCGCAGTTGGCGGTGCAGATGGCCCCGTTTTGGTATTTCAGTGCCACGCTCATGGCCACGTCTACGCCGCTTTCATCCCTGCGTTCCCCCCGAAAGGATACCGGTTCCTCCCCCATCAGCAGGCCAATGAGGTTGAGGGGGTAGCATCCTACATCCCAGAGACTGCCTCCACCCATGGCCGGATCCAGACGGGGATCATGGTCCGGGGTCATGACAAAGCTGAAGTTGGCGTGAATGTGACGCACCTGGCCAATGGTTCCTGCATCCAGCAGTTCCTGCAGCTTTTGCATCCGCAGGGTGAAGCGGTACATAAAGGCCTCCATCAGCTTCACCCCATTCTCCCGGCACTCCCTGTCCATCTCCAGGCAATCCTCTGCAGTCAAGGCCATGGGCTTTTCGCACAGCACATGTTTCCCTGCCCGCGCGGCCTTGATGGTCCATTCCTTATGAAGCCCGTTGGGCAGCGGGATATACACCGCGTCCACCTGGGAGTCATTCAGCAGGGATTCGTAATCCCCATAGGCCTTTTCAAAGCCGAACTCCGCAGCGGCCTGCTGAGCCCTGGCAAGGTCTCTGGATGCAATGGCATAGGGCTGAGCGTTCTCTGCCTCCAGCATGGCGGGGATCACCTGGCGCAATGCAATGCGGGCGCAACCCAACACGCCCCAGCGAATGATGTTCTTCATGGCGTTTCCTCCGTTTCCGTATTCAAAGAATGTATGGCAAAATGATTCATTCGGGTGCTTTCCCTGCTCTTTTCGACTTATGGGGGAGAAAATCCTTGTTATTCCGCTGCTTTGCCATAGAAACGGGGCTGCCGTACCTTTGCCCGGTACCGCAGCCCCAAAACGCGATCAATCTACCTGTGCTTACTTCTCCGTATCGGTAATCCAGGTGCCCTCGATAATCTGATGCATCAACGCAAGGTCCTCCTCCGCAAGGGGGGAGTAATCCTGATGACTGCAATAGAGGGAGAAGAAGAAGCCCTTGTAAACGGTCACCATCAGCGCGTAATCCCCCGCCTCAGTGTCCGTTTCTCTGGTCAACAGGACGGTATTTCCCGAAGGGGTTTCAAAAAACTCATGGACGGGCACGGAGAAATCCTCGCTGATCAGGGCCACCAGGTGGTCTTTATCTTCCTGGGAAAAGTCCGCCAAGAAGCCACCTTCCACTTCCTCGGAGAAGGATATGTTGAGGTCAAAGGAGGGTTTGGCGGGATCCTCAAACCAAATCTCCAAGGAAAGCCAGCCATCTTTGGGATTTTGCTTGTACTGGGCTCCCTCCGGGATTTCTACCTCCACATCGAATTGCTGAAAGTCTTCCTCCAGGGTATACTTTTCGGTGGCCGCGAGGGCGGTGGCGCTAAACAGCAGCGTAAGCGCGATCAAAAGCGAAAGAATCTTTTGAAGCATTGCTTTGTTCCCCTTTCATAATCCATACTCTGCGGTTGGGACATGCACTTTAGGACCCGCTGCCATCACCGGAATTTGCTCCGCCCACCCCAATTTCCGTGAGGAAGGCGCGCATCATAAAGCCCGTGATGCCCGTATTGGGATCCACAACCTGCGCCCAGGTTTTGTTTTGGGCGATTACGGTGAGAACATCATTCTGATGATAATCCCGGATCGGATCGGAGGCCTTGGTGGGTGCCCAGCGCATGTGCACAAAACCACCGGATGTGCTGGGGCGCACCTGCACCTCATAGTGGGTAAAGGTAAAGCCCGAGAATATTTGCTTGAGCGAGGTCTGGTAATCCGGGCTGGGCTTGGGGGTAGGGTTGGGTGCAGGCTTCGTGGTGGGCTTAGGGCCGGGCTTGTCATAGGTGAGGTAGCGCCCCATCACATAGCCGCGGTACTGACCGTACTCCACTTCCACCCAAGTCTTGTTGATGTAATCGTGCAGAGTTACCTTGGCCCCATAGGGGATGGTGGCTATGGGTTTCAGATCGGTACTGGGGGTTTGGCGCAGGTTGAGGCCCTTGCCATTGCTGGTATACACATAGGCATGCCAGGTTTCCCCCAGACTGCCCAGGGCGGCGACCGGGATGGACGCCAAGATCAGCAACGTGGCCAGCGCCAGTGAGATAAGCCTTTTGTTCATAATGCTCCTCCTCTTGTTTTTCATTCAACAGGTGATAGGAATCATACGGTAGGCCCCATTCAATGCCCTTCACAGACAATATGCCTGCTTCAGCAATCCATATACGGAACACATACGTCACCACAGGCATCTCTCTCTTCCCTTTCGCGGGCATTCTGGAAAATAAAACGTCCAGTGATACCCGGTTGTGGGGTTCATCTGCAGCCGTGCCGTAAGGTCCGTTTCCTCCATTATGTCATATGTCACCTCCATGTTATCATCATCGCTTTTCACCACTGCCACCAGAATGCCACAGCATGCGCTCTCATACCGGTGAACAATCCACAGACTGACCTTTGCCCCTTTTTTGCATATACCGTAAATAATCCGGCTGGGTGCAGCGCCGCACTAACACATAGGATAGGAGTTTGCTGACGATGCTGGCGTAAACAGTGATAAAAACCGCGTATTGATAGACATTCATCACCGGCAGATCAAAAAGCTTCATCAAAGCCCACAGTGCCACGGAAGAGAAAACCATCATGCATACGCACACGAACAGTGTAAGTGTGACATTTCCCTTGGGCATCCAGGTAAACCGCTTGTCCAGGGTCAGGGGCTGCGAATCCGGTAGATCCGCCACAGGGATTTGCCTGCGGATTTCCTGCAAAACACTTCTTGTCACCAAAACACCCACGATCAACCCAAAAATAAGCCCGGAAATCGGAACACCCTCCACCGTGGTGGGAGTGATGAAAACCGAACCGTCAGATGCAATCGCGACCCCGCCAAAGGCCAAACCGGCGATCATGTTTGTCGCAAGGTTTCCGGTGACGCTTGCGTACACCTCCTTCAAAAGACTTACCTTAGGGAGTGGATTGCGAACGGGCTTAAGCACAATCTGCGATCCTGAACTCGCGACCCTTGCATCCACCCAATCCGGCTGTACGTAACGGAATACGCAATACTCAGTGATAATGACACTCAGGATGGTGGAATACACAAGTTTGTATGCCAGCCATGGTACAAAAGCCAAGTGCTGCCTTTCAAAAAACCACAGGATGGCCGCATTTGCACCCACCGCCAGCATTCCGAAAACAGTGGTGAAAAGAACGCCCAGTAAAAACGGATTGCTCGGCAGCCTTTGCATAAAGGGACTTACAGGCACCTGCGTGGGTATCTGTCCTCCCCAGCGCAATTTCAGCAGTTGAACAAACACAACCCAAAGATCAATGGCTGTCGTAATGGCCGCACAAATCAGCGAATCCCAAAGCACACCCCGGTAGGAAATGCCATCAGGCCAGTAGAGTAAAAACACGATCGCCAAGTTGACCGAGGCTGTTAACAACACCGCCTTCGCATTATTGATATAGGGAAGGCCTGTCCTTTTCATTGTCTCACCTTCCATAATGCATCATTTTCTTCCCCCATTCCGACAAATCCTTCCAGAATTGACAAATATTTCTCAGGAACTTGTCCAAGCAATGTTCCCGCATAGACCGCAAGCCATTGCAAAACATCTTTTCGATGGATCCCAGATGTCTGGCAATACAGATCCAGGTAATTCTCCGCAAGGTTTTCATCCATAAAGCGATAAGACAGATAGGAACAGGCAGCGTCCGCTGCCGGGTCTCCCCTGCTGATCTGCAGCAGGTCGATGATCGTATACTTCATTCCATCGAAAAAAACATTTCCCGCATGAAAATCACAGTGGCACAGCGCCCGGCCTTCCGGCAGCCTCTCAAGCTCCTCCAGCAGTTTCTGCCTTCCTCCTTCGCTGAGCCTGCTGTTGCGCATCAGATCCATGCGCAGGCGCATCTTCAGATCCGGAGCCCACTCCACATCCCCATGCCTTTGTAAACGGCACTGCAGTTCCACCAGCCTCTTAAGAGTCTCTTCCCTTGTGGCGGGATCTCCCAATGTCCCTGCCATCGTTTCCCCTTTGACCAGGTCCATCCGGATTCCATACTGTCCATTGACCAGTAAAACTTCGTATACCTTCGGGCTGGGGAAGTTCTCCCGCTCCAGATTCGCCATGATGTATGCTTCGGAAAAAACATTCCCCTTGGGGTATCCCTCCCGGTACAGCTTAACTGCATACTCTCCCTTTGCATACACGGTCGCCTGGGCTCCCCGCCCCACGATTTGTCCAAGTTCCTCTTCATAATGATAGCTGGACATACTAACCCCTCTTTCGTAATGGATGCGTCCTGATTGGATTTGGCTGAGGAAACTCCCCCGGCCAATGGCTAAAAGACAATTGTTCCTTCCCTGCGCTGGCGCGCCACGTTCAGGAAGTATTGGTCCTTTCCCTCCTGAACATTTGGATCAAAGCAATCCTTGGCCCCATCCGCGTCCGGGTCATCACCCAGAATGACCCTGTCGTTGTGCACCACACCATTTAGAATGCGGCTGACGGACTGGAAGGGGGTCTGAGCGCTCCGGGGCGGTTTCACATCTCCAAAGATAGCGGCTGCCGTGGTTCCCGGCGTGGCAGAGGAAATTTTAATGTGTTCGTCCCAATACTCATATCGCAAGGAAAGGGAAAGCGCATTCAGCGCAGCCTTGGTGGCCGAATAGCGCGACTGGTACGGCAGACGATCCCCTTCACCCGATCCCCATATTGCGCCTTTAGTCTTTTCTCGTGCTCGCTCAGGCTGCCGCGATTGATGTCCGCCATTACAACCTTCACGGCGTTGCTTTCCAGCAACTCCTCCGCCAGCGCAAGCCCGATACCCGAGGCTGCGCCTGTTACCGTAGCGGTTTTCCCTCGAAAGTATTCCCGGTCATATTCCATGTTTCATTCTCCTTTCCGTTGAATCATGACAATCCCTTACTTGGTTTCATAGCGGCGGGTGGAGCCCTCATAACAGATGGGTTCCACGTCTGAGCAACCTCCGCTGAGACGGGGTCGCACCCAATGGCCAGCACCTCCCACTCCGAAGGATCGCATCGCATCACAGGCTTCCCCCAGCGTGAAAACGTTGGGAAAGCCGATTCTCAGCACACGCTACCCGGCGTGGCTGTCCATCTTTCCAATTTCACGACAGAAACGGCTGTACAGGATACCGCAAGAGCATACAGCATTTGATTCAATCGTTTGGAATAATAGTGAAGTTCAATACTCCAGTTCATTTCATGTTTCATTTGTGCACCCGTTGGAGCAAAGACGTACAGTAGTGCAGGTCAAACATCTGTAATAGCAGTATACCAAAAAGCCGGGCAACTGTCAGTAAAAAACCGGAACAGGATTGCCTGCACTCCCCTTTTTCCCTGCCTTGCGTACTTTTCCCCTTCCGTGTTATAATGCAAAGTGGTGTTTGCCGCCCATGAGGCATTTCCCATGGGGCAATCCATAGGGTAAGGAGACGACCGCATTGGCAATGATGGACTTTGTAAAGAGGCTCTTTGGACAGAGCAATGAGGTTGAGGTCAAGCGGCTTCAAAAGCTGGCAGACCAGGTGCTTGCAAAGGAAGCTGACTATCGAGCCCTTTCCGATGCCGAGCTTCGTGCCATGACCCCGGCTTTGAAAAAGCGGCTGGCTGATGGGGAAACGCTGGATGACATCCTGCCGGACGCCTTTGCTGCCTGTCGGGAGGCCGCCGACCGGGCGGTGGGCCTGCGCCCCTATCCGGTGCAGATTTTGGGCGGCATCTGCTTGCATCAGGGCCGTATTGCCGAGATGAAAACAGGCGAGGGCAAAACCCTGGTGGCCACCCTGCCCGCCTACCTGAATGCCTTGACGGGAGAGGGCGTCCACATTGTAACGGTAAATGACTACCTGGCCAAACGCGACAGCGAGTGGATGGGCAAGATTTACAAATTTATGGGCCTCAGCGTAGGCCTCATCATCCACGACATGGACAATGCCCAGCGCCGGGCTGCCTATGGGTGTGACATCACCTACGGCACCAACAACGAGATGGGCTTTGACTACCTGCGGGACAACATGGTGATCTACGGCAAGGACATGGTGCAACGGGGCCACGTATACGCCATTGTGGACGAGGTGGACAGCATCCTCATCGACGAGGCCCGCACCCCCCTGATCATCTCCGGCCAGGGCGAGAAGTCCACGGATCTGTATGAAAAGGCCGACCAGTTTGTCTCCCGCCTGCGGGGAGGCGACGCAGACTATACCGTCGCTGAGAAGGAAAAAGCGGTCACCCTCACAGAGAGCGGAGTCAGCAAAGCCCAGAGCTTCTTCAAAGTAGATAACATCGCCGATGTGGAGAACAACGAACTATACCATCACATTCTCCAGGCCTTAAAGGCCCATGCCCTCATGAAGCGGGATGTGGACTATGTGGTGCAAAACGGCGAGGTCGTCATCGTAGACGAGTTCACAGGCCGCCTGATGGTGGGCCGCCGCTACAGCGACGGGCTGCACCAGGCCATTGAGGCCAAGGAAAAGGTTAAGGTGGAGCGGGAGAGCAAGACCCTGGCCACCATCACCTTCCAGAATTACTTTCGGATGTACAAAAAAATCAGCGGCATGACCGGCACGGCGAAAACCGAGGAGGACGAGTTCCAGGGCATCTACAACCTGGACGTGGTGCAGATCCCCACCAACAAGCCCATGATCCGTTCGGACCTGAACGACGTGGTCTACAAGGGCCGTAAGGGTAAGTTCAATGCCGTGGTGGAGGAAATTGTCACACGGCATAAAACCGGCCAGCCCCTTCTGGTGGGCACGGTCAACGTAGAAACCAGCGAGATGCTCAGTCACCTCCTCTCCCTGCGAGGGATCCCCCACGAGGTGCTTAACGCGAAAAACCACCAGAAGGAAGCGGAAATCGTAGCCCAGGCAGGCCACTTGGGGGCTGTGACCATTGCCACCAACATGGCGGGCCGCGGAACAGACATCCTCCTGGGCGGCAATCCGGATTTCCTGGCTCGCCGGGCCATGCGCCAGCAGGGCTTTGATCCGGATCTCATCGAGGCAGCCACCGGCCATAGTGAGGATGTGGAGCCCTCGGTGCTGGATGCCCGCAAGGTTTACAACGACCTGTACAACCAGTTCAAAAAGGAAACCGACGCCGAGCATGAGCGGGTGATGGCCGTAGGCGGGCTGCACATCATCGGCACCGAGCGCCACGAGAGCCGTCGGATCGACAACCAGTTGCGGGGCCGGGCCGGCCGCCAGGGAGACCCTGGCAGCACCCAGTTCTTCATCTCCCTGGAGGACGACGTGATGCGCCTCTTTGGTAGCGAACGCATCGCGCCCCTCATCGAGCGTCTGGGGCTCACCGAGGATCAGCCCCTGGAGGCCGGGATGCTTACCAAGCAGATTGAGGCTGCCCAAAAGCGCATCGAAGGCCGCAACTACGACATCCGCAAGTCGGTGCTGCAGTTTGACGATGTGATGAACAAGCAGCGGGAACTGATCTACGGCCAGCGCAGGGAAATCCTCACCGGCCAGGATGTGCGCGACAACATTATGACCATGGTGCGCAGCCTCATCGACTCCTGTGCGGAGCGCAACTTCACCGGGGAGGACAGCACCGATTGGGACCTGGCCGCCGCTGCCGAGTACCTGGAGACCCTCTGCCTGCCCAAGGGAACCATTGCCGGGCATGCGAAGGATATCCAAGGGATTGAGGAACCAGGCGAGTTTCTGCCAACACTCTACGCCAAGGCGGAAGCCTTTTACCAGGAGCGGGAGAAACTGCTTGCCGGCATCGGAGTGGATATGCGGGAGTTTGAGCGGGTTATCCTGCTCAACGCCATTGACCATCACTGGATGAACCACATCGACGACATGGACAACCTGCGGGACGGCATCGGGCTGAGAGCCTACGGCCAACGGGATCCCGTGCAGGAATACCGGATGGAAAGCTACGATATGTTCAACGACATGGTGCATTTCATCCGGGAGGAAACGGTTCGCAGGCTTTACCAGAGCCATGTGGAGCGCGTACCTGAGCGCCGCCAGGCCGTGAACATTGAAAAAACCCAGGCCGGACTTCAGAGGGCCGATGACAACGGCCAGGCCAAGAAGGGTGGCGCACCCACCAACAAATCCCAACCGGGGGCGGCAGGCCGAAACCAGCCCTGCCCCTGCGGCAGCGGCAAGAAGTACAAACATTGCTGTGGGGCCGGAAAGTAACAGACTCCTCTACGGTTAACGAAACAGTGAAAAGAAGTGATTTGGATGATCGACCAGGACCGTTTTCGGCAGGACCTCCAACGTCTCCGGGAAACCATCATAAAGGCAGGGGATGCACTTTAACTTGGGCCGCATGAAGGAAGAGCTGGCTGAGTTAAAGGAAGAAATGAACGCGCCGGAGTTCTGGACGAACCTGGAGCGTTCCACCACGGTGAATCGACGGGTATCCTCTCTGGAGGGCAAAATTGATCACGTCACAAAGCTGCATGCCAGGGCCGACGACGTAGAAGCGATGCTGTCCCTTCTGGCAGAGGATGAGGACCCGGACATCGCTGCGGAGTGCGAGGCAGAGCTGACCTCCCTGACAGCAGCTGCCGAGGAACTGGAGCTGGAAACCCTGATGCGGGGCCAGTATGACGACTGCAATGCGGTGCTCAGCCTCCACGCGGGGGCAGGCGGTACCGAGGCCCAGGACTGGACGGGCATGCTTTACCGGATGTATACGCGCTATTGCGAGCGCCATGGCTACAAGGTCACCCTGCTGGATTTTCTGGATGGTGACGAAGCCGGGGTGAAAAGCGCCACTTTCCAGGTGGAAGGGGACCATGCCTACGGCTTTTTGCGCAGCGAGAAGGGAGTACACCGGCTGGTACGCATCTCCCCCTTTGACAGCAACGCCCGCCGCCATACCTCCTTCAGTTCTTTGGACGTGTCCCCCATCATGGAGGACGACGGGGAGTTTGAGGTGAACATGGAGGAAGTGCGCATCGACACCTACCGGGCCGGAGGCGCGGGAGGGCAGCACGTCAACCGCACAGACAGCGCCGTGCGCATGACCCACATCCCCACGGGCATCGTAGCCCAATGCCAGAATGAGCGAAGTCAGGTCCAGAACCGGGAAATGTGCCTTCGCATCCTAAAGAGCCGCCTCCTGGAACTGCGCGAGCGGGAAAAGGAGGAGCAGATGGCCGACATCAAGGGTGAGATGAAGAAGATCGAGTGGGGCAGCCAGATCCGCAGCTATGTATTCCAGCCCTACACCATGGTGAAGGACCACCGCACAGGCTTTGAAATGGGCAATGTGGACGAAGTGATGGACGGCAACCTGGACGGCTTTATCACCGCGTATCTGAAAATGCAGTAAACAGGCATGGTGAAGGCATCGGGAAGGAGGCGCTTTGATGGCGGAAGACAAGGTGGAGTCCACCATGCCGCCCAGCGTGGAACATCCCCGGAAAAAGCGGACCGCCTTCTGGAGCAGCCTGATCGCTGGCCTTTATCTGATGACCCTGGCCCTGGCTACGGCGGTGTACACAAACGCATCCAGCATCGACCTGCTGACTGAGGGTGTCCGGCAAAATGTGGACCTAGCAGCAGTAGGTTTGGATGAAGACAGCGCCGAAACCTTTGCCCTGCGCACTCTGTCCTATCTGCAAGGAAATTCCGACGAATGGGACATATCTCAAGTGGTGGGGGAGTCCATTCTCCCCATCCCTGAAGCCTTTATGGCCCACATGGCAAATGTCAGATACTGGTTTGCCCCTGCCGACACCCTGTTGTTTATGGGGCGGATGATCGTTCTGCTGGCATTGCCCTGGGTTCTTCTTGGCGTCAAGAGAGGCAGGAAAGTCTGCTTCTCTCTGAAAGGTTACTATACCGGCGCACTGATTCTCCTGGTATTTATCGCCGGGATGGGTGTGTGGAGTGTTTTGGATTTCCAGGGTATGTGGCACCTGCTGCACAAGGTCATCATCCCCGACGGGATCTTCAGCGCGGCCGAACCCATTATGCAGCTGTTTCCCCTCCAACTCTTTGCCGGGTATGCCGAGCCCGTGTTTACGGCCTTTGGCATCATATCAGCGTTGTTGCTGATTGCGCCGCTGATCTGGGGAATGAAAGCCTATGCGTCTCACAAAGAGGGCAGCCCGCCTCATAAACCCCGCGACAGCAAGTAAAGGAGCCTCATGAATACTCCGAACGAAATGAAAGCCAAGTTGGAAGCCTTGCAAGAAAGGGCTTCCAATTTTCAACCAAACACAGAGCCCATCCGTATCCTGGCCCTGGAAAGCAGCTGTGATGAAACGGCAGCTGCCGTGGTGGAGGACGGACGAAGGGTGCTTTCCAGCGTTATCTTTTCTCAGGTGGACATCCATGCGCTTTATGGAGGCGTGGTGCCGGAGATCGCAAGCCGCGCTCATGTGGACGCCTGTGATCGGGTCATAGACCAGGCGCTCCGGGAGGCGAACCTGCGCCTGGGTGAACTGGACGCCCTGGCGGTCACCTATGGCCCTGGTTTGGTAGGCGCGCTGCTTACCGGGGTAAGCTGTATGAAGGGCCTTAGCTACACCACCCGCCTGCCCCTGATCCCGGTGAACCATATTGAAGGCCATGTGAGCGCAAACTACCTTTCCACCCCCGAACTCCAACCACCTTTTGTGTGCCTGGTGGTCAGCGGCGGCCACAGCCATCTGGTTCGGGTGGAGGATTATGCCTCCTATACCCTTCTGGGTCAAACCGTGGACGACGCAGCCGGAGAGGCCTTCGACAAGGCAGCCCGGGTGCTGGGCCTCAGCTATCCAGGCGGGCCTGCCCTAAGCAAGCTGGCGGAAGGCGGGGATGACCGGTACCTGAAGCTCCCCCACCCCGCCCCCGAAGGCCGGTATAATTACAGTTTCTCCGGTTTGAAAACCGCCTTTGTGAACGCCTGTCACAAGCTCCAGCAGAAGGGGGAACCCCTGCCCAAGGCGGATCTGGCGGCCTCCTTTGAAAAGGCTGTTGTGGACAGCCTCTGCGAAAAGGCACTGCTGGCAGTGCGGGAAAGCGGCCTGAACACCCTATGTCTGGCAGGTGGTGTCTCCGCAAACCGCCGCCTGCGGTCACAAATGATGGAGCTATCCAAAAAGCACGGCTTTTCGCTGTGCTTGCCCAAGCTTTGGCTTTGTACGGACAACGCCGCCATGATCGGCAGCGCGGCCTATTACCGGCTATTGAAAGGCCAGGGCGCAAATTTGAGCTTGAACGCAGTGCCCGCCTTGCGGCTGGTGGAATAAGGCCCTGCCATTAACCGTTTTCCTTGGACCGCCAATGTTCTGTTTGCTTCTGCTTGACAGGGCCTGCTTTCTCCGGCTGATCAGCAAGCTGCCCAACGGGTGGCGGGGATCCCTGTTCAACCTCCGCGGGGGGTTTCTCTTCCCCAGAGACATCCTCCCCATGGACCTCCTCCGTCCTCTCCGCAGGTGGACCCATGTTCAGCTTTTCCGTGGTTTCCTCCTGCTCCTCCTGGGATAGCCGCTCCAGGGCGGAACGTAGTTTACGGGGTATGGGTACCCCGGCGATGGCCAGGTTTTCCAGTAGAGACAGGATCTCATTGCTGATGTAGAACCAGGTTACCGCGCTTTGGAACATGGCGTTTCCCTGTCCGATGAAGTCATCCAGGGCATATGCCAGTAAAACAACCAGCAGCATCAAACCCTTTTTCAGCAAACCCTTGGCCCCCGCGGTGCTGGACAGCCCTCCGGCGACGCTCTTTCGACTCTTTCTCAGGAAAGCGGCCACCAGGCCGCTGAGGTAATCCGCGATCATCAGGGCCAGCAGCAGCACAATGGCTTTGTTGTCCCCGGCGAACATACCCCGTAAAAACCCGCCGGCCAGCATTGCCCCTTTTACGACCAAATCCCAGGTATGCCGCAGAAAGCTGCCCATCCCCACGCCCCCTTTGGGGCAGGATATTCCGTTACACAAGCGCTTATGAAAAGGAAGGGAATCCATGGGTCTTTTATTGCCCCTGCTGGCCCGGCCCGCCGCCCTGCGAGCCCTGGACAGCGCCAGAAAACTGCTGGCTACACCGACACCCCTGGTTTCAGATTGCGGCAAACGCTGCAATCATGCCTGCTGCCAGTCTGACGAAACCGGGGAGAATGGCATGCTGCTTTTCCCCTTTGAGGAACATTTCTACCGCAAACCAATCCCCGGCTTTCCCTTTCGCCTGCTGCCCCATGATTCCGTGCTGAAAGGCGGCCGTCGGCTGGTCTGCGAAGGTCATTGCCCCAGGGAACACCGTCCCCTGTCCTGCCGTCTCTTTCCCCTGCGGCTTCGCATTACCTTTGACGGGCCGGATGATCGCCCCCATGCCAATGCAGAAATCGACCCCCGCTCCTGGGCCATTTGTCCTCTGCCGGAGCGGGGGGGATTACCTGCCTTCGCCCCCTCCTTTGTGGAGGCAGTGGAGCAGGCAGGGGCTCTTCTGGTTCACAACCTTTGGCTGTTGGAGTTTTTGGTAGTGGAGCAGGAGAAGCTGGACGAGAGCAGAAGGCTGTGACAGGCTGACGCTTCCAGAGGATTTATCCTTGAACCTCACCTTTTACCCATCTGTTCATCCAGGCGGCAACGGACCGGTTCATCTCCGCCATAAAGGTGCTGCTCCACTTGCGCCTTTCCATCGCCAGCACGGCCTCCGGGAAGCCATTCTTTTCGGAGTCTGCCCTGGCGCTGTGCATGGTAGCCAAGGCCTCAGGCCCGGCCCGGTGGTAGCCGTTCTCATGCACCAGGGCCTCCAAAGGAAACCGAACGGGCTTCTTCCGCAGCTTCTGCTGCTGGGTGGGCGCGCCGATGCAGAGCATTGCCACGGGCATGGCATAAGAAGGAATATTGAGCAACTCTGCGATCTGCTCTCCATTTTCCAGCACGTCTCCAATGTAGCAGGAGCCCAGGTTCATGGACTGGGCTGCCATCACCACGTTCTGGGCGGCAATCACCGCATCCGATGCAGCCAGAAACAGATCGCCCTCCGCCGGGGTTCGGGGCGCATCCACCCCCGCGGCCACAAAGCTGTCATACCAGCGCTGCCAGTCCGCCAGAAACACCAGCACGACTGGGGCTGTAGCGATAAAAGGCTGGTGGTCGCAGAGTACCGCCAGCCGGTCCTTGATTTCCTGGTCGGTGATGTCCAGAATCGTATACAGGCACATACACCCTGCTGTCGGGGCAGCAAGGGCCGCCTCCAGAAGCTGCCGTTTTTCTTCCACCGTCACCGGGCGGTCCGGGTCGTACACCCGCACGCTTTTGCGCTCGTGAAGCTGTCTTAGGATCTCGTTGGTCATGGCTGTCCTTTCTAGGCCTTCATCAGCTTCACCAAAACGGCCTTCTGGGCATGAAGCCGGTTCTCAGCCTGGTCAAAGATTTCATTGGCATGGGCCTCCAGCACCTCCTGGGTGATCTCCTCCCCCCGGTGGGCGGGCAGGCAGTGGAGCACCATGGCGGCAGGCTTGGCAAGAGCCATAAGTTCAGTATTCACCTGGAAAGCTTTAAATTCCTGCCTGCGCAGGGCTGCTTCCTCCTCCTGTCCCATACTGGCCCACACGTCCGTATAGACCACATCCGCATCCTTGATGCAGGCCTTCACATCCTGGGAACAGGTAAACACCCCGTTTTCTGCTGCCCAGGCCATCAGGGCGGCATCAGGCCGGTGATTGGATGGGCATGCAACGGCTACTTCCATACCCATTTTGATACAACCCACAATCAGGGAGTTGGCCATGTTGTTGCCATCCCCCACAAAGCAGAGCTTCAGGCCTGAAAAACTGCCCTTGTATTCCCGGATGGTCATCAGGTCCGCCAGCACCTGACAGGGATGGGCGTAGTCCGTCAAACCGTTGATGATGGGGATAGAGCCATACCGGGCCAGGTCCTCCACCTCCTGCTGGGCAAAGGTACGGATCATAATGCCGTCCAGGTACCGGGACAGCACCCTTGCGGTGTCCTCAATAGGCTCCCCCCGGCCGATCTGCAAATCCCGGCTGGAGAGAAACAGCGCGTTGCCCCCCAATTGGCACATGCCCACTTCAAAGCTAACCCGTGTTCGGGTGCTGGCCTTCTGGAAGATCATGCCCAGGGTCTTGCCTCTCAGCAGCGGATGGTCGATGCCGTGCTTGCGTTCATATTTCAGCTGGTCCGCCAGGTTCAGCACGGCAGTGATCTGATGGGCGGGCCAATCTCCCAGCTTCAGCAAATGCTTCGTATTCTCGCTCATGGGGCGACAACCTCCTTGATTTGGTTTACAGCTTGTTTCAACTCTTTCCAGGGGATGGTCAGGGGGGGCAGCAGGCGCAGCCTGTTTTTAGCAGTGAGGGCAACGACTCCCCTTGTTAGCAGCATTTTTACCACTTCCCTGGCGTCCTTGTGGATTTCAATCCCCAGCATCAAACCCTGGCCGGTAACGCCCAGGACTCCCGGGGCAGTTTCCAACTCCCGCCTGATATACTCCCCTTTGGCCCGAACCTCCAAAAGCAGTTCCCGGGTCAAGCGCTCCAGCACCGCCAGCGCTCCGGCGGCACATACCGGGTTGCCACCAAAGGTGGAGCCGTGGCTGCCCGGCGTAAGGGTATCCTCCAGCTTCTCTCCCAGCAGGCAGGCCCCCATAGGCAGCCCCCCTGCCAGGCCCTTGGCTGTGGAGAAGGCATCCGGCAGTATCTCAAAATGCTGATAACTGTACAGCATTCCTGTGCGGCCATTGCCGGTCTGCACCTCGTCCAGCAGCAACAGGATGTCTCTCTCCTCCGTCAGGCTGCGGGCAGCCTGCAGATATTCAGCGGTGAGTGGAGCCACACCACCCTCCCCCTGGATGGTCTCCAGCAGCAGGGCGCAGACGTCCTCCCGCCATAGTGCCGCTTCCAGCGCGGGGATATCATTGGGAGGAATGTGGACAAAGCCCTCCGGGAAGGGGCCAAAATCGTGATGGAAGCTCTCTTGACCGGTAGCGGCCAAGGTGGCCAGGGTACGGCCATGGAAGCTGCCCGTCAGGGTAAGGATCACCGGCTTTTTGTCTTCTCCGTGGCGGTTGGCTGCATATTTTCGGGCTGCCTTGATCAGGCATTCATTGGCCTCCGCGCCGGAATTGGCAAAAAAAACCTTTTTCATTCCGGTGCGTTCACACAATACCCGGGCTAACTGCGTCTGGGGCTGGGTATAGTAAAGGTTGCAGGCATGGGAGAGGGTTTTCGCCTGATCGCACACCGCCTTCGCCCAGGCCTTATCCCCATAGCCCAAGCCGGAAACCGCGATACCGCTCCCCATGTCAATATAACGTTTACCCTTATCATCAAACAGGAAACAGCCCTTGCCCCGAACAAAAACCACGTCAAAGCGGGCATAGGTGTTTGCGATGTACTGTTGATCCAGGGTTTGCAGCGCTTCTCCGCTCATGGATGCCTCCGTCCCTCCTCCCGACATTACCGAAACATGGTGCCTACGCCTTCGTCCGTGAGGCATTCTATCAAAATGGCGTGAGGTACCCGGCCATCCAGAATAAATACCCGATCCACGCCCCGGCGAATGGCCTCGATGCAGCACTCCACCTTGGGAATCATGCCGCCGGAGATGATCCCCTGGCGCATGAGCGCCGGTGCCTCGCTGACCTGAATCTCGGAAATCAGCGTATGATCATCCTTGGGGTCCCGCAAAATTCCCCGGATGTCGGTCATGGAAATCAGGCTTTCTGCTTTCAGCTCTGCCGCAATACGAGCGGCGGCGGTGTCCGCGTTGATGTTGTAAGCATGGCCGTCCTTGTCGCAGGCCACGGTGGAGATCACCGGGATGTAGCCCTTCTCCAGCACGTCCAATATGGGCTGAACATTCACCTGGGTAATCTCTCCCACGAAGCCGTGAACCTCATCCAGCTTTTCCGCCTGCAGCATATGACCGTCCATGCCGCACAGACCGATGGCTTTGCCGCCCATCGCCTGGATCAAGCTCACCAGGCTTTTCCCTACCTTGCCCGCCAGCACCATTTGTACGACATCAGCGGTCTCCTCGTCGGTCACCCGCAGGCCGTCGATGAACTCGCTCTTCTTGCCCAGCTTGCTCAGAAGCTCGTTGATTTCCGGACCACCCCCATGAACCAGCACCACCTTCATCCCCACAAGCGTCAGCAGCAGCAGATCCCCCATCACAGCCTTTTTCAGGCATTCATCAACCATGGCGTTGCCGCCATACTTGATCACCACGATTTTGCCATTGTATCTCTGAATATAGGGCAGGGCCTGGATGAGAACCTCCGCCCGCTGATCGGTGGACAGCATGGGATTCCTTCCTTTCCCTTCAGGTACGATAATCCCCATTGATCCTGACATAATCGTAGGTCAAATCGCAGCCCCAGGCAGTGGCAGCAGCCTGACCGCTGCCAAGCCGCACCAGGATGTCGATCTCGTCCTCTCCCAAAACCTCCTTGGCGGTTTCCTCCTCAAATGGGATCCCAGCACCGCCCCGGCAAAGGGCCAGGGTACCCTTTGGGCTGGCAAAGTCCAGGTCGACTTTAGAGATGTCAATAGGCACCCCTGCGTATCCCAAGGCGCAGAGCACCCTGCCCCAGTTGGCATCCGCCCCAAACAGGGCGGCCTTCACCAGCGGGGACTTGATCACGCTCTTGGCACAGGCCCTGGCAATCTCCAGGGTGGCAGCTTCGGAGACGGTACAGGTGATCAGTTTTGTGGCTCCCTCCCCGTCTTTGGCCATCATCCGGCAGAGCTTTTCGCACACAGCCTCCAGGGCAGCCTCAAAAACGGCAAAGCCGGGGTCGGAGATTTCGGTGATCTGGGGATTTCCCGCTGCGCCGTTGGCCAACAGGCTCACCATGTCGTTGGTGGAGGTGTCGCCATCCACCGAAAGCATGTTGAAAGTATTCTGCACCACGCCGGACAAGGCATGTTGAAGCACATCCTGCGCAATGGCTGCGTCGGTGGTCAGAAAGCAGAGCATGGTCGCCATGTTGGGGCAGATCATGCCGGAGCCCTTGGCGATACCGCCCAGAGCGCAACGCTTTCCGCCCAGGGTGAAGGATACCGCCACCTCCTTCATCACGGTGTCCGTAGTCATGATGGCCTGGGCGGCGGCTGCGCTTCCCTCAGGGCTGGCCTCCAAAGCATCAACCAGTCTGCCCATGCCATTTTCAAAGGGTTCCAGGCTCATCTGCTGCCCGATGACCCCCGTGGAAGCCACGACCACATCCCTGAAATCAATGCCGGTATGCTCCTGAACCAGGAGGCACATGCCCCTGGCGATCTCCATTCCGTTGGCATTGCATGTGTTGGCGTTGCCGCTGTTGCATACCACCGCCTGGGCGTATCCGTCGGCCACATTTTCCATGGTGGCAATGATGGGCGCACCTTTTACCAGATTTTGAGTATAGCAGCAGGCAGCGGCTGCCCTCCTCCGGCTGACGATCAGGGCAACATCCCGTTTCTCCCGGTTTTTGCGGATGCCCAGGTGTTCTCCTGCAGCAAGAAAGTCCTTGGCGGCGGTTATGCCGCCGGGAATGAAGGTGTAATCCATGGGCATACCTCCTGTATAATGTTATGCAATTGCCAATCCGGCTGTTTCCGGTAAACCCAACCGCAGATTCATGCACTGGATGGCTGCGCCGCTGGCCCCTTTGCCCAGGTTGTCAAAGCGGGCATAGGCAATCATTCGTTGGTCATTGCCGGTGAGGAAGAGCTGCATCCCATCGGTTCCAGCCAGAGCAATAGGGCTGAGAAAGCGTTCCGGGTTGGGCGGCAAGACCGTCATCAGGGGCTGCCCGGCGTAATGGTCCCGGTACAGATTGGTGAGCATGTCAATGGCTCCCCGGGTCCTGGCGGCGGACATGCCGGAGGCAGTGAACCAATCAAGGCTCAGAGGCAGGCCCACCAGCATGCCACTGTAAAAGTCGCACACAATGGGGTTAAAGACCGGAGGTTGAGTGAGACCGCAAATCTCCTTGATCTCGCTGAGATGCTTGTGACACTGGCCTACTCCATACGGCCTGGGAACCCGAAGGCAGGGATCCCGCTCCTGGCATTCATACTCAGCGATCATGGCCTTACCACCGCCGCTGTAGCCGGTGAGGGAAGTGAGGGTGACTGGGGCACCGGGGGAAATCACCCTCTCCTTCACCAGGGGATAGAGCAGAGCACAAGCACCACTGGCGTGGCAGCCTGGCACGGCAATTCGCGCGGCCTTTTGGATGTTCTTCCGGAATGCGGCGTCCAGCTCCGCAAAGCCATAAGCAAAATCCGGCTCAATCCGGTGGGCTGTGGAAGCGTCAATCACCGTATGGGGACAGCCCATGAGCGCTCCCACCATTTCCCGGCTGGCTTCATCGGGCAGGCATAGAAAAGTCACATCCGCCTTCTGGGCCATGTTCACCCGATGAGGCAGGCTTTTACGATTCTCCTCAGAAAGGGTTAACAAAGTCAAGTCCGGACGCTTGGTTAGCCGCTTTGCGATCCTTAGCCCTGTGGTTCCCTGATTTCCATCAATGAAAATGGTGGGCATCCCGCTTCCTCCCGGCCTTGGGGCAGGCCAAACTCCCTTGATTGCAGATAGTCCCTTACCCCTTCAGCAGCCTTGCCCTTGCCTGCACAGGCAGTCCAAACAGGTTGATGAAGCCCTCTGCGTCCTGATGGTTGTAGTCGTCCCCTGCGCCAAAGGTCACCTGTTTTTCACTGTACAGGGAGTAGGGGGACGTGGTGCCGGCATTGATCAGATTCCCCTTGTAGAGTTTTAGCTTCACCTCGCCTGTGACGGTCTTTTGCGTTTCCCGAACGAAGGCGTCCAGGGCTTCCCTCAGGGGCGTGAACCACTGGCCGAAATACACCAGTTCCGCATAACGCTGGGCTACCAGGTTCTTGTAATGCATGGTGTCCCGGTCCAGACAGAGGGTCTCCAGCACCTGATGGGCCCGGTAGAGAATCGTTCCGCCGGGGGTTTCATACACGCCACGGCTCTTCATTCCCACCAGACGATTTTCCACCAGATCGCACAGGCCGATGCCGTTTGCCCCGCCCACCTGGTTCAGTTTCTCCATCAAAGCCACCGGGGAGAGCTTTTCGCCGTCCAAAGCTACGGGAATCCCTTTCTCAAAGGACAGGGTAATGGTAGTGGGGACATCCGGAGCCTGCTGAGGGCTGACGCCCATCTCCAAAAACCCCGGTTTGTCGTACTGGGGTTCATTGGCCGGATCCTCCAGGTCCAAGCCCTCATGGGAAAGGTGCCACAAATTTTTGTCTTTGCTGTAGTTTGTCTCCCGGCTGATCTTCAGGGGAATGCCATGCGCTTCAGCGTAGTCGATCTCCTCTTCCCGGCTTTTGATGTCCCATTCCCGCCAGGGAGCAATGATGGCCATGTCAGGGGCAAAGGCTTTGATGGTCAGCTCAAAGCGCACCTGATCGTTTCCCTTGCCGGTGCAACCGTGGGCGATGGCATCCGCCCCTTCCTTCAGAGCAATCTCCACGATCCGCTGGGCAATGATGGGCCGGGCAAAACTGGTGCCTAATAAATACTCGCCTTCGTACACCGCTCCGGCCTGCATGGTGGGATAGATGAAATCCGTAATGAACTTCTCCTTTAAGTCCTCCACATACAGCTTGCTGGCCCCGGTTTTCAGGGCCTTTTCCTCCAATCCTTCCAACTCCGTACCCTGGCCCACGTCGCCGGACACGGCGATGACTTCACAGTTGTTGTAGTTCTCCTTGAGCCACGGAATGATGATGGAAGTATCCAGCCCACCGGAATAGGCCAGAATTACTTTTTTAATATCCTGCTTTGATTTCACTGCCATCTTGCTTCCCTCCGCATGTATTAATATTCATATTTTATGCATAATATTCACGATTGTCAATAGGTATCGCGACTTTTCCAGGAAAAATCCCCCGATGAAAGCTTCACTACATCTCTTGCCTCCTTTCTTCGATGTACCGATCACGTAAAACTTCTGTCATACACTTGTAAAGTTCCACTGTCTTCGTTATAATAAACATGTTGTTTATTTGTACCTTTTGACAAGGCAGACCTTATTTCCATTCACCCGGATATGTGGCAGACAGTAAGGAGCGATTTTATGCTCAACCCCAGGCGCGTTATTACGGCTCTGAAGCAAAATATCGGCAAGGTCATCGTCGGCAAGGATGAGGTCATTGAACTGGCGCTGATCGCTATGCTGTGCAAGGGCCACGTGCTGATTGAGGATGTGCCTGGCACGGGTAAAACCACCTTGGCCAGCTCTTTGGCTAAATCCCTGGACTGCAGCTTCAACCGCATCCAGTTCACCCCGGACGTGGTACCCAGCGATGTGACGGGCTTTACCATGGTGAATTTCAAAACCGGTGAAATGGAGTTCCATCCAGGCGCAGTCATGTGCCAGATCGTGCTGGCGGACGAGATTAACCGGACCTCTCCCAAAACCCAGAGTTCTCTGCTGGAGGTCATGGAAGAATACCAGGTCACCGTGGACGGTGTGACACACCCGATGCCCAAACCCTTCATGGTGCTGGCCACTCAGAACCCCAGCGAATTCGTAGGAACCTATCCCCTGCCGGAAGCCCAGATGGACCGCTTTTTCCTGAGGATCTCCATGGGCTATCCCACCATGGAAGAGGAAATGGCCGTGCTTGAGCGTTTCAGCGGCACGGTAAAGCCCCAGGCCAGCCTCCAGAGTGTCTGTTCCGCGCAGGATGTGGTGACCATGCAGAACATGATCGGGGACGTATACTGCTCCAAGGAGGTACGTCACTATATCGCCAACATTGCTGCCATGACCCGCACCCATCCCTCCCTGTCGCTCGGGGTGTCTACCCGGGGCGCTATAGCGCTCATTCGCGGAGCCCAGGCCTGCGCCCTGCTGAACGAACGGGACTACATCCTGCCTGAGGACGTGCAGCGTATGGTGCTGCCGGTACTGGCCCACCGCATATTGCCCAACCCTGAGGCCAAGATGAAGGGCATCTCTGCCGAGAGAATACTGGTGGCGGTGATGGAAAACGTGCCTGTGCCCATCCGCCTGAGCTGAGGCTTTGAGGGAAGGGAAGGGACTCCATGAAATCCACAACCATAACCCTGGGGGTGTGCTTCGGCTTTTTTCTGCTGTGCGCCCTTTCCATGGGAAACCGCATGTATCTGCTGATTTCGCTGATTCTCCTGATCTCCTGTGGATTGGCCTACTTAAGTATCCGAAGTGCGGAAAAAAGCGTCAAGGTAAACCACAGTTTAAGCAGCACCAGGGTAAACCGTGGGGATATGGTCAGCATGGAGGTGGGTGTCAGCCACAAGGGCGTGCTGCCCATCGCCCCGGTGGCCTTGAAGATGCGGGCCACCAGCAACACGCCCGCCGCAACCATCCACCTGACCCAGCTGGGGAGACGGGCTCAAAGGGTAGTGCACAAATTTTCAGCCGACCATGTGGGTGCTATGCTTCCCGGGGTGGACAGCTATACCGTGGCAGACGTGTTCGGGTTCTTTCAAAAGGTGCATAAGCCGGATATGATGGGCTCGGAGCTTCTGGTGCTACCGGTGCCCTTTGACGTGGAGCCGCTGACTTTCGCCGCCGGAGACATGGGTGTAGAAACCATGAAGCGGGCCATGGAGGACCCCTCCAGCCCCAGCGATTTCCGCCAGTATCAACAGGGGGATCCCTTGAAGCGCATCCATTGGAAAATGAGCGCCCGCAAGCGGGAGATCATGGTCCGCCAGTTTGAGGAGCCCGCCCTGCCCGATGCCCTGGTGCTTGTGGATACCTCGCCCCCCCATTTGAATACGGGGATACCTCCCGAAAAAACGCCCTTTCTTCAGGATGCGCTTCTGGAAACTGCGGCTTCGGTGGTGAGCTGCCAAATCCGCCAGGACAACCCGGTTCGCCTGCCCCTCATGGGAGACCGACCCATGGAGTACAACGGGCACATGGGCCTGCCTGTGCTGCTTGAGGAGCTTGCCCGCTGCAATTTCGTCAAAACCGAGGGTTTTGAAAAGGTGCTCATGATGCAGATGGGCGAGCTGCGCAAGACCGGTGCGGTGGTCATCATCACCACCCGGCTCACATCGACCCTGGTAGACCTCATCGTGCGAATGAAGCGGATGGGCCCCAATGTGAGGCTCTATCTGGTTACCTTCGTACCCGAAAGTTCCTCCACTCAACCTCATGTGGCCAGGCTCCAGCAGGGGGGCGTGGAAGTGAATTATGTGACGCCTCAGGGATAACGGCCAACGATTCCCAAGGAAAGGAGCCCCTACCGGATGCAAAAGCCCCTTGCCCCTATCACCCAGGTCCGAGTCAACCGCTCCGTGTTGG
Source organism: Clostridiales bacterium (assembly GCA_012729115.1). Lineage (GTDB taxonomy): Bacteria > Bacillota > Clostridia > Christensenellales > Aristaeellaceae > Limiplasma. The sequence goes on along the minus strand of JAAYDR010000023.1, from coordinate 144,741 downwards.
CGTTGCTGTTGACCCTGGGGATTTTGCTTCCTCTGCTGATGCTCTTTGATTTGGGGCATCATGTGGCTCTTGGGCTGGTCTATGGGATTGTGGCGCTGGCGATACAAACCCTGGCAACCTTTAAAAAGCATCGCTGGATTGCCATCCTGCTTGCCGGGGCCTGGGGGATCGTGCAATTCTTCCTTCCGAGAACAGGCTTCTGGGGCGGCAGCATTGAAGCGCTGAAAGCTCTTACCCTCTATTTCAATAAGTTGCCGGTCGCCATGCCTATCTTCGGGGGACAGGTGGCTGCGCTGCTGGGGGTATCTGTAGCGGTTTGTTCCTTCCTGTTCGTGAAAAAGGGTGTGGGATTTCTGCCTGCCACCATGATGGTGGTGCTCACCCTCTTTGCCCTGTGGAGCTTGGGCCGAGGAGGTCTGGTCTGGTTCACCTTGCCTGCCCTGGTGGTTCTGCTGCTGCTGATCTCCCAAAACGCCCATGAAAAAATGAGCATCATGAACGTCCTGCCCATGGCAATCGCCGTGGTGCTTGCGTCCCTTCTGCTGCTTCCCTCCGGCCGGGTCACCATCCCACCCCTGGAGAAAGCTGCCTTTCAGCTCAAACAGACCATATCCGACTATCTGTTCTTCACCGAGCCTCGCAATGTGTTCACCTTGGGCAGCTATGGCTACTACCCCATGGGGGCCAGCCAACTGGGCGGCGAGGCTGAGCCCAGCAACTATCCGGTCATGCTGGTCAAAACAGAAAGCAAAACATTGCTGCGGGCCGTCATTAAGGATGATTACACAGGCCGCAGCTTTCGGGACACCTCCTCCCCCCGTCGATATCTCTATGTCAATCCCCGGTGGGCCGCCCTTCGCGCTTCTGTCTTTTTGGAGAATCTACCCCCGGAGGCCATCCGCAAAGCCAGCCCCCTGCTGGATGAAAAGGCCATCTCCGTGCAGATGCAAAACACCGCTGCCAGCACGGTTTTTACGCCTGTGTTCCTTCGCAGCCAGAGCATGCAGGGCAGCATGGTGCCCTATTTCAACGATGCCAGCGAGCTCTTCATCACCCGGGATCTGGCTCAGGGAGACAAGTACACCGTATACGCCCCCATCTTTGAGGGCGGGGACGGGGGCTTGGACGCCCTGGTGAATGCGGTAATCAAAAATGACAAAAACTATCAGGACATCCTTGCGCGGTATACCAAACTCCCCAGCCACATGGAGCAGCGGGTGTTCCAGGATGTAGCCGCCATGACCGCCAATGCCCAAACCCCCTATGACAAGGCGATGGCCATCATGCGTCATCTGCAAAAATATTACCGGTATACCCTGTCCCCCAAAACTCCGCCGGAAAACAACGATTTTGTTACCTATTTCCTGTATATTGGCAAGGAAGGCTATTGCACCTACTATGCCGCTGCCATGACAGTGATGTGCCGTATGGCAGGGCTTCCCGCCCGTTACGTGGAGGGTTTTCTGGCCCAGCCAGCCACAGACGGCCTGGCCTATGTAACCGGTGAGAATGCTCATGCGTGGACGGAGGTATACTTCGAAGGATTTGGCTGGGTACCCTTTGACCCCACCCCTCTGCGTCAGGGAGAGAACCAGGAACCACCGCCCCAGGATCCGCCACCCCAGGACGAGCCTCCGGAGACAGAGCCTACTCCCTCCCCCGCTCCGGATGATCCCCAGGAACCGCCCACCCCTCCTCCTCCGGAACAACAGGAGCAGCCCCAACAGGAGGATAACGATCCCAATGAAGACTTGCCCGACCCGCCCAATCCCTTCCCCTGGTGGCTGCTGGTTGCCATTGCCGCCATGGGAGCACTGATCTGGAGGGTAACAAGCCGCATGCCCAAGCGGGTGGCTGCCAAGGCAGCCTCTGAGCAAGACCGGATTTTCGTCTACGGCAACGCTGTCTTTACCATACTGCGCCTGAAAGGCCGTCGCCCCAAACCCGGGGAAACCCCGCTGCTCTTTGCCAAACGCATCGACAGCGTTCACGTGCTGCCCGAGCCAATTTTACCCCTGTGGAGAGCCATGGCCTTGAGCAATTACAGCCGCCGCATGCCCGGCAAGGAGCAGACCCAAAGGGCGCTTGCAATCTTCACCGGCATCTACAAAAAGCAAAAGCCCTTCACCAAGCTTCGCTTTTACTTCACAGCGGCCTTTGACAAAACCTGCTACACATCTCTGGATACAGTCCTGATCCATGAAATCATCCTTCCCAAGACCCGTCTGCCCTCAACGGACAGGAACGAGGGCAATGCACGTAAGAGAAAGAGGGCCGGCAGGAGCATTGATAAGGACAAAGCCAAGCCAACCGGAAACCGACTCAGGAGTGAAAAGCCCAGGCGTCCACAATCCGAAAAAAAGAAGAGCTGAGAAAGTAGTTTTACGCAGTGCTTCCATGGTATTCGTTTGTGGGAAGGAGGCGGACCGTTGGATGTTATCGTCCGAAGGATAGAATCGTATTTTACCCCTGAGGAAAAGGTTAGCGTTGATGCCTTTCTGGAGGAGGTCCGCACCCGTTTAAGCCTTAGCCGAAAGCACACTACGCTGATGCTGGAAGATCATGTGGAGGCCCTGCGGTTTTACTGCCGGCAAGGCCTCCGCTTGGAGGAGGGCATGTCCAGACTGGACCCCGCCCAACTGAGCGACTTCTACCAAGCGGAGAGGACGGACTGGTATCCCTTGGACCACGCAGCCAAGATTTACCCTCTGTCCATGAGCCTTAAACGGATGATGGTCTTTCGCATCTCCGGATACCTGAAAGACCCCGTGGTGCCGGAGATACTACAGATGGCCCTTACCTACACCATCAAGCGTTTTCCCTATTTCGCCACCACACTCAAAAGCGGCTTTTTCTGGCATTACCTGGACAGTACCATGCGCCGCTATGGAGTCAAGCCGGAAACCAAGCTGCCCTGTGCAGTGATGCGGGTTAACGCCGGGGCCTCTCCGGCACTGCGAGTCGTCTACTATCACAACCGCGTCAGCGTGGAGTTTTTCCATATCCTCACCGACGGCACGGGAGCCAGCATCTTTCTGCGAACCCTGCTAAGGGAATACCTGCGGCTGCTGGGCCATCACATCCCCGCAACAGACGGGGTCTTTGACGCCGCGGAACCCTCAGAACCCCAGGAATGGCGGGATGATTTCACCATCGCCGACCGCAGCCGCAAAGCCAAGGGTTTTATGGACAAGCGTGCGCTCCAATTAAGGGGGGCCATCGCATTTGAGCAGCCCAGCCGGGTGCTGCACTTCAACCTGTCCGTAGAAGCACTGAGGAAGAAAGCAAAGGAAAAGGGCATTACCATCACGGGTTTGCTCATGGGATACCTGATGCTTGCCTGCAAGGAGGCTGCGGGTCCGGCGGGCAAAAAACAAAAAATCCAGATCCAGATGCCCGTTAACATGCGCAAGTTCTATCCCTCTACCACCCTGCGCAATTTCTCCATGTATTGCAGCATTCGCATGCACCCCGACAGCATCACCACCCTGGACAGTATCCTGCCGGAGATTTGCCGCCAGATGCGGGAGGGCAGCCGCAAGGAAAACCTGGACCAGACCATGCATCTGTCCAGGCGGCTGGTTAAGCTCCTGCGCTTTGTTCCCCTGATTATCAAGCGACCCATTGCCTATTTGATTTACGGCTCCCTTGGGGATGCGGTGTTTACCACCACGCTATCCAACATCGGTTCTATTCCCCTGCCCAGGGAAATGAGCCCCTTCGTGGAAAAGTTTGATTTCGTCCTGGGCGCCCCCATTACCAATCGCGCTTGTTGCGCGGCATGCAGCTACGGGGACCGCCTGGTCTTGACCGTAACCAAAAACACCGCCAACCCCTGCTTTGAAAACGCCCTCTACCGTCTGCTGACGGAGGCAGAGCTGAAGCCATACGTGGAAGGGAGTGAATAACACGCAGATTCACCCAATCTATCCCAAGCGCAAACCAGGCAGTTTTTTCAAGCGCAATCGGCAGGACCTGCTTCGCAGCGCTTTCCTGACCGCAGCTTATACATGCCTCATCGTGAACCTTCTTACCGGGGGCATGCCCTGGAGCCTGATCGCCATCGGCGGACTCTGCGTGGTCTGGGTCGCATTTGTCTACCGCCCCATGGTGGAACATACGCTGATCAAGAAGCTGTCCGATGTTTCCATCGCGGTCTGCCTGTACCTGTTCCTTCTGGACGCCATCCTTCAGCAAGGCTGGAGCAACTTCGTTGTCCCCATCGTGTTCTTCAGCGACCTGCTGCTGATCGGTTTCATCTACCTCGTATTCTTTAAAAAGCAAAAGCGAAACTTCATGCCCCTCTTTGAACTGATCCTGGGAGGTCTCGTTTCCATCCTTCTCAGCCTCATCGGGATGTACGGCACCAATTGGCCGCAAATCGTCGTAGGGAGCGTCAGCCTGGGGCTTTTGATACTCAGTGCCTTGCTGTTCCCCAAGGATGTGCTGCGGGAACTTCAAAAAAAGATGCATATGTAAAGGCACTCACTCCAAAATGCTTCGCAAGGCCTCCGCCCGATCCGTTTTCTCCCAGGGCAGGTCCAGATCCGTTCGTCCAAAATGCCCATAGGTGGCCGTCTGCCGGTAAATGGGGCGGCGCAGGTCCAGCATCCGGATGATCCCGTCGGGGCTCAGATCAAAATGCTTCTTGACCTGCTGCCCCAACTCCTCATCGGGAATCCTTCCGGTGCCGAAGGTGTCCACCTGGAGGCTTACCGGCTGAGCTACGCCTATGGCATAGGCCAGGGCCACCTCACAGCGCTCGGCCAGCCCGGCGGCAACAATGTTTTTGGCCACGTACCGGGCGCCGTAGCAGGCGGAGCGGTCCACTTTGGTGGGATCTTTGCCGGAAAAAGCACCGCCACCATGGTGGGCATATCCGCCGTAGGTGTCCACGATGATCTTGCGGCCCGTGAGCCCCGTATCTCCGGCAGGCCCCCCCAGCACAAAGCGGCCGGTAGGGTTGACGAAAATTTTGGTTTGCTCTGTCCACAGAGACTCCGGAATGACCTGGCGGATTACCTGCTCCAAAACCTGCCGCTCAATCTCCGTCTGGCTTACCTGTTCATCATGCTGGGTAGAAATCACCACCGTGTCTACAGCCACAGGCTTGCCATCCTCATATACTACGGTGACCTGGCTCTTGCCGTCGGGTCTGAGCCAGGGCAAGATTCCATCCTTGCGGACCTGGGCCAGCCTGCGGGTAAGGCCATGAGCCAGGGAAATAGGCAGGGGCATCAGTTCCGGGGTCTCGTTGCAGGCAAATCCGAACATCATCCCCTGATCCCCGGCTCCCACAGAAGCCACCTCACCGCCCCGCGTCTCCAAGGCGTTGTCCACGCCCATGGCGATATCCGGGCTCTGGGCATGCACGGCGGTCAGCACCGCGCAGCTATGTCCGTCAAAGCAAAGCTCGCTGCTGGTGTAGCCAATGTCCTTGACCACCTGTCGTGCGATTTCATCAATGGCCACGTAGGCCGTGGTGGAAATTTCGCCCATCACCATCACCAGCCCTGTGGTAGCACAGGTCTCGCAGGCAACCCGGGCCAGGGGGTCAATTTCCAGAATCGCGTCCAGCACCGCGTCACTGATCTGGTCGCAAAGCTTGTCCGGATGTCCTTCAGTAACAGATTCCGATGTAAAAACCGTTCGCATGATCTTCCTCCTCAATCCGACAAAAACGCCTGCGGTACCGCAGGCGAGAAAGGGTGCTGCTTTTCAACCTTATCTGCCAGCGGATATCCACTGCGGGATTTGCCACCTCGCATTGCTGCAGGTTGGCGGGTTTCATTGGGCCCGTCCCTCAACCACTCTTTATAAGGCATTCAATTGTCGCCTCTGAGTATATCCCATCAAAAGGAATGGGTCAAGAGGACGGCAAAAATTAATGGAAAACACTCCGGTTTCCGAAAAACCCTTGCTTTTTCACCCATCAAGTGCTAATATAACATGTCAACATACCCATTAGGAGGTCGTAGCGATGAGTGCTGCACACTGGATTGTGGGAATCCTGCTTTTGATATCTGCCCTGGTTATGATTGTCACCGTTTTGCTGCAAAGCAGTGAACGTACCGGTATCGGCGCGGTCAGCGGTGCCGCGGAAACCTTTTTTGGCAAGAACAAGGCCAGGGGTATGGAAGCCAAGCTGGCGCTGATTACCAAAATCTGCGCAGGCGTTTTTGTGGCGTTATCCGTCGTCATGATGCTGCTGAAATGAGCGTCATGTGCCATAGAGCAGCTTTTTCTACCTGCGTATAGAAAAAGCTGCTTTTTCGTATCCAGAAAAAAGAAACAAGGAGGCGTTAGCCTTGATTGCCATTGGTTGCGATCATGCAGGATTTGACCTGAAACCCCATGTCATTTCTGTCCTGGAGGAATTGGGACTTCCCTATCAGGATTTTGGCACTTTTAGCACCGACTCTGTGGACTATCCGGTATATGGAGCCCGGGCAGCCCAGGCGGTGGCCAGTGGTCAGTGTGAGAAAGGCATCGTCCTATGTGGCACAGGTGTGGGCATTTCCATGGCTGTAAGCAAAATCCCCGGAATCCGTTGCGTTTGCTGCAGCGACTGCTATTCCGCCGTCATGAGCCGCCAGCACAATGATGCTAACATGATTGCCCTGGGGGCTAGGGTGGTAGGCAGCGAACTGGCCAAAATGATACTCAGGCTCTGGCTGACCACTGATTTTCAGGCGGATCGTCATGCCCGCCGGGTGGATCTCATCGGCAGGCTGGAAAAAGGCGAGTCCATCGAATAAATATTGCTCCAGAACAACAGTGGTTTGGCTCTTCAAAAAAAATTATCCCAGCGGCAAAATTCTCCCGTTTCGATATGCTCCAGGGCCGCATCCAAAGCGTCCAAAGCCTTTAGGGCTTCTTCCTGCCATTCCATCTCGATGGCTGTTTTCAGCGCACCCACCTGGGCAAAAACCTCCCGGGTATGATCATGGCTGATCAGGCAATCCAGCCAAAAGACCTCTTGTTCCCAGTCAGCCTCCAGCTTGCCATGCTGTTCCTTTGCCAGCTTGAAATCCCTGTTCAGCACTGATTGACGAAGCACAGGCAAGTCAGCCATATAGGACTTGGCCGTATGATGCTGGAGAAGATCCACCGTGAGCGCGGCGCCCATGCAACTGAGGGTCAGCACCGTGATCAAAATGATGGCTCGCTTCATCCGCCTCTCCTCACCATTTCACATCCTCCCCGGACAAGGCTTTCCTGCGGGCGGGTGGCGCGTCCCCATAGCCGTGGGCGGTCATCTGCCCGTCCGTATCCACATAACACAGCAGTACATCTTTAACCTGCAAAAACCCCATGGCCTTCAGATTCTCAAATAGCCATTCCCGGTTCATGCCTCCTACGGTAAGATTGGCATCCTCCACCCTCCCGTCCATCACCAATGTCAGCGGAATTCCCTCCAGCTGCGTTTCGATACCCAGTTCCTGCGGATTCACAGGCCGCCGGGAGGATATGGGGAACACGGACAGCTTACCGCTGGTCTCCATGATGGCTGTGCCCACCTCCGTAGGAGTCAGAATCCCGCCGGTGCGCATCTCTTCCAACAGATCGTTGAGGTTGAAGCATAATTTCTGAAGGGCTTTGGCATCAATCTTTCCGTTGTGGATCACCACCGTTGGGGTCCCACTGAGAAAGGCGCGCATTTTTTGACTTTTCAAGGAAAGCAGCGTAAACAGCTGATGAAGAACCACAAGAGCCAGCATGGGCAAAATTCCGTGAAGCAGGGGCGTGTCCAGGCTGGACATGGGGGTGGCAGCCAAGTCCGCGATCATGATGGCGATCACCAGCTCAAAGGGTTGGAGCTGCCCAATCTGACGCTTGCCCATCAGCCGCATGGACAGCACGGCAAAACAAACCAGCACCACGCTGCGCGCAAGCAAAATGGTCATCTCAGCTCTCCGCGCTTTCCAACCATTGTTCCAGCTCCGCCAGGCTGGTAAAACCAATCCCCCGGCGCACCTCCTCCTGCATCGCTGAGGGCAGAGCCGATACCTCCGTTTTCAACTCTTCAACCAGAGCCAGGGCATCCCCATATTTGTTTTGAAACACACAGAGCACCCCGGTTTCATTGGGCATGAGAACCATATGGTCCGGGCAATAGAGATTGGGTTGTTGGAACATCTTGATCTCCTTGGGTGCGAACTCGGTAATCTGCCATTCCTCATACAGAGATTGCACCTCCTTGAGGGTCTTTCCGTACAGTTCCCTGGGCGCTGCCACCCGGCGGGTGATGGTATGCTGACAGCGGGTATAGGAGAGGTTTTGCAGCAGCTCGCAGCCCTCTGCTACCCGCAAGGTGGTTCCCGCAGCCGCCTGGTCCGCGGGGGCCAGGCTGGTGGCAGGCGCAGGCGCCTCCAGATTGCTGGGGATAAGCAGGGTGATGGCAGCCAGCAGCAGGATGGCCGCCAGACCCATCAGCAGGGCGGACGAGGGAAAGGTCCCTTTTTTTTGCTGGGAGTTCTCCCGATGTTCTGATTGTTGATTCATATGCATCCTTCCTTTTCATAGGATTGATGCAGTCAGTATGCCCCAAAAATACACCTCTCAATCCCTTTTGCATAGGCTGTTGTGGAGGTGTGCAAGGATGATGCGCTTTCAAGACAGCCAAACCCATGCCAACCTTCAGACCGCCTATGAAAACGAACTCAGCGCGGCCGCCCGTTACCGCCTGGCCGCCACACAAGCCCGACAGGAAGGACAAATCAGCGTTTCCGGAAGCTTTTTGATTATGTCCCGTCATGCGATGACCCACGCTGCCCTCTGGCAGAAACGGCTCCTGAATGGCACATGCCCCAATACCATGCAGAACCTTCGGGATGCTGCCCAGGGGGAATTCGGGCAGTGGACCTGGAAATATACAAGCTTTGCAAAGACAGCCCGCCAAGAAGGCTACGGTGAATTGGCGGATCTTTTTGAACGCCTGGCGGAAATCGCCTGCTACCATAATGTCTGTTTATGCCGCCTGGCTGACGATCTGGCAGGAGAAAGGATGTATCATCGGGAGGAGGACGCGGTATGGCTGTGCCTGGCCTGCGGCTATGCGCATACCGGACCCGCCGCCCCCAGTCAATGTCCTGTATGTGCAAAGCCCAAAGGTTGGTTTGAAGCAATGGGAGAAGGATTTGAGTAAGGTCAGGGGACGGAGTGAAAAGAAATAACGGGGACTCCGTCCCCATGACCCTTGCGCCTTAAGTGATTATTCTTCCTTCTCTGTAAACAGGTCTCCCACTTCGTTTAGCACCTGGCGGATTTTCTCCGGGCGCAAGGAATAGTAAACCCGATTCTGCTTTGGTGTCACAGTAATCAAGCTATGCCTTAGCAGCTCGCCCATGTGATGGGATACCGTGGCCGGGCGCAAGCCAAGCAACTCAGCCACTTCGTTTCCATAGCGGGGAGCCTGCCTCAAGGCCAGCAGGATTTCAAATTTGGTTTTTTCCGCCAGCACCCGCAGGGCCTCGCCACAGTCCACAATCCTCGTCCTGGCCAAGTGGTGCAGTCTGCGGGACTCTAAGAATCCTGTGCCCCAAATAACCCGTAAAGGACCCTGGGGTTCGTCCAGAATAAAGGCCGCCCCTATCAGCAAAATGGAGGGATAAACGTCGATGTCCATTTCCCGGGGTATCGTCACCCCCGTTTCCCTCTCCAGATACGCATGCAAGTCCGCTTGCGCTTCCAACTGGGCCATGGCCTGGCTCATCTCCGGCGCAAAAACGGCCAAGCCATCCCCAAGGGCCTGTGCTCCTGCGGAAAGAACCCTCTCCAGCGCCTCAGCCGCCTCCAGGGAATGATGATAGAGCCACAGCAGATGATACTTGCTCTCGCTTTCCAGCCCGGACTTCTCCAGCAGTGTCATGAACTGGAGAGTATCCTCAGGCACCGGCCCCGACGCGTCCAGGGTATCCGCCAGTTGCTCCGCAATCCTGTACTGTCTGCGAGCTTCGTCCTGATCGGCCAGGATCCGGGTCAGCTGATCCAGCCGATGGGGGATGGCCTCCCGGGCCATCAATTCGGCGCCATGCAGGTCCTTTCCCTCCCCGCCCCCGGACTTGAGCAGCGCCATCACCAACTCCTCCAGGGGGAAGGTCTTCTCCTGCACCCGATGAAGCAGCGCCAGTCTTCCATCATAGAGCCGGTCGGCCTCTTCATCAAGACCGGCGGCCAGGAGAGGCGCTTTCCACCCTTCAGTGGTCGTGCCCTCCAGCAGAAGACCCAAGGCCGCATATGCCTCGTAATATGGATAGATTTCGGGGTGAAAACGAATCTCCATTGTCTATATCTCCCGCAGCGGTTTGATAAATAAAAAGCTGAACGCCACCAGGATGGCGAATACGCCAAAGCTGAAAATCAACGCCGTGACGCTGATCACCTGGGCCAATCCTGCCATCAGGAAGGAACCGATGGGCATGGCTGCCATGCACGCCGAGCCCATAATACCGCTGGCTCGCGCCAGATATTTCTCCTCAGTTTTCTCCATAAATGCCACGGAGACGCTGGTATTGGCAAAGGATACCGCCACACCCATGAACAGCTTCACCAGGGCCAGCAGCGCCCATTTGAGCCAAAGCACCGGTACAAAGGACACCGCTCCCAGCCCCAGGTACGCAGCGGTGGTGCCCAGAGCCCCAACAATCAGCAGGCTGAACCGGCTGCGCCTTATAGCTAGCTTGGGAAATACCAAAGAGCCCAGAGCCATGCCAATCGTGATGGCGATTCCCATGACGGACATTGCTTGGGGACCCAAGCGCAGCCCCTCATTCACATACGCCGTCTGAAGGGCGTTGATGGGGACCAGAGCGAAGTTCAGCACACAGGCACTGGCGCAGATCGCAAGCACCACCCTCTCCTTTCGCACATACCAAAAGCCCTCCCGGGTGTCCTGAAGGAACTGCCGCCAGGGGTCTCCCTTTTCTTCCTTCCGGGCAGAGGGAAGATTCAGCTTCAAGGTGGAAAGGATCAGGCCTGAAGCCAGAAAGCAGACCGCGTCAATGAGCAGCGCCCCGGAGACCCCCAAGGCAGCGATGATGATCCCCGCCAGCCCCAGGCCTGCCAGTTCCGCCATCCGGGTAAGTCCCCCGCTGAGGGACATGCCAACGGTATATTTCTCCTTGGACAGCAGCTTGGGCAGCAGCGCTGTTCCGGCAGGCTGGCGAAAGGCCTCCAGGGTGGACATAAACGCAGTTCCCACAATCAGCATCCAGGGCCGGGCCAGTCCAGCCAGATGCAAAAGAGCTGTCAGGCATACCAGCAACACCCGACCCAGGTCCGTAATCACCAGCACCCGCTTGATGCGTTCCTGGGTGATCAAGGCGGCGGTAAATGGCTGGAACAGTACGGAGATCAGCGTGTTCACCCCATAGGTAATCGCGGACAGGGAAGCCGAGCCGGAGAGGGCATATACCAGCCAGGTATACGCAATGGCATCGACGGAATCACCGAAACGGCCGACGACACCGGCTGTCAGGTTTCTGAAGAACTGGGTCTCTCCCCGCAGGGCTTTGTAGTTCATGAAACGCTCCGGCTGGGCGTTTTCTTCATGGAGAGGGGTCTGCGACATTTCGATATCCTCCAAACTTCATGTTAGATTAACATCTAATATGAATATAACAAAAAGAAGAAGCGCTGTCAAGCACCTGCCTTATCCATGCAGGTCAGGTGCCATGCCTCTTCCTGCTATCCCTGCACAACCCAGGGCCCTAGCCCATAGCACCCCCAGGAACAGGGCCGTCCCGCCGGTACTCCAGCCGATAACCCGCTCCAGAAAACGCACCCGCAGAAGCTCCGGACTGCGCAGCTCCACAAGACCCGCCATCCCCTGCCATACGTTCCAAAAGGCAGCCGAGATATCCTTGGGTTCTACAAGGACAGCCGGAATCCATTCCGGAAACGTATAGACCGGGGCGATCAGCAGGGAAAACAGCCATGCCAGCAGCGCGATGCCGCCGGCATAGCCCGCAGCAAGCCCCAGGCTCCCGGGCAGCATATGGAGCAAAACCCTGCCTCCGTAATCCTCCATCAGCCTTTCCCTGTACCTCCTCACCAGAGCAAGAAAACCGCGGTTCAGCAGCCTGAATGCCGTTAAGAGCGCTCCCATCGCCGCTGTCACAAACAGGATGCGCACCGGCAGCGCTGCACCCATCATTTCCTTGGGCAAACTGATGAGAGTAGCACCCGGAAGCAGCGCTGTCACAGCAGAGGAAAAGGCCGCCCAGCCTCCGGCACCTGGAATGGGTTTGGCGGCCACGCACAAGGCAGTCAGGTCAAGGCTGCTTCTCTCCACGGCCAGGAAGGGCACATACAGGCTGTATTCCCGCCTGTCTCCCACCTGTTTGTGATCCCGGACAATGCCTGCGATCCGGTAACTCTCCCCTGCAATCTGAATATCCCGCTGAAGGGGTTCCGCATATTGAAACAGGGCCACAGCCAACTGCTCATCCACCAGAGCCACCCGCTCCCCCTTTTGAAACTCCTCGGGGTAGATCAGCCGGCCGCAGTACAGGTCAATGGTTTTAAGGGCATAGCAGTCCTCCCCCAGGCCTTCCAGCCGGGCGGTAACAGAAACCCCGTCCTTCACGCTTACGCCGGCGGATTCGGCGATGGCAAAGAGGGTGGTGGCGCTGCAAGCGCCCTCCACCTGCTCGGCAAGGGTTGCAACTGTCTCTCTGGCCCCGCTGAGGGCCTTGTTGGTAGTCTTCTGCTCCTGGGCCTCGTCCTCATGCCCTGTGCTCTGCTGCTCCATCTGCTGGTCGGGAGGCATCCACAATGCCTGATAGTACCCTTCCGTCTTGCTCAGGCTCCACAGTCCCCAGCCCATGACCAACAGGGACAGCAGCAGCCCGATTCCGCAGGTCCACAGTCCGGTTCCCTTTAAAAATTTCCGCATGCAATGCCCGCCTTACTCCACATACTCCATCACGGGCTTGCCGTCCTCAATGGTACGGTCGGCTCTGTCAATGATGGACTGGTAGGAAAGATCCTCCTGGATGCTGACGGCCTTCTCACTTCGGTCAATGACGGTGACGCTGGTCTTGCGGGCCACGATCCCCCCGGAGGACAGGAAGCCTCCGTAGTTGTGTTCCGCCAGGAAAATATATTCCTCTCCGCCACCTTCGCTTCGCAGGGCTGAGGCGGGAATGATGGTGGCGTTCTTCTTGGCCTTAAACACGATGGATGCCTCGATCTCGCCGTCCCGCAGCAGCTTTCCCATCCCCCCCGCGTTGCGCAGGATCTCCTCCGTCAGCTCAATTTCCGCATACTGGCGGCCATCGGTTTCATCCACCACCGCCGCGACCTTGGTTTTCAGGTTTTGGTATTCCCCGGCCACCTCCACCTTGGCCCCCTCCGCCACATCTTTTTTCAGATCCGTGATGTCGGCCCTCAGCAGGGGCACATCCCCCTCCTTGGCGATGGTGTAGGCGCTTTTCACGCCGTCATAGCTCTCCTCCGGCTTCACATCCATGGCAACGATGTATCCCGCAGCCGTGGCTTTCACAGTAGACAGGCTCTCCTTGGCTGCCAGCAACTCCACCATGTCATCGCTGATCTTGCGCATTTCCTTTTGCAAAGCGGTGCGATCCACAATGTATTTGAATACCTCGTCCTTGACCTTGATGGTTTTGTTCTCATAGCTGTTGTAAAAATCCGTCCGGGCGGCGTCAAAGGCAGCCTTGGCGGTTTCCGCGGCGGTAATCAGATCCATCACGGTACTGGTGGCCTTGTTCCTCTGGGCCAGGCCCCGCCAGGTGCTCTGGTCAAAAGTCAGGGCAATGCCCTCCTCCGAAGCGGCAACCCGGGCTTTGTTCTCCGCTTGCGTAAGCTTCTCCTGAGCGTCGATCATGATGTCATACAAGTCGTTTTGCTTGCTTTGCTTGCTGTTTTTCCGGTTCTTGATGTCCAGATCGATGAGCGCCTGAGCCTTCTCGTTGTATTTGTCCAGAAGCTCCTTTTCCTTGGCCTCATACCCTGTGAGGCTGGCGGTAAACAGGATATCTCCCTCCTTGACGAAAAGGCCCTGCTTCACGTACACTTTTTCCACCCGGATGGGAAAATCCACTGCCTTTTTCAGCGTCACTTCGGTTTTCACGGGGAAATAGGGAGCGGCCTTCACCTTAAGCTTTTGCTCCAGGCGTCCCTGGGAGGCCTGTACCAGTTTGACCTTGGGGGTGGTAATCGTCTGCACTGTTCGGGCAAAGTACATGCACAGCGCCACCACCACCGCCAGGATCAAAAGCGCCTTGAGCGCCCGGTTCTTCTTGCTCATTCGTGAAGGCCCCCTCATTTCAGTTCGCTGAGCTGTACGCCCAGCACAATGTCATCCTGAAAATAAATATAGATCAGCAGCATGGGCAGCAGGTATAGCGCCGAGCCTGCAAAGGCTACCCCTGCACTTTCATCGCTGATCTGGTTGAACATCACCGACAGCGGTTGCATGCTCCGGTTGGTCAGATAGATCAGCGGCTGCTCCACCAGGTTCCAGCAGTCCGCGAAGGACAGGGCTGCGGCCGCGCAGAGGATGGGCTTGCACACGGGGAGCATCACATGGATATAGGTGCGAAAGGTACCCGCCCCGTCCATCTGCCCGGCCTCCACAATCTCGCCGGGGATGGCGATCATGAACTGGCGCAGCAAAAACAGATAAAAGGGGGAGAACACCATGGGCAGAATCACAGCCCAGGGAGTGTTCAGCAGCCCAATCGCCCGCAGTGTCATCACACTGGGGGCCATGGTCACCTGAAAAGGCAGAAGCATCAGCATCAGTACCGCAAAGAACAGCGCGTCCCGGCCCTTGAAGGTGAAGCGGCTTAACCCATAGGCTGTCAGGGGAATCACCAGCGCCTGACCCGCCAATATCCCAAAGGCGTACAGTACGCTGTTGCAGAACAGCTGCAAATACTGGGGTTCCTCAATCAATATCGTATAATACTGCCGCAGGCTTACCATGGCCGGAGAAAAAAGCACATCCATCCACTTCGCCGAGTCATAGCTGCCCCTTTGGTTCAGGAACGCGCTGATTTCGCTTTTGGGAAAGAAGGAATACAGGAAGGTAAAGACGATGGGCAAAAGGATCACCGCGCTGATAAGGAGCAGCAGTAAAAAAGCCAAAGGCCGGCTTTTGTGGATCTTCCGCATCCATCGCCGGATCAAACTGCGCCTTCCGGAAACCCGTCCGGTCTTTGCGGCAGGATTTTTCACTTGGGAGATTTGACCTTGCGCCATGCTCCCTCCCCTCTAGGCAGCTTCGCCCTGCCGCACCTGCCTGGTGCGGTACATCAGCAAGAACAGCAAAACCACGATCACCGCAAAGCTGTAGGCAGCGGTGGTGACGGCCTGGTATTCCAACTTGGAAAACATATTGTTCATATAGTGCTGGAGAGTGTACACCGTTTCGTCCGGGTAAGCCCCGCCGATGATGTACACCTCCTTGAAGATTTTAAAGGCATTTACCATGGCCAGAACCAGCACCAGAAAAGCAGTGGGCAAAATCTGCGGAAGGGTGATATACCATTCCCGGCGCACATAGCCCGCCCCCTCCAGGCTGGCATACTCATAGAGGGCTTCCGGCACAGCCTGTAGAGCCGCGGTAAAAATGACTACGCTGAAACCCAGGTTTTTCCAGATATAAAGCACCAAAATCGGTGCCCTCATGGCGCTTCCCTCCAGCCACATCACCCTTTCCAGCCCCAGGGCTGTCACCAGCCGGTTGAGAACGCCGCCGTAATCAAAGAGGATCTGCCAAATAATCAGCATCGCTGCTGAAGGCATCAGGTAGGGCATCAGAAGAGCGTTGCGGAAAAAGCCGTCTCCGGCCACCCGCTTGCGGAGCATGGTCGCCAGAAAAAAGGACAGCAAAAAAATCATCGGGGCGCACAGCAAAGACAGCTCCAGGGTATTGCGCAGCCCCAGCTGAAACATTGGGTTCTGCCATATCCGCAGATAGTTTGAAAATCCAACGTATCGGTTGTCAATGCTCCCGTCCGTCACGCTGAACCACATGCCCCACACAAAGGGGATGAAGTAAAAGGCCAGCAACCCGATCAGCCCAGGCGCAAGATAGAACCAGACCGTTTTCTTTCGGTGGAACACAACAAACTCCTTTACTGCGCTTCCAGCTCCATCATCCGCACCCGCTGGTCCATGCCCTGGATCATCTGGTCCAGGGTGATGGCCTTGTCCAGGTACTGGAGCATCAGATTATTCACCTCGGAGGTGTCCGAGGTATAAAGCACGCTCTGCCGGTTGACCCAAAGATAAGGCTCCTGCTGCTCGCGGTATTCCTCAATGGCCTGGGCGGTCACAATAAAACGGTGTGCTTCCAGGTTTTCCAGGGTCAGCTCCAGCTGGGTAATCCGTTCACGCACCTCCGCCTTTGCGCTTTCCTCAGCGCTTTCCAGCAGCTTGCTTTGCTTCTCCAGTTCCTCCTGAATGGATTTTTTATCAGAGGCATAGGTCTTGCTTTCCACGGGCTCATTGTTCTCCGGGAAAAGGACGATACGGGCGCCGGTCCTTGGCAGGTTTTTCAGATAGTTGGCTACATACAGCTTGGCCTGCTCCAGACGGGTGGTTTTGGGATTGATGATCAGCACGCTGGTATTCACACCCACCACAGGCTTTTCTCCGGTCCCAAAGGAGAGCAGGAGCGCCGGATTGTCCATGGGGCGGCTTAATTGCCCCACAGCACTTTCATACCTGAACAAGGATTCCTCTCCGCCGTAGGAAACCTCCGCCTGAGCCACCGGGCCGGTATCCTGGCCGAAGGCGGAAAAGTCAATGGCTTCAAAAGCGGTCATCGCCCTTCTAAAAGCAGGAGTGTCAAAGCTCAGGGGCAGACTGCCCGCCTGGAGATAGGACAGATAGTCATTAAGCATGACGGAGAAAAGAACCAGCTTATAGGGCTCAATGTCAAGCAGCTTCATATCCGGGAAATCGTCCATATAGTCCGCTTCCCAGTTGGCAAAAAAGTCGAACAGTTCCTCATAGGAGGAAGGCGCGTCCTCCTTGCTGAGCCCCAATTCCGTCCATCTTTCCAGATTCAGGGTAAGGCTGACGCTGGTCATGTCAACGGGCACCCCATAGACCTTGCCGTCCTTTTGCAGCGGAGCAACAAATTTTGTGTCCAGACGGGAGGCTGCTTCCATGATCTCAGGGTATCCGGACAGGTCCATGGCATAGCCCTTTTCAATCAGCTGGCGCACTGGCATGTAGCTCATGTTCAGCAGCATCACGTCATAGGCATCACTTCCGCTGACCATGGCGCTAGTCAGGTCCTCCAGCTTGATGGTATAATCCGTGGCCACATCCACGGGGATGTCTGGGTAGTTGGCAAGAAAGCTCTTGTGAGCCTCTCCGCCCATTTCGCCAAAAATCCGCAGAGCCCCAGCGGCCATGGCTTCGGAATCCAGCTCGTAACGCACCAGTCCGTCCTGAGTTTTCTTGACATAATAGCCATCCACCCACTGGGCCTGCGCATCTGTGGAAAAGCCTCCCAGCATCCCCTCACCTGAATAGGCGCTGATATGGATCTCGCCGGTGGCCAGGTTCAGGCCCATTACCCGGCCGCCGGTGGAGTAATAGAGCATGTCCTGAGCAGGGTCTCCGCACAGGCCGCTCACAAAGCCGCCAAAGGTGGATTCCCCCTTGGGTAACTGCCCCAGGGCTGTAAAGGCATCCTTCTGGGGATCCAGGACCCCGTACTGGGGACTTTCCATCTCTCCGGTGGACGAATTCAAGGCATTCATCTGGTCAAAGACCAGGCACAGGAGTGCCCCATCCTTCCAGGGAATCATCTGGTTGATAAAGGGAGTGGAAAAGGGCTGGTCCTCACCGGTGTCCAGATTGATTCTTCCGGCCCGGTAGCTGATGCCGCTTTCATAACTCAAGGCGGTATAATACAAATAGCCGTCCCTGGCAAACAGCCCGTTCACCGAGACTGAGGAGTATTCCGCTCCCTGGCTCCGGCCAAGGCTGCGGGTATCCAGCTTGGGCTCCTGCATCAACGGCGCATAGGAGCCATCCTCACCAAGCAAGGCATACCACTGGCCTGTGGCAATACACAGGCCATAGAGTGTATCCGTATCGGAGAATAGCCAGGACAGGGGGATCATTCCCTCCCCTGCAACCTCCAAGGCTTTGGCAACGGCCTGGTCATCAGCCATATACTGGGTCATCACACAGGCCCCCACCGGAGAGCTTTCACGGGTGGCAGGGACATAGCGGCCAATCTTTCCCAAAGCGTTGAGGGTATACACTGCCCCGCCAACAGCGGCTAAGGACTGAACCGTCTGGGCCGGATCCACCTCCTGGCTTTCAAAGGTGGTGGATACCACCATGCCGGCGCGAGCGGGAAATACAAAGCCGAAAACCAGGATCCACCCAAGCATCATGGGCAGGAGACGGGCGACTGTCTTCTTCATGGGATCTTCTCCTCTCCCTGTCAGAACGCATCCAAATCATACCTTGTGAAGAATATCACAGATCCCCTTCTGCCGCAAGAGAAGGGCTGTTATTGGTTCTCCAACTCCATCATCCGGACCCGGCCCGCGATTTCCCTGATGAAACGTTCCAGGGGAATCGCACCCTCCTTGTATTGCTGCATCAGCGAATAGAGCTCGTTTTCCTTCCCCTGCTTCCAGGTATTCAGGGGTGTCTGTCCCACCAGGTACAGATACGGTGCAATGGCTTCCCGGTACCAGGCAATGGACTCCGCCCATACGTCCCAGCGGTAGTTTTCTGCCTTGGAGATCAACTCCGACATGTACTTTTCACTATCCAACAGGTCAGGTCTTTCCTCCGGGGAGGCTGTCTCCAGTTGCTTGCGAATCCGGGCAAGGGTCTTTTCCCAACTGGCCAGATCCTCCTCAAAGCTCTGGTTGGGTACCGGGTCGTTGTTCCCCGGAAACAGGGTAATCAGGCTGGACCTTTTGTCATAATTCCGCGCGGCGTTGGCCACGTACAGCAGCGCTTGCTCCGGCCGGGTGGTGCGGGGATTGATGATCATGACCTCTCCGGAAGCGGCGATCACCAACTCCAGCCCCTCATCCAGGGGCAGGGGCAGGGGGGTCATGTACCATTCATCCTGGCGCATGCTGTATTGCAGATCCGTATAACCGGCATACAAGGTCAGCAAATGCTTGGCGTTCCAGAATTCCTCTTCCTCCTCTCCCTGGGGCTGGGGAAACTGGTCGCCGTCAATGGCATCATAGGCGGTCATCAACTTGTGAAAAAGCGGGGTGTCAAAGTCAATCCTGCCCCAGGTCTTCAGGCTGTACGCAGCATAACTTTCCATCAGGCTGTCCAGCAGGGAATCCTTTACCCCCATGTTGTCCATCAGATGAACTCCCGGGTTGTCCTCACCATAGTCCTCCTGCCAGTTGGCGATAAAGTCCATCAGTTCTATCCAGGTCGTGGGCAGATCCTCCCGGGTCAGGCCGAGCTCCTGCAGGGCGGACTTGTTGTATCCGATGGAGGAAGCGTAGATATTCAGCGGCAGGCCAAAAACTTTCCCATCCCTGCGGTAACTGTCCACCAAAGCCGGATACATGCCCTCCACAGCGGCCATGATGTCGGCATTTCCGCTCAAATCCATGGCATAGCCCTTATCGATGAGCTGCCGGATAGGCGCGCCCGAGCTGTAGAGCTGGAGCACATCCGCAGCGTCCTGGCCGGATACGATGGCATTGGCAAAGGCCTCCAGGGAATCGTAATACTCATTCATCAAAGCGGTTGGAATCTGGGGATACCGGGTTGAAAAGGCCAGGTGGGCCGGATTTCCATATACGCCGTAGATCGTAAGAGCTCCATTTTCCACACCGGGCATGTCCAACTGCCGAACGGACACCCCATCGGAGCTGCACTGATAATACCATCCGCCCTGAAGCAGCCCGCAGCCCAGGTTCTCCCACGTCCGGTTGATGAAGTATGCGGACTTTTTGGCCGGCTGGACAACGCCGGGCAGGCTGTAAGCCAGAGAGTCTTCCATGAAATAAGCGGTGTCATTCTCCGGGTTGTACACAAGGCCTATGCAATTGTAACTCCCCAGGGGAAACCGTTCCTCAAAGGCATCGGTCTTGGGATCAAGAACGGCCAACCGGGCCTGGGGAGCCTCATTATCCTCCCAGGCGGTTTGATCCACCAGAATGCAAAGAAATTTCCCCTCCCTGTAGGGGGCCATGGAGACGATCTGGCAAGCGAGTTCCTGGCCTACCTTGCCGGTGGCGATCTCCCAGCGGTACAGAATGGGGGTATCGGATTTCTCGTAGTTCACGGCCACCAGATACAGATGGCCCTCCAATAGCTCGATGTCTTTTATGTCAGGATAGCCGAAATCCCCCTCCTGATTGCGGAAGGCGGAAAAATCCAGGGCGGTTTCCATCCGGGGCGCCAGCGCACCCGCTTCATCGGTCACCTGCCAGATCTCGCCCTGCTCCATGCGAAGGGCCAGCAACCGCTTTCCATCGGTAAACAGCTTGGAGGAATAGTGCCGCAGCATCTCCCCCATCTCAGCGATGGGGTCGGGGGTGGTTTCCAACTGAAGGGACCGGGCATCCTCCTCCTGGCCATCCAACTCCATCTGGGGGAAGGTCAGCAGCTTCTCCGGCTGCTCCATGCCCCTCCTCCAGGTGTGGAGAGCTTTATCCGTGAGGATATACAAAACATCACCCACAGATACCGCGCCCATGGGATAATCGATATTTCCATAGCCCTCTTCCTGGGCGATGAGCTGGGTCAGAAAAAAATCGGCACTCTGCCCTTCCTCAGCCAGGGATGCCATGCCAACCATGAGCAGCACCAGGAACAGCCCCAAACAAAGGATACGCCTCATCAATTGCCTCATCAATTGCCTCATCATCACAAACCTCCTTCTGCGCCAAAAAACGCACTCTTTGAATAGGACGATTGACGCGGGCAAGATGTTCCAAAAGAATGGAAAATTCCTGGCTGAATTTAGGAGAAGCTGCTGCCGCATAGGGGCGCTTGCTTGAAAGATGCCCTGTTTTCTGCTACACTAGGCGAAAGCGGCGGAAGTTCCCGCCCTGGAAAGGATGCCTGTATGCAAGCCATCATCCTAGCCGCAGGCTTTGGCAAGCGCCTGCGCCCTCTGACGGAGACCCTGCCCAAAGCGCTGGTTCCTGTGAAAGGCACGCCCCTTCTTATCCATGCCTTGGACTGCCTGGCAAGGGCGAAGGTGATTACCCAGGTGATTCTGGTGGTGGGCCACCGGGCAGAGGACATCCGCTCAGTGGTGGGAAACGAGTACAAGGGCATGGAAGTCCTCTATGTGGAAAACCCTCAGTATGAAACCACCAACAACGTCTATTCCCTGGCGTTGGCCAGGCCCCTGCTGAAGGATGCCTGCCTACTGCTGGAATGCGATATTTACTACACGGATGATCTGATCCAGGCCCTTCTGACCGGCCAGGGCGAATGCCGCATTTTGGTGAGCCCCTTCAACCGTGCCACCATGAATGGCTCCGTGGTGTTTGCAAAGGAGGATGGCCGGTGCAAGGCTCTGGTGCTCAAACGGGACCAGGGGGAGGATTTCGATGATTCCTCCGCACTAAAAACCGTCAATGCCTACCTGTTCCAGAAAGAATTCCTGCTTGATGTGCTGATGCCCAACCTGGATACCTATGTGAAAACCCAGGGGGTCAACAGCTATTATGAGCTGGTGATCGGCGGGCTGATCTATTATGGCAACAACGACATCCGAGCGCTCACCATTCCCGCCAGCCGCTGGTACGAGGTGGATGATCTCCATGACCTGGCCCTGGCAGAACAAGCGCCATTTTAAAGGAGTAAACGACAATGAACCGAATCACCCAGGGAAAGGATGCCATCGGCATATTGGGAGGCATGGGCTCCCTGGCCACCGCAGCCTTTTTTTTAAGCCTGGTACGGGCCTTCCCCGGGGAGAAGGAGTGGGACAGGCCCCGCATCGTGGTGGACAACGCATGCCAGATGCCCAGCCGGGTGCGGGCGATTCTCTATGGAGAAAAGCGGGAGGAACTTATCGGACAGCTGGCCGGTCATATGGCGGGACTGGTCAACCTGGGTTGCACAGACATCGTGCTGTGCTGCAACACGTCCCACGCGTTTTTACCCCAAGTACTGCCCCTGGCCCAGGAACTGTGCGGCGGCAAACCCTTCCGCCTGCGCCACATTCTGGAGATACTGGGTGCGAGCCTGAAAGCCAAGGGGGTTGAGGAAGTCAGCCTTATTGCCACGGAAGGGACCCTGGACGTGGGGATTTATCCGGCGGTGCTTGCCCACCATGGGGTCAAGGTACATGGCGTGGGGCCGGAGGTCTACCCCGAGCTTCGGGAGTTGATCGAGGCCGTGAAGCAGGACGCCATCGATCATGCCATGATAGACCGCTTTGAGGCATTGCTCCTCTCCCAGGCCTGCCGGGACGTGGTACTGGGCTGCACGGAATTCCCACTGCTCCGGGACGCCCTGGGAGCGAAACGGGAAGCTGGGCTGGGAGTGCGCCTTCACGATCCCCTTCAGGCAACCGCCCGGGTTCTGGTCAGCGACTATCTGGCGGAAATTGGGTGAATGCCGGATGAAAGCGCTTCTTTCTTGGGCCAAGCCCATTGTGCGACCCTTGCGCAATCTGTACTACAGGCTCTATCCACACCTGCGCTTCCTTTTCACCCACCAAAAACATATCCTTCTCTATGTGAACAACAATGCGATGACCTCCCATATCCAGCGCTTTGTCCAGACTGTGATGGGGGATCCGTGCTACCGGTTCTTTCTTTGCGACCCGGGCTTTCCCAGGGAGAATGATCCGAAAAACGAATTTCAGCAATTCATTCTCAAATACAGTATTCCCCTCTGCCCCCACCCGGGCCGACGCGCTTTTGACCTGATTGTCTGCGCTGACTTGCGTACGCCGGCCAGCTTTACGAAAAAAATGACCCCCATCCTGTATGTAAACCACGGCTTGCACATCATCTCCATGGATGGAGGGCAGAACCTGTACTGCTATGGGGACTATGCCAAAGGGGAGGATGGGAAGCCCAAGTTTTCCCGTATGCTGGAAAGCAACGCCCTGATCATGGAGGCCATGAAAGAGTCCGACCCGGACATGGCGGCTCTCATGGTACATACGGGCTTCAAATTTGCGGCGGAAACGGAGGCAGCCCTCAAGCGCCGCATGGAAACCCGCCGGTTGCTGGGGGTGAGCCAGGACACCTGCCTGGTGGGATTCTTCGGCTCCTGGCGGGAGAACAGCCTGTTTCACACGTTGGGGGAAGGGATCTTTGACGCCTGTGATCTCCTGCGGAACAGAGGGTATCAGTTCTTGTTCAGCATCCACCCCAATGAGTACACCTCCTATGATCCAAGCATCAGGCCTATGGGGGAACTTGTGGAAGCCCAGCGGCAAAGAGGCATGCTGGTGCGCAGCCCCAAGGAGGACTTCCTGCCCTATCTGGCGGCTTGCGATATCGTGATATCGGATTTCAGCAGCCTGGCAGAAAGCGCCATTCTGGCTGGACGCAAGCTCATCTTCAGCCGTTACCCTGACGGTCTGGTCTGGAAGCACAGCCTCACAGCCCAGGCCCGGCAGATTCTGCCCACGTTGGAGAAACCGGAGGGCCTCGCTTCCCTGCTGGAGTCCGTGGCAAAGGAGCCCATTCACCCCTTCATTCTCCAGGCCAGGAAACAACTGGTCCGGGAGGACCATGACGACATCGTAAAAACAGTAACCCGGGAATTGCTGCGTCTCCCCCCCCATCATTCGGCTCCTGAAAAGGAGGCGCGGCCATGAACGAGAACGCCTTAAGCCCCGCCGGGATGCCCTCCCGCACCCATCACAGCGCGCGCAATGCCCTGGTTGGCACCCTGTGCCAGATCCTCACCATACTGATGGCCTTTGTGGTCCGCCTGTTTTTTGTGCGTGCCCTCAGCGTAGACTACCAGGGCATCTCCGGCTGGTTTTCCAATATTCTTTCCATTTTAGGCATCAGTGAACTGGGCATCGGCACCGCGCTGGTGGTCAGCCTGTACAAGCCCCTTGCCCAGGGTGACACCCCGCGCATCCGGGCCACCCTCCGTCTTCTGCACAGGGCCTACCGGTATGTGGGCCTTGTGGTGCTGGGACTGGGGTTGCTGCTGCTGCCCTTTTTACCTGTGCTGATCAACAAACAGACGGATTTGGTTGACCTGCGCATTGTCTATCTGATGTTCCTGGCCCAGTCCGTTTTCAGCTACTGGTTCTGGGGCTACAAGTCCGCTGTCTATACCGCCGACCAGCGTCAGTCCCGCATCCATGTCATTTCCCTGATCGTGTCCCTCTGCTCCTCCACCCTCCAAATCCTGGTCCTGGTCCTCTGGCACAACTACTACGCCTATGTGGCCTTATACGCCCCGGCCGTGCTCCTGAAAAATCTGCTGACCGCAGCCAGTGCGAACCGGGACTATCCCTATCTGAAACGGCTGTCCCATCTCCTGCCTGAGGAGGATGACCAGGTCAGCCTTCCCAGGAGCGATAGAAAATCAATCTTCAAAAACCTGTTTGGCCTCAGCCTGTACCGTCTCAGCGGTACCATGCTCACCGCCACCGACAGCCTGGTGCTGGGCAAATTCATCGGCTTTACCATTCTGGGCATCTACAGCAATTATCTCTTTGTGATCACCGCTGTAACCACGATCTTTTCTTTGATCTTCCAGAGTTTCACCGCCAGCGTTGGCAATCTTCATGTCACCGGGGATCTTCCCCACCGCCGGTTCATCTTCCGCTCCATCAACCTTCTGGATGGCTGGCTGTACGGCTTTGGGGCGGTGTGCCTGTATGTGCTGCTGGATCCCTTTGTTGCGCTGTTCTTCGGGGCGGACCGCGTGTTTGCCGATCCATCCGTGGTGCTGATCATCGCGATGAACTTTCTTACCAGCGGGCTATTGGAAAACACCATCATGCACAAGGATGCCTGCGGTCTTTTCTGGCAGGGACGGTTCCGCCCTGTTTTCTCCGCCGGACTCAACATCCTGCTGAGCTTATGGTGGGTGCATTCCTGGGGCATCTCCGGGGTGCTTGCCGCCACCATCGTCAGCCGCCTGCTGACCACCTGGTGGTTTGACCCGTGGATGGTACATCACTATGCCCTTCAGACCGGGGTGAAGGGATACTTCGGGCAAACCTGTCTGATCCTGCTGCTGTCAACCCTATGCGGCGGAACGCTGAAAGCTTTGCAGGGCTGGCTCTTTCCCGCATTCACCCTGGGCGGCTTGACCGCTATGCTGCTTTTGTGCCTGACTGTACCCAACGCCCTCTTTTGGTGCGTGTTCCACGGAAAACCGGAGTACACCTATCTGAGGGAAAAAGCCCTGGGCCTATGGCAATCCTGGAGAAAACACGTAGGAGGTATTCATGATTCACAACATCGTATTTGACATGGGCGGCGTGCTGCTGCACTACCATCCCCTCACCACCTGCCTTCGCCTGACGGACAGCCCGGAGGAGGCTCAGTTCTATTTAAAGGCCATTTTTCAGATTCCCCAGTGGGAGCGGGAATATGACGGCGGCATGGTTTCGGACGACGAAATGGTGGCTATTATCCAGGCGCTCCTTGCGACCCAGGCCCAAAAGGATAAGGCCGCTCTTATCTTTCGCGAATATCACATAGATGCCCTCACCCCCATCCCAAAGATGGAGGGTGTAATCCAAAACCTGCTGCAGAGGCGCTTCCCCCTGTATCTGCTTTCCAACACATCCTGCCGTTACTATCGCTTTTGCCACCTCATCCCCGGCCTGGAGAATTTTCAGGGCGCCCTGCTGTCTGCAGAGGAACGGCTGCTCAAGCCCGATCCGGACATTTATCAGCGCTTTTGTCAGAAATTCGCCCTGAAACCGGAAGAATGCCTTTTCATCGATGACCGGCAGGCAAACATTGAGGGGGCTCAAAGGGTGGGAATGGCCGGATATTGTTTCCAGGACGGAGACCCGGAACGTTTGAATGCTTTTTTGGCGGCCCTTCCTGAGCCCAGGGGATAAAGTAACTAAAAACGTTCAAAACGAAAGAAAAAAGAAGCAATCGTGAGAAAGAGAGGGAATTAATAGCTCTCTCTTTCTGTTTCTGACCTTTCCTGACTATTTTATACGTTTTTTCTCTTTGACTATCTTTGACCTATTTGTTATCCTTTAACCACGGAAGATGCTTCCCCCCCTGAGAAGCCTTCCCCCAGAACATTAATCCGGCGGCTTGGCCGCCTCCCAAAGGAGGATGTAACATGTATTCTCTCATGCCCTATGTCAACCGCACGCTATATCGCCCCATCGACAGCAGCTTCATCCGTTCGTTCTTTGACCTGACCGACCTCTTCGGTTCCCCCGCTTTTCGGGTGGATGTGAAGGAAGTTGAGAATGGCTACCTACTGGAGGCGGAACTGCCCGGCATCCCCAAAGACAAGATCAACCTATCCGTGGAAGACGAGGTGCTGACCATCAGCACTGAGATGAATGAGGAGAAAAAGGAGCAGCGCGACGGCTATCTGCATTGCGAGCGCCGCAGCGGCTCCATGGCCCGCAACTTCAACATGGAGGGCATCGACACCTCCGCCATCACCGCGAACTATGAAAACGGCGTACTGTCCGTAAATCTGCCCAAGCTGAAAGCCGAGGACAAACCCAAGGCCCGAAAGATCGACATCGACTAAGGCAAAAGCCCAGGGAGGGAAGGGAATGGAACCCTTTGAAACAGCGGGGCTGCCGCAAGACGCGGCAGCCCCGCTTTATTTTTGGCCGTCAGTCCTCCGCCCGCAGCAAGTTCTCCGCATCCTCTTTGAGAAGGTCCAGCATCTCTTTTGCCTCATGCTCTGTCCCGGCATTTACATTTAAATAGAGCTTGATCTTGGGTTCCGTGCCGCTGGGCCGTACACAGACAAAATGCCCGCCCTCCATGGCAAAATACAGCACGTCGCTGTGGGGATAGTCCAAACCGGCCACCTTGCCGCTGTCCATTTCCGTATCCGTGCCCGCCATAAAATCCAGCACTCGCTTGACCTTCACCCCGCCGATCTCCCTGGGGGGAGACTTACGGATGCGGGCCATAATCTCGCCCATGACCTTCAGACCGTCAATCCCGGGCAATGTAGTGGATTCCACATATTCCAGATAGTAGCCAAACTTCCGGAAGATTTCCTCCATCACATCCCAAAGAGTCTTGCCCTGAGTGCCATAGTAAGCGGCGGCCTCCGCTATGAGCAGGGAAGCGTTGACCCCGTCCTTGTCACGGACAAAGGTGCTGCTCAAATATCCGTAGCTCTCCTCAAAACCGAAAAGGAAGGTATGCTCCCCTGTATCTTCAAACTGCTGAATTTTCTCCCCGATAAATTTGAAACCGGTCAGAGTGTCATAAAGGGCTACTCCAAAATGACCACAGATGGCCCGGGCCAGCTCCGTGGACACGATGCTCTTGACCACGGCACCGTTTCCAGGCAAGGTTCCCTGTGCCTGTTTTCCGCTTATGATGTAATAAAGCATGAGGCAGCCAATCTGGTTGCCGGTGAGCAGCCGGAACTGGCCGCTCTTGTCCCTCACAGCCACCCCCAGTCGGTCACAGTCCGGATCGGTGCCGAAGATAACGTCCGCACCCACTTCCTTGGCAAGCCGGATCGCGAGTGTAAAGGCAGCAGGGTCCTCCGGGTTGGGAACACGTATGGTGGAAAAGTTTGGATCCGGGGCTTCCTGTTCCTTCACCACGCTTACATTGGTAACGCCGATCTCCTTCAAAATCCTGCGCACAGGCACATTGCCGCTCCCGTGCAAAGGCGTGTACACAATTTTCAGATCCTTGCCCGCTTCCCTCACGGTTTCCGGATGGATGGACAGCGTTTTGACCCGGCGCATGTACTCGTCGTCAACGTCCCTGTTTCCAATCAGGCGCAGCAAGCCCTTTTCAAGGGCTTCAGCCTCCGTCATCCTTTTCGCGTCCCCAAAGCCCAGGGCCTTGATGGCGGCGGTCACGGCGTCGGCCGTCTCCGGTCCGATCTGCGCGCCATCCTCCCCGTAGACCTTGTATCCGTTGTGCTCAGGCGGGTTGTGGCTGGCGGTGATCACCACGCCGGCCGCGGCTTTCAAATACCGAACACCGAAGGAAAGCAGAGCCACAGGCCGCAGGGCATCAAACAGATAGGCCGGAATTCCGTTGGCGCACAACACCAGGGCTGTTTCCCTGGCAAATTCCGGGCTCATGCGGCGGCTGTCGTAGGCGATCACCACACCCTGCTCCGCCCGCCCCGGATCGGCCCTGAGGAAATCAGCCAAACCCTGGGTAGCCCGGCGCACCGTATAAACGTTCATACGGTTCATGCCCGCTCCCAAGAGCCCGCGCATGCCCGCGGTGCCAAAACTCAAATCCTTATAAAAGCGTTCTTCGATTTCTTTTTCATCATTGGCAATGGAGATGAGTTCAGCCCGGGTGTCCGTGTCCTGCGAGAAATCTCTGAGCCATGCCTCGTAATTCTGCCGGTAACTCATAGATAAGCCCCTTTCCGCATCCCTTGCGATGGCAGCCTTCCCCGATGACCATCCATTTTTTCATTATAGTGGAATTTACCATTCTTTGCAAACCAAAAGCAAGTCCTCCATACCCCCTGCATAGCCTTTGGTATCGCGAGGAGGCTCCTTCTTTCATACTTTCCCGGAAAGGAGGCTCAGAGGTGAATCGAAGAACCTCCGCCCTTTGTTGTCTGTTGCTGACGGCAGCACTGCTAATTGCCCTGCCCTCCCTGCCGGGCAGCCTTCCCAGGCAGGATGGACAGAGGATGGCGGAACACCTGCGCCCTGCCAAGACCCAGCCTTTGATCCTTTGGATTCTTAGCGATCCCACCGTATCCGGAAGCTATCTCTCCAGGCAGATCGCCCTTTTTGAAAAAGAAAAGCCGGGTGTGCGGGTATTCCTGCGCAAGGCCGACGCCATTGAACTCACTGCTCCGGAGGCTGTGCTGCCCGACGTGCTTCTCTTTGGACCTGGGGCCTTCGGCCAGCCCAGCCGGATACTCCTTCCCCTGTCCGCAGATATGGGCCTGTCCCCTGCGATGCTGCTGGCGGGCCAAAGCGCCATGATCCAATATGCCCTGCCGCTGTGGCTGGCTCCCAGCGTACTGGCGGTCCCTTCCGCCCTGCTGCCTTCTCAGGCGGTCCCCTCCCTTGAGCCCACCCAAAGCTCCCTCTTTCACCTGGGAACCCCTCCTCCGGGAGGCGGGGGAGGATCCGGCGTGGAAACCCCCCCGTTTTTACCCGATGCATCGGCCATATCCTGGGAGGACCTCATAAAGCCCGGCGTGCTGGTCCCTCCTAAGGGAATGGCGCTGCAGCAGCTATTATCCATGTGCCCGGCAAGCCTCAGGACTGCCTTCGTCAACAATCTTGCCAACCAGGGGAGGATCAACTCCACGCCCTCCCCCACCCCGCCCCAATCCCGTACCCGGCTGTTGGGGGGGAAACCCCAGGCTACTCCCCTGCCCAATGTCCAAGTCCTTTCCCTGAGCGCCTGCCAAAAAGCCATTGCAGCCGGGGAGGCTCTTGTTCCCTTTCCCATGACCCCGGCTGCCGGCGACAACCTGCTGCTCCTGGGCCTGTGCCGGGACAGCGAACCTGCCCGGGCTTTCCTTAAGCATCTCTTTTCCCAGGAAGCCCGGGAAGCACTGACTCCCTATGGTCTGCTGCCTACCTTGCCCCAGGGACATTCCACCGATCCCCTCTATGCCGGTTTAGCTACCTTATACGCAAACAATCCGGTGTTTCCAAACGCCTTTGAACACACTTTGGAGGAGTTGCAGGCTCTTTGCCTGGACGGCTTTACCCGCCAGGTGGACCCGGCAGAAACCCTACTGCGGTTGCGCTAGGTTTACCGATGCCCGCATTGCCCATCAAGCACTCATCCTCCCTGATCCTGTTTCAACCGACTGTATAAACCGCCGTTTTATCACCATACTATTCTCATACAACAACGCAAACAACCTTCGGAGGCGATGGATATGATGCAAACCCCCTTGGTACATCCCCACAGCGGCTGGCAAGATGAGGAAATTAGAATGCTGTTTGATGCCGTGCAAGAGGCTTCACAAAGCGGGCGTCCCCTGCGGGATGTTTTCGCAGACGTATCCCAAGCCCTCCGGCGCAAGCCCAACAGCATCCGCAACTTTTACTATGCCCGCATGCGGGAACTGCCGGAAGTGCAGCAACGAAAGGCTCCTTTTCGCACCTTCACCCAGGAGGAACTCCATTCCCTGCTGCGCAATGTGCTCATTGCCAGAGGCAAGGGGGAAAGCGTCCGGGCCTGTGTCACACGTCTGGCCGAGGGAGACCGGGCTCTTATGCTTCGCTACCAAAACAAATACCGCTCCATCCTGAAAAACAAGCCGGAGCTGTTGGAGTCCATTGCCCAGGAACTTCGGATGGAGGGCAAGCCCTGCCCCACCCGCATCGCCTACCAGCGCCATTATGGAGAAGGCATCAATCAGACCAGCACGCTGTTTGATGAGGTTACCCAGCTAAGTGAGGAAATGGGGGAAGATCTGCTGCCGGTGCTGCTGGAGCGGATGCTGGGACTTTTGCGCCGCGTCAAGGATGCGGAAAGCCGCATCCAGGACCGGTCTGCGGACAGGGGGAGAGGCATTGCAAAATACAAGGACAATGCCCTGGACCTCCTGAGCGGGTCACACGGCGCACCCGACCTTGCCATCACCCTGACGGATTTGCGGGGAGCGGACATGGAGGAGGACCTGACCATGACAGACGATGTGCCCTCCCAGGCCTATGCCAAGCAGGCAGATGCCCGCAAAGAAGCCGACCGCCTGCGGGTGCAGGTGGATTTGCTCAAAATGCGCCTGGAGGAAGTGGACTTTCTGTATGCGGAGAGATGGCAGAGCCTCACCGGCCTTCTGCACGAGTTCCTCTCCCTGACCAAGGAGCGGCGGGTGGAAGCCATGGAACTTTTCCTCCATCAGCTTGGGGATTCCCTGCGCTGTCTGGATCCCGAACTGGAGGGATAGGAATCCGTTACGCGTCCACCACCGGGTCTGCGCCTTCGCTGTTTAAATAACGGTCAATGATAAAGCGGGGGCGCTTTTTGGTTTCATTGTATATTTTGCCGATGTACTCGCCGATGACCCCCAGGGAAAGGAGTTGGATACCGCCGATCATCCAGATGGATGCCAGGGTGCTCGTCCAGCCGATGACGGTACGGCCGGCAATCCAGGCCACCAATGTGTACAACAGCATCAGGAGAGATACGATAAAAATGAGCAGGCCGATAGTGGTAATCAGTCTTAAGGGCTTTACAGAAAAGCTGGTGATGCCGTCAATGGCAAAAGCCAGCATTTTTTTGAAAGGATACTTGCTCTCCCCGGCAAAGCGTTCTCCCCGGTCATAGTAAACGTAGCCGCTCTGGTAGCCCACAAGGGGAGCCAGTCCCCGCAAAAACAGGTTTACCTCCCGGAACTGGGAAAGACCTTCCAGGGCCCGGCGGCTCATCAACCGGTAGTCGGCATGATTGAAGGTAATGTCCACCCCCAGCCCCTTCATCAGGCGGTAAAACAGCAGAGCGGTCTGCCTTTTAAAGAAGGTGTCCGTATCCCGCTTGTTGCGCACACCATAAACCACGTCGCAGCCCTTGCGGTACTCCTCGATGAAGCGGTCCATGGCGTCCAGGTCGTCCTGCAAATCCGCGTCCATGGAGATGGAAAAATCGCAATGGGCCTTGGCGGTCATCAGCCCGGCCAGCAGGGCGTTTTGATGGCCCCGGTTCCGGCTGAGCCTTAAGCCCTCAAACAGGGGCTGCCTATCATGCAGCTCCTGGATGAGCTCCCAGGTTCTGTCCTTGCTGCCATCATCCACGAACAGCACCCGGCTGTCCTCGTCACAATACCCCTTTCGGATCAGCGAGGCCATCTTTTCCGTCATCCGGGCGGCGGTTTCATGGAGCACTTCCTCCTCGTTATAGCAGGGAATGACTACCATCAGCTTATTTGCCATTGCTTTTCCTCCCATGCAGGGGCCCTGGGCCCTTCACTACGATCATCTTATCCGCTTCAAGGCGGAATGTCAAACCGGGGAATGACAGGTTCAATCAAGGCGCAGTTCCTGGGACATCACAGTAAAGGTCAGCTCATTCATTGCGGCAGAAGCCCGTATCCGATAGGTGCCCGGGGGCAGCGGGTCGCCGTTCTTATCCGTTCCATCCCAGTAGAAAAGACTTCCCGCCGGATCGGTTTGGGCGGGGCGGGTACTGCGGCGGTGGCACAGGCGCCGCACCACCTCACCCCGGGCATTGACGACAGCAATTGACAACGCGCTGGGATAGGCATGTTCCACAAAAATGCACAACTCTTTGGGATCCCCTGTATGATAGTGCTCCTTCACATCCACCTTTAACCGCAGATTTCCCTGGGCCGGAGGCACACACAGCACCCGCCCCGCATGGATGGTAAGGCGCCCTTTGTCGATGGAAACCAATTGCACCATGACATAGCCGTATGCGCTTTCCTCTCCCTGCCGCAGAGACAGGGTGCGTACCTTTCGCCCGGCAGACACTGCGCCGGCCTGATCGCCAAAAGCAGTAAAGCGCTCCACATCGTCGTAGAGAAGTTGGGCCTCGTCAAAACGCCACTTTCCATCCCGCTGATATACAATCTGGTAGGCCACCCGGATGGGCCGTGTGACGATGTACTCCAGCGTGAGCTGCTGGTTTTCAATGTCCAACATCGTACCGGAAAAGGTGACGTCCAGAATGGGGGAGCGCTCCATGCCCTGGGGGAGAGGCGCATTCACGTCATAATGGAACACCACAAAGGAATCCTGCTGGGGATATACCTGGGGCGTGGAGGCGGCATGGTTCTGGAGCAGATACTCATACAGCTCCGACAGCGTTACCAGCCCGTCCCGGTTGATGTCCGCCGGATACCCATAGCGTTGGCCCAGACCCTGACTGAGGGTCTGCGTAAAGTAAAAGGCCCCTTGAGGAGGAAGCTTGGAGTAAATACCTGCCCCCTGATCCTCCGGCTTGTCCGGATTGGCGGCGCTCCAATACCAGCTTTCCTCCAAGGCTCCGGAGCTGGTCAGCACCTTGAAGTCCTTGCCCAGAAAATGCACCCGCTCCGGCTGCGCAACCTGCCCCTTCCCAATGAAGGCGCCGCTGTTGCAGGCATCCAGCCAGATCACCTTGGTGCCCTTGATGCCCTCAAAAGCCGCCTCCAACTGGGCAGGGGTGATCCTGCCCTCCCGCTGCCCGTCGCTGAGGAGCAGTGCCGGTTCCTCATCGCTCGTGGGGTCATATACCCCATGGGTACTGATGTAGAGATAACTGACGTCGTCCTCGTCGGCACCGGCAAAGGTCTCCTGAATCAGAGCAGCCAAATCAGCCGGGTCGGTGATGGGCACCTGGGGGATGAGCAGAGTCTCAAGGGGCTTGCTGGCTTCCTGAAAGGTTTCCTGCATGGCGTACACATTGTTGGTGGATGACGGATAGGTGCTGGGCCTGGAGAGAAATTCGTCAAACCCTATCAATAGCGCCCGTTCTTCCCGGCCCTCCAGATGAACAGCGGAGCTTGCCACAGCTTCCCCTGTCACTTTATCTTCGCCGGAGGCAAGACCGGGAAGGATTCCAAGCGCGAGGCAGGCCGTCAGGCACAGGGCAAGCATTCCCTTGCCCATCGCACTTCCCTTGCCGCGCACTGTGATTCCTCCTTGCCGGGGCGTTTCCTCTCTCCCCACGCCATTGCATATGGGTGTATTGTACAACATTTGCCCGCATTCGTACAGCGAAAACCCTGCACAGGGAAGCAATTGACAAAACAGGAATAGAAAAGAAAGCCGCTTCTCGCGGCGGATGAGGCAGGGAAGCTACACAACTACTCCACCACCAGCCATGTCTCCGGCTGACCATCCTCCTTCTTTGCCAAAGCTTCAATAAGCGCGTTCTGGGTCTCCATGTCCGCAATGCCGGAGACGGATTTCCCTTTGAGAGTCCGCTGAAAGGCCGCCACCGCGGCCTTGGTGTTGCTGCCAAAGGTACCGGTGATGTGTTGCTCCCCTAAAAAACCCATTTCGTGCAGGCCTTCCTGGAGTCGCTTCACCGGATCCCCCCGATTTCCGCTTCGCATGGTGGTGCCCACAAGATCTGCGGATATTCCAAAGCCAAGCACCTGGCTGTTGTTGAGCCGGTAGGCATTACGCTGCACGCTGGAGGGATTGTTGCCCTCTATCACATGGATCACCGTTTCCCCCGAGCTGTCCAGTGCGCAGTATTCCACCAGCGCCACATGGGCTGTATCTCCGGCTTCATTGTAGCTGAAGAAAACCCAGTCGCCGGGCCGGGGGATATAGCCGTTTTTCCGGAGCAGCTGATCCTCCCCCCAAAGCCACTGGTAACCCCATTGCGGGCAGTTCCCCTTGCGGTATACAAAGCGACCCCGGGCAATAAACCAGTCACGTCCCGTGTTCTGCCCGCTGTACTTGGGATAAACCTGGTCCAGCAGCAGGGTGTCATACTTGCCATCCACCTGGTCAACGCACCAGCCCAGAAACTCCGCACACCACTCCGCATTGGGGTCGCCGGCCCATTCGCCGTATTTTGTATAACTGCGGGGGCCCTCCTTGTAGCCGATCTCCGCAGCCGCTACCTCCAGCAGCCAGGGCACGAACTCAGGCACGTTGCCCGGGTCCAGGATGGTCTCTTCCAGGAGTTCCTCCTGGGGGATATCCAACAAGGCATCGGCCGCCTCCCTGCCAAAAGCAGCTTCTTGTGCACCTTCCGCCAGCGCCTGCCCTGACGCCGGCATCACCGCCATCAGGGCGCATAAAAGCAACAGAAAAAGGCGATCCGTCCTTCGCGCCTGCCGGCGGGTTCCCTTACTCCACATTTCCTGGCCCATGCTTTCGCCCCCTAGCGCCCAAAAGCCTCAATGCCTCGCAGCAGCTCAAATTCCCGCAGAGAGCCCACGGTTGTATACATTTTCCGGGTTAAAATCGCCCCCGCCCGATAAAACAGGCAGATAAAGGGCATGTCCGTCAAAAACTGCTGCTGGATCGCCTGGGTGGTATAGGCAAAATCATTGCTGTTGTGGTTGGTTCGCAGGGTGTTGAACAGGGTCGTCATGTCGCTGCTCACATAGCGGCAATAGTTCTGCTGGTTTCCCTTGATGAGGAAAAAGCCGCAATCAGGAACCACGTCCATCTGAAAGGAGCAAAGGGCCAGGTCGAAGCCCCCGGCCTCCAGTTTCTCCTTTTCCTCAGCATAGTCCATGGTGGTGATCTTGACCTGGATCTTCAATACCTTCAGCATATCCCGGATCATGTTGGCTGTTTCAAATCGGACGTCGTTTTCCGGGTCTTCGTAGACGTACAAGCGCAGGTAAAAATTCTTCTTGCCGCCGTTCACCACCTTATCCAAAACGCCATCCCCGTCCGTGTCGGACCAGCCTTCCTGGGCAAGCAACTCTGCCGCTTTTTCGGGATGATAGCCAAAGCCGTCCTGCTGGTCATAGTACAGCCAACTATTGGAGGGGATCGGAGTCTCCGCATCCACCACCATGCCCATATATACGTTTTGGCTGATCAAATCCACATTGAGAGCATAGCGGATGGCCTGGCGAACCTTCAGGCTGCCCAGGGGGAACTCATTATGGTTGATCAGCAAGGTTTCCAGCTGCCGGGTGGAGTAAGGGATGGAGAGGGAGTTGATGCCGCTTTTGTATTGGGAGGCGGATACGGAGCGGGTGAATACCGTGTCCACCTTGCCAAACTCATAGGCGGTGATCAGCTCCTTGTTGTTGAGGAAAAAGGTGGCCATGATCTCCTTGACCTGGGGCTCCGTCTGCCACCATCTGGCATTCGCCTGGAGCCAAAGATAGCTGCCCGGCTCAAATGCACCAATCAGATAAGGGCCTGTGCCTACGGGACTGGGCATGTCCACCTGGGCGGCGGGCACTACCGGAAAGGTCATGGAATACAGCAGGCCATAATAGCTGCGCTTGGCTTTTACCTGGACGGTTCGGCCGTCCAGAGCCTTGATATCGCTGACGAGATAGCGCATGTTCTGGTAAAAGCCGTTATTGGTCAACTCCTTGTTGTTGGCCATGTCCAGGATGTACTGGCAGGACGCCACCACATCCGACGCCAGCAGAGGCGTGCCGTCGGAAAAGGTAATGCCCTCCCGCAAGGTGAAGGTCCACGTCTTCCCTCCGCCGCTCTCTGTCCAGGATTCCGCCAGCAGGGGCTGGGGCAGGCCGCTGTCATCGATGGTGACCAGCGACTCGTAGATTACGCCGTACAAGCTGACAATGTCCCTCTCCAGCGGGTTGAGGGGCCGGATCTCCGTGGTGCGGGTGCACAAAATCCCCACAACCAGCGAGTCCTCCACATTGGCCGACAGTCCGCCAACGGGAAGCAAAGTCAATCCAAGCAGCAGCGCCGCGATCCGGCGGATGCTTTTGTTCATTCTTTTCCCTCCAAAGGGCCCTGGGGGAGCCCGAATTACAAAGTCCCTTGGTCCTGGTAAAACAATCCTTTGTACACCGCGTATGCATCAAGCACCCGGGAGGCGTAGTTTTTAGTGGGGCCGTCCATCATACCCTCCAGCTCGATGGTCAGACTGTCCGCGCTGTAACGGGAGTCGTTGAGCCAGTTCTGTACCGTCCCTTGTCCCGCGTGAAAGGCGGCTGCTACCAGCACCGGATCGCCCCGGAAGCGTTCGCTTAAAAACCGCATGTACCAGCAGGCATAGCGCACATTGACGGCGGGGTCGTACATGCTGTCAAAGCTGTATTCCTCCCCCTTGGCAATCTTTCCGTGAACCCACTGGGCTGTGTCGGGCATCATCTGCATCAATCCCCGGGCCCCCACGCTGCTTTCTGCCTGGGGGTTGAAGGAGCTTTCATTGAGCACAATGGCGGCGATAAAGGCGGGATGCAGGTTGTTAAGCTGGGCCTGGGTTTCAATCAGTTCCCGATAGCGGTATGGATGGCTGTCCCGGATGGCGGCTGCCGTCGCCTCCCTCTCCTGGATGATCTCCTGCTTCTGGCCAGCAAAGCTCATCTGCATCAGCCAGAGGATTACCGCCAGAAAGGCCATGGCCGCTGTCCCAATGCCCAGCCATGGAATGGACCGCCCGGCGCGAACCTCTTCCTGGATGTAGGTCTGGTCCCGTTCCTCTTGCGGACGAGCCGCCCTGGTTCTACGGGAATAGGGGGCAGGGTCCAAAGCAGCCAGGGGATCCTCGCCGGGCACGTCATATCCCTGATGCCAGTAGGGATCATACGCTGGGGGCGCGTTTGGACCGACGTTCGCGGCAGACCTTGGGGCATAGTCCCTGACATACCCGCCCGAAAATTGACCGGTTGCAGCCGCATCCTGGGGAGCAAACGTCTGCCAAAGCTCCTGTTCCTGCGGAGCCGGGGCCCGGCGACGGCTGTCCTGCCGCCCCATCTCCCCTTCCTGACGCTGATGCCGCCGCGCATACTGGGCTCCATGCGCTCGCCTGCCTGTCTCTGCCCGCAACGCCTGCTCCTGAGCGTATTGCTGCCGAAGCAGCTCCTCAGGATAGCCCGCCTCCTGATAATCCGCGCCGGCATCCCCTCCCGGGGACCTGTCCGTCCTGCGGCCGGACAGCGGTCTGCCCAGCAGATCCTTTGGAGGTTCCTCCAGGGGAGGAGCCGCCACCACGCTGGGCCTTCGCAAGGGACGATCCGTCAGAGGCATGTTGTTCTGCTTGGCGATGCGCAGCCATTCCGGAATCTCCGGAGGAACGGGAGCATCAAAAAGAGGCCCTTCCCCTGAGGACTCCTGGAATTCCTTACCCTCCTGCACCATGGCATCGTCCGCAGCCTCCCTGCTCTCCTCCCAAACAGGTTCCTGTTTCTGTGGGAAGGCGATGCGCTGCGCGGGAGCTGGTCCGTCCTGAAGGGACGGCAGACCGCGCTTTACAGGCGGGGGGGGAGGCAGGTCCATGGGCGAACGCCGGGCATGGGTGCCGTAGGCGTCCACCTTGCGGTCAAAGGGGTCCACCCGATGGCGTACCACCGCATCTCCAGAGCGCTGGTGGATGGCCTCCGCCTCCTTGCGGCGCTGCCCCTCAGCCTGGGAGGATACAAAGGTGTAATCAATGGGCGCATACTCATCGTCATCACTACGGTAGATGTGTGGCAATCGGATCATTCAGGGCTCCTTTCACAAGGCGTTGATACAGGCGCATCACACTGCCGTAAACTTCCTCCATGGGTCCGTCGGTGCGAATCACCTCATGGGAGAGGCGTTCCTTCTCGGCCAGAGGCCACTGGCTACGGATCCGGGCCAATGCGTCCTTCCTGGACAGGCCGTCACGGCTTTGCAGCCGCTTGATCTGCACCTCCTGGGAAGCGCTGACGCACACCACAATGTCGGCCAGGGTCTCCATCCCCGCCTCAAAAAGCAGGGGGATCTCCAATACAACGATGGATGCACCCGTTTTGCGGCAAACCGTCAGTTCCTCCTCCATGCGGGTACGGATCATGGGGTGCAGAATGCCGTTGAGCCGGGCCCGTTTGGCCTCATCCCCAAACACGATTTTTCCCAGGGCAGCCCGGTCCAGGGACCCATCCCCGTGAAACACCCCATCCCCAAAAGCCTGCCGCAGCAGGGGCAACGCTTCCCCCGCCGGTGCGGTGAGCTCCCGACTGATGGCGTCCGCATCGATGATTTTGGCGCCAGCCTCCCGCAGCCACCCAGCCACAGTGGTCTTGCCGCAGGCAATGCCGCCGGTAAGGGCGATGATTCGCATGGGCTGATCCTCCCCTGGTCTCCTAATGGGCTTCAAACCAGTTTTTTCCGGCAGAAACTTCCGCCACAAGGGGCACGGAAAGCTTTGCCACGCCCTCCATGGCCTCCTGAATCAGCCGGCTCACAGGCTGGATCTCGTCGGCAGGGCATTCCACCACCAGTTCGTCGTGAACCTGAAGGATCAGCCGGGCCTGATAGCCTCCGCTTACCAGCTGTTCCCGGACGCGCACCATGGCCATCTTGATGATGTCCGCAGCAGTGCCCTGCACCGGGGTATTCATGGCAGCCCTTTCCCCAAAGGCCCTCACGTTGCGGTTGGAACTGACAAGCTCCGGCAGGTCCCGGCGGCGGCGGAACAGGGTTTCGGCATATCCACGGCCATAGCCCAGCTTGACCATCCGCTCCATAAAGGCATGGACCCCAGGATAGCGTTCGAAATACGTGGCGATGAACGCATCCGCTTCCCTGCGGCTAATGCCCGTGTTGCGGGCCAGCCCAAAACCGCTGATACCATACACGATGCCAAAGTTCACCGCCTTGGCTCTCCGCCGCATCTGGGCGTCCACCTCCTCCAGGGGAATGCCATAGATTTCGGCGGCAGTGCGGGTATGGATGTCCTGGCCCTTGATAAAAGCGTCCCGCATGGCGGCGTCTCCGCTTAAGTGGGCCAGCACCCTCAGCTCAATCTGGCTGTAATCCGCGTCAAGCAGAACATAGCCCTCCCTGGCCACAAAGGCTTTGCGGATCTCCCGCCCTTCCTCGCTGCGAATGGGGATGTTCTGCAAGTTGGGTTCCTGGCTGCTGATACGCCCTGTGACCGCGCCTGTCTGGTCAAAGGTGGTGTGGACACGGCCAGTCCTGTCTGTGAGCTTGCGCAAGCCCTCAATGTAGGTGCTCTGGAGCTTTGAAAGCTTACGGTAGCGCAACAGAGGTTCGATGGCGGGATGCAGCTCCGCCAGCCCCTCCAGGACCGTAACATCCGTGGAATAAGCACCCGTCTTGCTTTTCTTGCCGGCGGGAAGGCCCAGCTTGTCAAAAAGAACCTCTCCCAGTTGCTTGGGGCTGTTCAGGTTAAAGTCGGAAACTCCCGTGAGATGGTAGACATCGGCTTTCAGGCTCTCGATCTCCCCGGTAAACTGGGCTCCCAACTCATCCAGGGTATCCACGTCGATGCCAAAACCCTCCCGCTCCATCTCAAAGAGCACAAGCGTCAAGGGTTGTTCTATGGTAAGCAGCAAATCCAGCATGTTTTTCTCACGAAGGGCGGCTTCCTGGCGCAGGGCCAGGGCATACAGATCATAGGCGGTGGCAGCCTTGGGGGGCATGCCGTATTCCTCCTCCAGGGATGCCTCCAGGCTGAAACCCTTTTGGCCGGGATGGAGCAAATAAGCCCCCATCATGGTATCCTGCCGGATAGGGGGCAGGGGGTACCCATAGCGGGCCATCTTTCCAAACAAAGCCTTGGCTCCATGGACGATCAGGGGCGCCTTCTCAACAGCAGGTCCAAGGGTGGTCAAAAGCTGATCCTCATACAGGCCCCCCATGGTCAGATCCATCATCAAGGGAATGTGCCAGCATCTGCCGTCTCCAAGGCACAGGGTGGCCTCCTCCTGCCCCAGGTGCAAGGCCATCGCCGACTGGGTCTGGTCGCAGTATCCTCCGGCTTCCTCCACAGTGCGGACCACTTCCTCCATGGAACGCAAAACGCCCTGATCCCGCAGGGATGGGAAGGGCCGGACTTCGGCGGTGGAGAGGGGGGCTGGTTCAGGGCCGGATTCAGGGACAGGGGGTTGCTCCTTTGCTTCCGCTGTCTTTTTCTCTCCCTGTCCCATCAGGCTTTTCAGACTCTGGCTCAGACGGTTCAGCTGATACCTTTGCATCAACGGGAGCGCTTCCAAAAGCCGACCCCAGCCGCAGCTGTCAAAGTCCAGCTCCAAAGGTGCGGTGGTGCAGATGGTCCCCAACTCCCTGCTGAGAAGGGCGATCTGACGGCCTTCCTTCAGCTTCTCTCCCAGCTTGCCTTTCACCTGGTCCGCATGGTCCAGAATCTCCTCCAGCGTGCCATACTCCCGGATGAGCTTCAGGGCGGTTTTCTCTCCAATTCCGGCGATACCGGGAATATTGTCACTGCTATCCCCCATCAGTCCTTTCATATCCGGCACCTGTGCGGGGGTAAAACCATAGATCTCCAGCACCTTGTCCGCATCCAGAAGCAGGCTCTCGGTGATGCCTGTTTTGGTGAGGATCACCCGGACGTCCCCCCCCACCAATTGGAGGCTGTCCCGGTCCCCGGTGAGGATATAAGTGCTGCGGCCCTGTTCCTGAGCCAGCCTGGCGGCCGTACCCAACAGATCGTCCGCTTCATAACCCTCCATCTCCACGATGGAAATACCCATGGCAACAAGCAGTTCCCGCACCAGGGGAATCTGAGGCCGGAGTTCCTCCGGCATGGGCTTGCGGGTGGCTTTATACTCCTCAAAAAGGGTATGCCGGAAGGTGGGGGCATGCATGTCCATCATGACGCAGAGGCTGTCCGGCCGGATGTCTGCAAGTGCTTTGAAGAGCATGCCGAAAAACCCTTGCACCGCATTGGTATACGCCCCACCCGAGGAGAGAAGCGGCAGCGCGTGGAAACCCCGAAAAATCAGGCTGTATCCGTCCACCATGAGGACAGAGGGTCGTTGATTGTCCCGATTCATTGTATCCTCCCATGGGGTGGTCGTTGGGTGCAAATTCGTACGTCCCTATTATAGCACAGCCGGAATACAAAACAAACGGGGGTTGGTTTTGCTCCAATCCCCGTTTTGATTGCTCCGTTATTCCGCCCGATCCCCATGGAGAACTCGTCCCATCGGTGGGTCCTGATCCTCCCGGCTTCCTCTGCCATATCCGGCCTGCTTTTCCTCCTGGCGGGCTTTGCCATCCAGAATCAGCCGGTTGAGCTCATCCATAAAGCTGCTCACGTCGGTAAACTGGCGGTATACGGAGGCAAAGCGCACATACGCCACTTCATCCAGTTCCCGCAGGTGGTCCATCACCGCCTCACCAATGCGGCGGCTGGAGAACTCGTCCTCGCCGGATGAATGAACGAGCTTTTCCACCTTTTCTACAATTCCGTCAATATCCTTCATGCTGATTGGGCGTTTCTGACAGGCCAGGAGCAACCCTTTCTTGATTTTCTCCGGGTTGAACATCTCCCGCCGCATATCCTTTTTAACCACCATAACAGGAGAGGTTTCAATTTTTTCATAGGTGGTGAACCGCCGCCCGCAACGCAGGCACTCCCTGCGACGTCGGATGGAACTGCCTTCCTCGGTGGGCCGGCTGTCGATCACACGGCTGTCCAGATATCCGCAGTATTGACATCTCATGGATTTACACATCCTTTTGTATTGATGAAAGCCTGCCTTCACCCTACTGAAATACTCGTATCTTCGTACTCATCAACCGCTTTTGTTATCATACCCGATTCTTGATGCATTGGCAACCATTTCTTGCCGGTTATTGCTCCCGTTCCCGGCATGCCTTGGGAAGAGAAATCAAGATTACGTCGTCCCCAATGCGGCAAATATTCTCCCAGGGGATTACCATCCCGCATTTCTCCCCCCGTAGGGTCTGCAAAAGGGAGGTGTCAGCCGGAACCACCAGGGCGGTCACCTGGCTGGTGGCCACGCAGAATTCGATATCCATCACCTTGCCCAACCGCCTGCCGTCCTCCACATTGATCACTTCCTTGGTGCGCAGCTCCGACAGTGTCATTGCCGCTCCCCCTTCCCACAGACTCCCCTCAGCCTGCCCTATAGCCTATGCAAACGGCCCGGGATATTGCTTCCCCCGTGTTCACCCAAGGCTGCTTTCCTGTGCTGGCAATCCTTTTGCATTGACAATCGGCCTTGGCAATGCTATCATCACATGAAGAAATAAGGGGAAAATCCCCGCGAATAAGGAATGAATGCAATCATGAAGCGGATGCCTGCCTTTCTGATTTTGACCCTCATCACGGTAATTGCCGCCGTTTTGCTGGCCGTGACCGACCAGGTGACGCGGGAGCCCATTGCCGCCGCCGCCACCGGCGAAGCGGATGCCGCCCGCAAGGCCGTGCTGGCTGCTGCCGAGACCTTCTCCCAAGTGGTAGCACCCCAAGGGTTGGATACCCTGTATGAAGGCCTGGCAGGCGGACAGAAGGTGGGGCACGCTGCCACCGTCACTGTGTCCGGCTTTGCCGGTCCTGTGGAAGTGACCCTGGGCCTTGACCTAAACAATACCATCAGCGCCATTAGCGTGGGGGGCAGCAGCTTTGCCGAGACAGCCGGCCTTGGCGCGCTGGCAAAGGAATCTG
This sequence comes from Clostridiales bacterium, assembly GCA_012729115.1. Classification (GTDB taxonomy): domain Bacteria; phylum Bacillota; class Clostridia; order Christensenellales; family Aristaeellaceae; genus Limiplasma. The sequence continues at coordinate 101,632 of JAAYDR010000023.1, read as the reverse complement.
CCTTTACCGATCAGTTCAAGGGCAAGACCGTACCCATCACTTTGAATGTGGATGTGGATGCCATCAGCGGCGCCACCATTACCAGCCGCGCTGTGGTGGACGGCGTGAATACCGTAGCCCAGGCCCTTGGCGTGGAGATGAGCGCCGCAGTACCCGAGCCCAGTCAGGAAGCGTCGGAGTCCGCACCCCCCTCTTCTGCAAGCGACGATTCCCGTCTGGCAGCCTATCCTGGTGCGGAAACTTTTGTAAACGGCTCCTTTACCTATGACGTCCAGGTGGGCGGCAAAACCGTTGGCAAGGTAGCCATGGTCACCGTACAGGGTTTTGAAAGCCCCATTGAGGTCACGGTGGGTGTGGACAACAGCAACACCTTGACAGGCATCAGCGTGGGCGGCAGCGGATTTGCCGAAACCCCCGGCTTGGGTGCCAAGGCCAAAGAGCCCGCCTTTACCGATCAGTTTGCGGGCAAAAGCCTGCCTGTAGTGCTGGGCGAGGGAATCGACGCCATCAGCAGCGCAACTGTTACCAGCACCGCCGTGGTCAAGGGAGTCAATGAGGCCGCCCAACTGCTGGGCATTGGCGGGGAAGCTGCCGCAACATCTTCCGACGCAGCTCCCGCTGCTGCCGACACAGCCCCCGCCGACGATCCCCTCAAGACGGTCTATCCTGCCGCCGAAACTTTTGTAGCCCAAACTGCCCCCGAGGGCGTTGCGGCTTTGTATGAAGCCCAGGCAGGCGGCATCACGGTGGGGCATGTAGCGGTGGTTTCGCAGCAGGGCTTTGCAGGCCCGGTAGAGGTGACCGTCGGCATGGATCTGAACGGCGTACTCACCGGCATACTCGTGGGCGGCGACGCATTTGCCGAAACCCAGGGCTTTGGGAGCAAGGCCAAAGAGCCCGCCTTTACCGATCAATTCATGGGCAAGAACGTTCCTGTAACCCTGGGAGATAATGTGGACGCCATCAGCGGCGCCACCGTCACAAGCAGTGCGGTGCAAAACGCCGTCAACCTGGCCGCCAAAGCCATGGGTGCTGCCATCGAGTTTACCTTGGTCGACACCCAGTCCTCAGCCACCCACTAATCACAGAATTTCTCAAACACACGCAGGCCGTCTGTCGCAGCAACAGACGGCCTGCTTTTTATGGTTTCCCCATAAGCCGCGGTCTACCTGGTCTCCGCCGGATTGGGGGCAGATCCCTTTTCTTTCCCTGCCGCATACTCCACAATCGCCCTGGCCACCCGGGCATTCATCCCCCTGACCCCTGCCAGCTCATCCTCGCTGGCGGCCAGAATGGCTCTGATGCCCCCAAAATGCCGCAGAAGCTCCACCTGTCGCTTGGGTCCCACCCCCGGAATTGAGGAAAGCTCGCTGGTCAGCGCATGTTGGGTCCGCAAGGCCCTATGGTGGGTGATCCCAAAGCGATGAGCCTCGTCCCGCACCTGCTGGACAAGATGCAGCGCGTCGGAATGCTTGCTCAACCGGATGGGTTCCTCCCTGCCCGGCAGATAGATCTCCTCAAAACGCTTGGCCAGGCCAAACATGGGCACATTTCCCCCCGATTCCAGCATGGCTCGCTGGGCGAAAAGGAGCTGTTCGGGACCGCCGTCGATGAGCACCACATCGGGCAGCTTGCTGAAACGTCCCTCTCCAACAGGCAGACCAGCCGCTTCCCGTTCCTGCTTTTCCTGGAGACCGTGGGCAAAGCGCCTTTTAATCACTTCCGCCATGCTGGCAAAGTCATTGGCCCCTTCCACGGTTTTGATGCGAAAATGCCGGTATTCCTTCTTTGCAGGCTCACCGTTTTCAAAGACCACCATGGCTGCCACAGATTGGGCACCCTGGGTGTTGGAGATATCGTATCCCTCAATACGCATGGGAAGCGTGGGCAGGCTTAGTGCCTGCTGAAGCTCCTGCATGGCACCGGTGGTGCGGCGGAAGCGTACCCGTTTTTCCGTGCTGTGTTTCAGCAGGGCATCCTGTGCATTTTTCAGGCACAGATCCATCAGCTGGCGTTTGGAACCCCGCCTGGGACTGGCAAGAATGACGGACCCTTTTTTCTTTTCCCGGAGCCACTGATGAATCAGCTCCGCGTCCTTGGGCAAATGTTCCACCAAAACTTCATGGGGCAGCAGGTGCTCGTCGTCATAATACTGGGTGAGGAAGGCGGCTGTCAGCTCCGAAAGATCCTCCTGGCCTGAGTTTTCCATTAAAAAGCTGCGGCTGCCCTCCATCTTCCCACCCCGAATGTGAGTGATCTGCACCAGGGCGTCCGTCCCATCCGCCACAGCGGCGATCAGATCCTGCTGGGCGTCCTTGGTTTGGATGGCATGCTGTTTCTCCATCATCCGGTCAATTTCCGCCAGCTTGTCCCGCACCAGGGCTGCCTGCTCAAACTCCATCCGCCGGGAGTGTTCCATCATCTGGTTTCTCAGATCCTCCCGAAGCTGGCGGGTATCGCCCCCCAAAAAGGCAAGCACGTTCTCCAGGATTCGGTTGTATTCCTCTGGGGTAATCAGGTTGGCACAGGGGGCCAGGCATTGACCGATCTGGTGGTGGACACAGGGACGGCGCGGCTGCTTTAGTGGCAGGGACAGGCTGCAGGTACGCAAGGGAAAAAAACGACGCACCTCCTCCAGCACCTTGCGGATGCCGCTGGCTGCATAGTAGGGGCCGAAATACTTTGCACCGTCATGGGGATTGATCTGCCGGGCCACGGTGAGCCGGGGAAAGGACTCGCCCGGATCCAGGCGCAAATAGGGATAATGCTTGTCATCCCTCAACAGAATGTTGTAATAAGGCCTGTGCTTCTTGATGAGGTTGCACTCCAGGGTGAGCGCCTCAAAGTTTGTGCTGCAGAGGATGATGTCAAAATCATCGATCTCCTGAACCATCAAGCGCACCTTGGGGCTGTGCTGAGCACTTTCATGGAAATACTGGCGCACCCGGTTTTTCAGATTCACCGCTTTGCCCACATAGATAATCTTGCCCTGGTTCTTCATCAGATAGCAGCCGGGGCTATCGGGCAGCATTTTGATTTTATGGTTCAATGTGTCGTTCATGGGAGGGCTCCTTTACAGCGTCAGACTGCCTTTTCATCATACATCAAAAGCCGGCCTCTCACAAGGCGGCATAAAGGAAGCATTTTCCTGCTCACCAAGGCCAGCCGTCTGGGGATGCTACCTTGGGAGGTGATCGGATGATCCGGATGGAAAACGTGGAGAAAGGCTATCCCATCGGCAGGGAAAGGGCCAAAGGCCGTTTGGCACTGTGGCCGGAAAGAGGGCCCAGATCCGTCAGGACCTTCCCTTGGGCGTTCCCCGTCCAGCCAAACCTTCTGCCCGTGCTCTGCGGGGTGAATCTGCATATCCGCCGGGGGGACTATGCCGCCATTGTTGGCCCCAGCGGCAGCGGCAAAAGCACGCTAATGCATATTCTGGGCTGCCTGGACACACCCCAAAAGGGATTGTACCGCCTGGACGGGGTGGAGGTTGGCGGCATGAATGCCCAGGAACTTTGCATGGTGCGCCGGGAAAAGATCGGGTTTGTATTTCAAGGCTTTCAGCTATTGCCCCGATTCACCGCTCTGGAAAACGTTGCCTTTCCCCTGATGCTTCGGGGCCTGGGGGAAGAGCGGCGCGTAAAAATTGCCATGAAGTCCCTGGAAAATGTAGGCCTGGGAGACAGGGCCTATCACAAGCCGGGTCAGCTCAGCGGCGGGCAGCAACAGCGAGTGGCTCTGGCGAGGGCACTCAGCTATGAGCCAAAACTGCTGCTTTGCGACGAGCCCACCGGTTCCCTGGATGAAGAAAGCAGGGATGAAGTGCTGAACCTCTTTTCTTCTTTGCACAAAGATGGGCATACAGTGGTGCTGATCACTCACGATATGGGCGTGGCTGCCCGCACCATGCGCCGCTTCCGGGTCAAGGACGGACGGGTGGAAGAGATGAAGGAATAGAAAAATGAGCCGGAGGATAACCCCGGCCCATACGGCACGCCCAAAAACCAAATGATATGCTCTTTAAGGCCGGTATCTTCGCGCCCCAGCCCGTCTCCTTATCCCTCTGCGACCTGCCCCTGCGTGCCCTTAGCCAACACAGGCTTGGGGCAATGGTATCTCATGCCTTCGTTAAACTTGACCTCCTCCGGGGCCTGCTCCAAAAGCTGCGGTTCCTTGAGACATTTCTTCATGACGGCAAAAAGCTGGGCATAGACGGCGCCTCCACAGACCCGTTCATCGGCGGTGATACCCACGGGCAGGATGCATTTGCGCACAACCTTTCCCGCTGCATCCACGCCAAATTCCCGCTCAGGTGTGCCCAGGCTGATGAACATACCGGTGCTGCCGAAATTGTAGATGTGGTGATATACCTTGTGCATGCCGATGGAAGCCATGTTGGTGATGAACATGCTGGTATGAAACGGAGAAGCGTCCAAAATCACCCTGGGACACAGGCCGTATCGATCCAGCAAGCGCGCCAGGCCCACTACGGCGTTGGGCAGCAGCGGCACGCTCAGCAAAAAGCCGGCGAGTTTCAAGGCAAAATTGGCGTTCTCAGGCTTGCGGTTTTTCGCAATGGTGTCCTTGATGCGGGCAGACACATCCAAAAGGGTGTCGCTGGGATCAAAGTTGATTTTAACCACCGTTTCCTCGGGACTGCCGTCGGGGGTATCCAGCAGCATGGTAAAGGCTACGGTGAGCTCGTTGCGATTGAAAAGCTGCTTGTTCATGACAAAGCGGTTCACTTGCGGCACCTGGGACACACCCCGTATATAGGCAGCCACCAGAATCTCCATGAAAGTGATCTTGATGCCCTGGCGGTTTTTTTCCGCGATATAGCGCATCAAGGGCTCATACTCCAGATTGTGATCCAGAAACACCTGCGCGTCGCAGCGCATGGGCATCAGGTAGGGCGTCAGCTGCACAATCGGATCCATATTTTTCACGCGCCGCCCATCAGGTCGTCTTCCAAACAAACCGATCCTCCCCTTCTTAAGAAACGAATGAAACAGACCGGGTCCAGCCACATGCGGGACTGACCGGCTGCTTCGCCTTGATGGGCCGATAGAAAAGGGAACAATCATTGCTGTATGAACGGATGCGGCTCAACAAAAGCAAATCTATTGTATCCCCTGGTGATGTGTTCGTCAAGGGACGCTTATTGGTGATACTGGAAAACCTTTTGTCTGCCATGGGCAGGACAAAGCTATTGAAAAATCCACAGCATGGCCTGATGTTCCCTGAAGTAGGCCGCAAGCCCCGAGGGGTCGGGCGCATATCCCTCAAAGCTTTCTTTACTGATGAATACCCGGATGGGTTCCAGCTCCCTGGCTACATAGTATTGGCCGGACTTGGCAAAGCCATATGGGAATTGCCATTGCTGCCGTTTTCCGTCCAGGGTGAGACAACTTGCCAGGGCTTGATAACTTTGGTCGCTGACCGCCAGCAGAAAATCCCCCTCTTCCTTTTCCACATGGAAGGGCACCTGTTCCAGTTCCAGGGCCGGAGGATCCAGCCTTCGGCTGCCATCCAGCAACTCCTGGGTGGAAGAAAATGTGATACTTTGGGAGTGATTGAGCTGCTTGCCCTCAGGGCTTGTCATCACGCATTGAAGCGTAAAGGGCTCCTGGGTATCCAGCACGTGCCAGTCGTTCAGGCTCTGCCCATTGACAGCCAGCCGGAAGTTCTGGGTAGGATCCGCCAGGCGGGGCAACACATACACTGTACCATCCACGGGAAAGGTGTCAAAGCCAATCAGCTCCATTTTTCCGCCAATCTGCCAGTGGGGACTCTCAGGCTTAATGCCGGCCAAAGCATAGGCCCGCTGCTTTCCAAACAGCGCGTCATGGGATAGAAGATCATAATCCGCGTCGGTGTTGATGCCCTCCCGGCGAAGTTTCTCAATGTATAATAAGAAAGGATCGTCACTTACCCCAGTCAGGGACAGCACATGGGCCCCCAGCTGCCAGGCCTTCATGGGAGGCTGGTCCTCAAATTTGCCCCGGTTGCTCCAGATAAAGTAGGGGGTGAGGTGACCTGCATCTCCCTCCGTGGGCATGCCAATTTCCTCATAGACCTCTATCCCAAAAGGCGGGATATGATCCCCAAAGAAAACCACCACCGTGGGCTCTGCAAAGCGCTCCAGTTCTTCGATCAACTCCCTAAGCGCCTCGTCACTCCTGCCCAGCAGGTAGCAATAGTTGCGGAAAACCCGGTCGGCTTCCTGGCTCAGGTTGTTGGTGAAGGGTCTGTCCGCGCCGTAGGTCAAGGTAAAGTCATCATATTCATACGTGCCGTGGTTTTGCATGGTGATGCAAAAAACAAAGTCCTTGCCCTGGGTATCCGTGAGCTTGTCCAACACGGCCCGATAATGCTCGCTGTCGCTGACAAACATCCCGGTCTTGGCAAATTCACGGCGGGTGGTATCGGTTGTATAAAACTCATCAAAGCCCAGCAGATAAAGGTTCTTATACCGGTTGTAAAAAATTCCCTGGAACCAGTGGATGGCCGAGCTATGATACCCCTTTTCCCGGAAAACGGCAGCCAGGGAATGAAGGGGGGGGATCCCGATGGAATAGGGGTTGACGGAATAGCAGCTTTGCAGGCCCGTGAGCACCTCAAACTCCGTTTCGCTGGTGCCACCCCCCTGCTTGGGTACATAGATCTCCCCGGTGGCGCAGGTCTGAATCAGCTCGTTGTAAAAGGGCATCAGAGGCCGTGTGAAATCCAGGTACATCCCGAGATGCTGCTGGTCCATAAAGCTTTCCGCCAGGATCACAATCACATTGGGGCTTTCGGCCGCGGCTGCCTGCGCCTTTGCCTCAGTCTCCACCGATTGCTGAACCCGCTGCAAGGCCCGGTCCACCTCCGTTTCCTCATAGGAGAAGGTGGCAATGGACTGTCTCTGCCTCTCGGCAGCCACCATGGTAAACAGGGTACCGCCATGATAGGCGCAGTCCGCAAGGTCGGTGTTCCCCCCCTGAGTGATCCTGTCAAAGGAACAGGCAGGTACAAAAGCACAGATCAGCGCTAAGCCCAGGGTGGGCCAGAGGAAACTCCGCTTTTGACGGCGTCCCCGCACAAACACCAGGGATAGCAGGATGGAAGCGCTGCACAAGCCCACAGCCCTCGCCGCCTGCCGCCAGTCTATCTTCAAATCAAGTTGCCCCATAGCATGGGGAACCTCGTTCAGCAGCCAGATGTCCGACAGCAGAATGGGCTCAAAGCGGTAGCGGATCTTATAGAAGCTCACCAGGCCCAGGGTGCAAAGCAATAGCAGCATGGAAAGGGAGGTGACCAACCGGGCCCGGTCGTCCCGCATCAGTGCCAGGATCCAGAAAATTCCAAAAAAGAAACCCAGGTTTTGTAAAAAGAACAAGGGCTTCCTCCGGATCCAGTCCAGAAACGCGGGAAAGCCGCCTCTGGCCATGCTCTCAAAAAGCGCCAGGGCAACCAGGGGCAGAATCAAAAGAAAGAGCACATCGCCCCTGGGTTTGGTCAGCGTTACAGTGGGGAAGGTCCGCTCTTTTCGCGTTGATCCGCAACGGGAGGGGCCTTCCTTGGTTTTCCTGGCGTCAGCAGGTGTTTCGTTGTCCGCAAGGGGACCGGTTGTGTCCTGGGCCATAAGGTACCTCGCATTGATTGCGTCATTTCCCTTTGAGGGTGATCAGATGAATCTGGGGAACCGCGAAGAGCCTCACCGGGAAGTTGCTGGTGCCTATGCCGTTGCTCACCAGAATACTGGCCCGGTTTTCCTCCCGCCAGCCGCTCAGATACCTTAGTCCAATCTCCGGCCTGAGGTTGGGGACCAGGGGTCGGCCAAAGAGAGTTACCTGACCTCCATGGGTATGACCGAAAAGGGCCAGGTCATACCAGTGGGTGTCATTCTCCCTGCTCTTGGCAGCAAAGGCGGCAGGCAACAGATCGGGGCTGTGCCCCGTAAAAATAACAAAGTCCTCCCGGCTGACCTGGGAGGCAACTGCAGCCACATCCGGAAAGCCATTGTAGAAATCGTCTACTCCGGCGATGTAGGCATAAGTCTGCCCCACCTTCACCCTTGCCACATTGTTGGTGAGAGGCATGCAGCCGTACTTGGTCATCTCTCTGATAAGCAGGGAAAAGTTGCTTTCGGGCTCTGTCCGGTCATGGTTGCCCACCACCCCAAAGACTCCCAGCCGCGCCTGGATATACGGCGCGCTTCGGAAGAACTGAATCGCGCCGTCGCTGTCCTCACCATAGTCCCCGCCCAAAATCACCAGGTCGGGCCTCAGTCCGTTGATGGTGTTGATCAAATTCACCACCCGGCCTTGTGAAAAAAAGCGACCCGCATGGATGTCGCTGACGAATACGATCCGCATGCCCTTCAGGTTGGGATGAAGGTTTGCAACCTGCACCGTGCGCTCCTCTACGGTCAGCCTGCCGGCTTCCCAAAAGGGGTAGGCAATCATGGCCAGGAGCAGCAGGAACATGAGAATCCGGGAGAAGGAAATCCGCCTGCGCGGCGGCTTGCGGTATTTCAGCGGATAGTGCGCCATGCCTTTCCTCCCCCTCTCCTCGTTGACAGGTCATTTTGCAGTATTGTACACTAGGTTCATCCTGATTGACAAGGGCGTGACATCATGACAAGCCGGAAAAATCAGCCGTCCGCATCATCCCCATCAGGGTCCTGTACAGAAGCAGCGCCCGGTTTTCGGGCAATTGGGGCAACCCCATACCTCTCGCCGGTACCTGCCGTGCTGGTGGGCTGCGGTGACCCTCAGAGAGGCATGCGGTCCAATCTGATTACCGTCGCCTGGACGGGTATCTGCTGTTCCCACCCACCCATGCTCTCCATCAGCCTGAGGAAAGAGCGCCACAGTCATGGCCTGATTGAGCGCACCCGGGAGTTTACCGTAAACCTGGCAAATGAGGACCTGCTTCGTCCCCTGGATTACTGCGGCGTGAAAAGTGGTAGGGACCACAGCAAGTTTGAAATTCTGGGGCTCACTGCCATACCCGCACCGCCCCTGACACACGCCCCTGCCCTTGGGGAAAGCCCGGCCTTTCTTTGCTGTCGGGTGAAAGACATTCTTCCCTTGGGAAGCCATGACCTTTTTCTGGCGGATATTCTCCGGGTATGCGTTCAGGAACGGTACTTCACTCCCAGCGGTTCCATCGATGAACAAGCCATGAAGCTGGTAGGCTATGTTCATGGGAAATACAGGGCCCTGGGAGGGGAACTTGGCTTTTTCGGCTTTTCCATCGCCGGACGAGAGGCCTTGCTGCGCCGTATGCCCGGGGGCTCAAAGTGAACTTCCCTATCACCCTTTTTCCTTTGCAACTGTCTGGACCAGCTCCAGTTGATATTTCTCTCTCATCCGGCGGAGAAGCTCCTCCACGATGCGAAGCTTCTCCTGATTGGCTGAGGCGGTGGGGTCATACTCCACCCCCTGACAAATGAACAAAGTACGCAATTTCTTGCTTGCGTAGATGGGCACAAAGACGGCTCTCTTGCCGGTTCTGGCATAATACAGGGGTGCCAGCATGGCAAAGCCGGTATTCATCCGGCCCACCCCCTCGGAGACATAGCCTCTCTCCCCGTAGGCATGGTCCTCCCCGCTCTCAGGAAAGATGAGGATGTTGTCCTCCGCCTGCATGGCCTGGAGGGACATATGGAAGGTCTGAGCCAGCTTGCGGGGTTCTCCTGCATACACGGGAATACATTCAATGCTCTGATATACCCACTGAAAAAATGGATACAGCAACCTGCGGATGATGGGCCTCTTCCATCTCTCAGGCAGCCATTTCTGGCGCTTCATGGTGCCCTGGTACATATGCTCCACAATGGCGTCCTTGTCCATCATGCTGCTGGTGCTCCAGGGCCGAAAGGAGACGGGTACATACAGATTCGCCACAACCGGCCCGTACAGCTCTCCATGGTTACAGATCAGAATCATGGTGCCGTCCTCAAAACCCGCCAGATGTTCCTTGCCAAGAACCTTATGGTAATACAAAGGCCGGATGAGGGTCATGATGAACTTGAGGGCATAGCGGTTTTTGTGGCGTTTCACCACCACGTTGTCCAGCTGCTCCTTCATGGCGGGATTCTCCCGCCCTTCCTCATTGAGTGTCAGGAAGCGCCGCAGCTTCAGAAAATAACGGCTGTTCATGGGAAAATGGAGCACGCTGACGAAGGCAGCCAGTAACAGCAGCATAGGCGGCAAAATCATCAGGGGCCGGAAACTGCGAAACAGGGATTCCACATCCGTAAACGCCCAGCTTCTTCCCCATGGGGCAGAAAGCAGGGTCAGCAAAACCAGGGCCAGCATCTGACCGCCCAGAATGCTCAACTCCGTGCGCGCCCGGCGCACCTGGGCATAACCGTCCAGGCGGTTCTCCAGGCCATAACGGGCAACATTGGCCATCAGCCGCTCGATTTCCGCAAGGCAGGTGCTGGAAACTGTCGCTCCTGCCATGGATAACGCCAGGGCCATGCTGCTCATCAGGAGGCTGGGGACCTGGTCCAACTGCCGGTAGAACAAAACAAGGCCCGAAATCCACAGGAAAAGCCCTGCCAGGAGCAGTTGTGTGGCTGCCGGGCGGCGGTCCTCAATTTTCGCAAGCAGCCGGTCAGTGCCTTCCCGAAGCAGCAATGTCAAGGATAAGGCCATACCCAAACTGGCCAGCAGTTCCCGCAGGGTCAGGCCAATGAAGGTATACACCATCACCAGGGTGATCTGCAACGCCACCAAAATCAGCCGATGGAAGCGCTCAAAGGCCTTATAGGCCCCAATGCCGTGTAGCCCCTTGGAAGCGCTGCCCATCTGCCCCGGATCCTCAAAGGGGCTGGGACTGCCCACCTTAAAATCCTTTCTCTCCCGCCACAGGCCATAGCCCTCCAACGCAGCGCCCAAAACAAAGCCCGCAAGCATCTGCCAGGCCAAGTCTGTCCGGGGCATATTGAAAAAAAGCACCGCGGCCACAATCCCCACAGCGAGCAGTTCCATGAGCCCGGCCAGGAAAAGAAAGGCACAGGTCCCCACACTCCCCCGCATCAGCCGTTCCACCAGGCGGCGCAACAGGTTACCCCGCATGATCATCAGCAGGACCAGGGAAAAGACAATCCATACTTTTTCCACATTCAGCGCTGCCGGATAAACGGATAGCAGCAAAAGATTGCATATCAGCATAAAGCCCAGTAACAGCAGGCTCATAAGCCGCATGCCACCAGGCAGGGAACGTCTCCCGTGACCCATCAGCAGCCGTGTCAGTTCCACACCAATCAGGCCGCTCATCATGAGCGCTCCACCAATGACAGTGGGGATGAAAAGAGCGCTGCTCATCATCATGCAATAGATGTAATGATACTGGGTGCTAAGGGACATCAACGCCAGCATGCTCCGGCGGGAGGAACTCGCAGTTGAACCGAAATCAACCGCCTCCAGCAAAGTGCTGCTTTGTTCCGTATTCAATGGCCTCACCCCAATCCCCATTGTAGCACAGGACCCGCTGGGGGGGCAAGGCAGCCCTCTCCCTATTTCTCCCCGATGGAGTCCTCCTCATTCCACATCCCTGCGGAAAAATCCAGGGCATCCGCCTTCACAAAGCCTCTCACCCTTTGGCCCTGCACGGTCGTTTCCACATAAGCCCAGGCATACCGGTTCTGATATTCGGTGAGGTAGGTGACCTGGCTTCCCGTTCCCAGCCTGGCAAGGGTGGAAAAGGCCTTTACAGGATCATCGGTGAGGATGGCATTCTCCTTCACAGTCACCTGGACCGGATCCCACTCCAGCATGGGGAGGCCTGAGGGAACGCCTTTGATATGGCCGCCATCGGCGTATCCCACCCGTACGCTGCCGTTGTTGGTCAAGTACATGAGCAGCAGCCATCCATCCTCCCATCCGGCGGCATAGACGGCCCCGTTGGTGCTGACAGCCGCCTTTCCATTTGCGCCCCGATAGGACTGGGCATCCGGCGCGGAGTACACTGCCAGCTTCTGTCCAGCCTTAAGCTCCACCAAAAAGAAGCCGCTCAGCGGGTCAAAACTCTCCTCGATATAATCCAGGTAGTTCTTGCCGTTGGTGTTGCGGGTCTTCTTATCCCGCATTTCCTGGCGGACCTCCTTGACCAGATGCTCATTGTTCCATTCCAGGGTACTGAGCTGGGGATAGCAGGCCCTCCGGTTGTCGGTATCGGCATTTGGGGTATACCAGGGGCGAGATCGGAAATAGTTGTCATACTTCTCCCCGGGCTCAAAACAATACCCATGGCGGGCGAAAATTTCATTCAGGATAAAACCCAGGGACTCATAGCTCCACTCCCATAATTCACTGCGGGTAAGGTGCCGGGTGTTGCTGTCGGGGATGATGTACTGGCCGCCCGCCAGCGCTACCGAGGGAAGCAACACAAGCAATGCCAAAACCGCCGCCATTTTTTTCCACATGATCCTCATCCTTTCTTGCTTCTATCTTTCATTCGCCCTTTTCCATTCTTTTCCTTCCTGCTGTCCCGTTGTTTCCCGTGAAACAATCACCTTGACTTTTATCTGAATCCGGATAGACTGAGGGTGTATTCACAGAGGTGATGCTATGGTTCGAGATTTGACCATTGGAAAACCCCTTGGCAGAATCATGACCTTCTGCCTGCCGATCTTGATAGGCAGCCTTTTTCAACAGGCGTACTTGATTATGGAAAGCGTTATTGTGAGCAAATCCTTGGGGGTGGAGGCCTTTGCGGCAGTGGGCTGCACCGGCCCGCTAAACACCCTCATTCTTGGTTTTGCCCAGGGCTTTGCCTCCGGGTTGTGCATCCCCATCGCACACCATTTTGGGGCCGGGGATGTAAAAGCGCTTCGCAAGGCAGAGGCCAACGGCATCTACCTGTTGGCCTTGATCTCTCTGTTGATGGCTACGTTGATGGCCTTCCTTTCCCGGCCCATACTGATGCTGTTCAACACCCCTGGCAACCTGCTCGATGACGCAACCACCTTTATTTCCTTAACCTTTACAGGCGCCTTCGCGATGCTGTTTTACAGCCTGCTGATCGGGTATATGCGTGCTGTGGGGGATAGCCGCACCCCTCTTTTCTTTTTGATTCTGGCCTATGTTCTCAACATCCTGCTGGATTTGCTCTTTATCGGATACCTGCATTTCGGGGTGGAAGGCGCAGCCTTGGCCACCATCCTCTCCCAGCTTGTTTCGGCGGGCTTTTGCGTACATACCATTCGCAAGCATATGCCCATCTTCTATCTCACCAGGGATGACATCAGGCCGTCTGTGCGGGAGATGTTCCGGCTTTGCCGCACCAGCATCCCTTTGGGCATGCTTTTTTCCCTGGTTGCGGTAGGCATCGTGGTCATTCAATCCGCCGTCAACAGCCTGGGCTCCGACGCGGTAGCCGCCCTTTCCGCCAGCGGCAAGGTACAAAACGCGCTTCTTGCCCCTTTGGATGCGGCAGGAGTGGGATTGGCCACCTTTGTCAGCCAGAATAGGGGAGCCCGGCGCTTTGACCGTGTTCGCCAGGGGGTGCGGCAATCTGACCTGGTCTTTTTCAGCTATGCTGCTATTGCCTTTGTGGTGAACATGTGCTTTGGTTCCACCCTTGCGGAGGTTTTTCTCGACCCTTCGGAAACCGCCATTCATGGGCTTGTCCAGCAGATTCTGCGCATCAACTCCTATTTCTTTGTTTCTATTACGCTCATCTATGTCTACCGCTACGCACTTCAGGGCCTGGGTTACACCAACGCCGTAATGGCAACGGGGCTTTTGGAATCCGTAGGCAGGGCCACCGCCGGTTTCCTGCTGTTGGCTCCCCTGGGCTTTACCGCCATCTGTCTGGCCAGCCCCATCGCCTGGAGCCTGTCCGCATTGTTTCTTTTACCCGTATATTTTCTCTCCATCCGAAAGCTGCACAAAGCCGTATCCCTGGAATAAAGGTCTCTGCCATGGAACGACCCTTGGCCCGCGTATGACAAGAGCGGGCTTTTTCTTTTCTCCTCCCGGATTCGCAAGTCATAGGACGTGGACAGCCCGCATACGCTACCTACAAAGGCGTACGAGGAGGAAATCCACATGATGGATCACATTGAAACCAGAGCGTATGAGCATCAGCCCGCCGCCACCATGAAGGTGTTGCGAGAAGAACTTCCTATGGAGCGATATGTTGGCGCAGCGAGTTCCCAGGCTGTGGTGGAGGGCGAGGTCGCTTTGCCTGGCGGGCTCAGGGAGGAGACCCGCGTACTTTCTGCCGAAGCGATGTCCGTAGCGGAGAAGGCGGAAACCCTTTCAGACCGGGTGGAGGTAGAAGGCCGCGTGATATTCCACGTGCTGTATACCCAGGGAGACCCCACCCATATTTTGGCCCTGGAAGCCAGCGCTGAGTTCACCCACAGCGTAGATATGCCGGGAGTGCAGCCCAAGATGACCGCAACGCCCACCGCCGTGGTGGAGCATGTGGAAGCTGTCGCCCAGGGAGGACGGCTTCATCTGCGCTCCATTTTACGGGCAGGAGCCAGGGTGCTCTCCAATGAGCCTTTCAGCGTGGTCACCAGCATCCAGGACGCGGAGGGTCTGATGGCGAAAGCCGCTGTCATCCAGGGCTGCCTCACCGTAGCCACCGGAGAACAGGACGTGCTGGTGAGGGATGAGTGCGAACTGGCAGGGGTTCTTCAGATACAGGACACCCTCTATGCCACGGCCCTGGCAACTGTAAACGATGTAATGGGCGGCGAAGAGCGGGTCACCCTGTCCGGCAACATTCTGATGGAGGTGATCCACTGCAGCAACATGCCCTCCCGTTCTTTGGTTGTCACCCGGCACACCATTCCCTTTGAAGAGACGTTGCCTCTGATGGGAGAGGCAGGGGATGCACTTTGCGCCAATGCCATCGTCAAGGATGTAGCGGTCCTCTCCCAGGATGGCACCGGTGAGGGGGAACGTACCCTGCGGGCAGAAGTCCTGCTGGCCCTGCGCGCCCAGACCACCCGAAAAAAGGACATGGTGATTCTGCAGGATGCCTATACCACCCAGGGCGATCTGCTCACCCCGGTGGTTGAGGAAGTGCGCAGAGCGCTGGGGTATCAGCAGATCCATACCGCTGAAAGCGGAAAGATGACGTTGCTGCTGGAAGGCGAGCAACCCCCTGCCCGCACTCCCATTAAAGCCTTCCTGCGGCCCATCGTTACCGATGTAAACCGCCAGGGGGGACGGCTCCTGCTGGATGGGATGATGGAGACGACGCTGCTCTACATGACCGATGGCAGCGAGGTGCCTGTCAGCTATTCCACGGAGGAGCCCTTTCACATGGTCTTCGCCTGCGATGTATCCGATCCGGAAGGGATCAGCCTCATGCCCAGCAATGTGGATGTCAACGGCATCACCAGCGATCGGGTGGAGATCAAGTACATCCTGCACCTGTTCTGCAATGACGTACAACTGACCACGGACTCCCTGGTCAGCGATGTGACCCGTCAGCCCGCCCAGCCGGTCAGCGCAGGAATCGTACTCTACTTCACCCAGCCGGAAGAAACCCTATGGGACATCGCCAAACGCTACCAGGTCAGCAAGGAAAGCCTGCAGAGGATGAACCCGGAGTTGGTGGGGGACGGCCCCTTTGAAATCGGGAGGAGCGTCATCCTCTGGCAGCGAGGGGCTGCGGAAGAATAACCCTTCCAAGGCAAACCTCCCCCATGGCGCGGCTGAAAAGCCGCGCTTTTTTCACTCCTTCCAGGGAAGAATCATGGATTTTTCATAAAAGCTGTGTTACGATGCAATCAATCCGGATGACTGAAGGAGCTGGGTTCATGATGCCAAAAGAGACAGATGATCTTCATATTTCACTTCGTGCAAGGATTTATATCAATGGAACTCTTGCCTATGGCTCAGGGATTTCCGCCCTGCTTCAGGCCACAAGGCGGCTGCATTCCCTCCATGCCGCCTCCAAGGAACTGGACATGACCTATCGCAAAGCTCTTCAAATTGTGGACCGGGCGGAAGCGGTTTTTGGAAAAAAGATCCTTCAGAAACGGATTGGCGGCCCAAAGGGCGGCGGTTCAGAGCTCACAGAGTTTGGAGAGGCATTGGTTAAGCAATTCTCCCACTTTGAGGAGAAGCTGCAAACCTTTGCGGAGGAAAGCTTTGCCCGCTCCATTTCACCAATGCTCCTCCCGGAAGAAGGCTCCTTACCCAAGGAGGCTTCGCAGGGCTGACAGCGAGTACTCAATTTCATCCACAGTGGTATGGTACCCAAAGCTGAAGCGCAGCGTCCCCTGAGGATACGTTCCGATGCTTTGATGGGCAAGAGGAGCGCAATGAAGGCCACTGCGGGTGACGATACCGTACCTTTCGAAGAGTTGCTGCGAAAGCAGGGCACAGTCCCTGTCCCCGCAGGTGATGGATACGGTGGGAACAGTTTTGGAGAGGACTTTTGTCCCATGGTGCGTGACAGGCAGTTCCTCCAGCCCGTGCAAAAAGCGTTGGGTCAGTATTTCCTCCCTGGCCCGGATATTGTCCAGGCCAAGCTGCTCAATGACCTTGACAGATTCTCGCAGGCTGAGTATACCGATTCCATTGGGCGTTCCCGACTCAAATTTATCCGGCAGCCTTTCCGGTTGCCGGGTGGAATGGGAGGAACTGCCGGTTCCCCCGCATATCAACGTTTTCATTTGCCCGGCAATTTCGGGCCTGACAACAAACCCTCCGACACCCGCCAGGGCCCAAAGTCCTTTATGCCCCGTAAACGCCAGCACATCAATGGGCGAATCCTCCAGATGCACCTGACAGTATCCTGCAGTCTGCGCGGTGTCAAGCACGGTGATGATTCCATACTCCTTGGCGATGGCAAAGCATTCCCAATAGGGCAGAATGGCTCCCGTCACATTGGAAGCATGAGTCATGACCAGCACCTTTGTGTTGGCGCGAATCAAAGGACGCAGTTCTTCGGGGTCCAATGCGCCGTCAGCACCACAGGCAAGATAGGAAACCTCGATTCCTCTTTCCTCCTTCAGCCTGTCCAGCGGCCTGGCAACCGCATTGTGCTCCAGAGAGGTTGTTATCACATGATCTCCCTGGCCCAGCAACCCCCACAGGATCATGTTCAGGGAAAGGGTGACTCCCGACGTAAAGATGACCTGTTTGGGATTCTTTGCACCAAAGAAATCTGCCAGCGTCACCCTTGTGTCCCATATGAGGTGATTTTGGTCCATTTGCGCCAGGTTCCTTCCGGCGCTCCATTGCCTGTCACCGCACAAATACTCCATGATTGCCTTTTGAGTGGCCTCAGGCTTCTGATTGGATGTGGATGCATGGTTCAAATATACCCATTCGTTCATAGGACAGCCTCCGTTTCTGCATCCATGATAGCATAAATTTGAATGGACAAGTGAAGACACTTTTGCTATACTTCCGTTGTCACATTTTATCATAACGGGGAGGATTTTTCATGAGCAAAAAAAACTGGTGGATCATAGGCACCGGAGGCATCATGGGTCTATTGGCCGTATTGCTGGTTCACTTTGGAAATCCGGTAAACATGGGGATCTGCGTTGCCTGCTTTCTTCGTGACACAGCGGGTGCCTTGGGGCTGGATTCCGCGGATAAGCTCCAATATATTCGGCCCGAACTGATCGGTTTTGTACTTGGCGCCTTTGTGCTGTCCCTTTTCAGAAAGGAGTTTCAACCCACAGGCGGGTCCTCTCCTTTGCTTCGCTTTGTGATATCCTTTTTTGTAATGATTGGAGCCCTTGTTTTTTTGGGCTGCCCCCTTCGGATGGTTTTGCGCCTGGCAGGCGGAGACCTCAACGCCCTGGTTGGGCTTATGGGTTTTACAGCCGGCATACTCCTTGGAATCCTCTTCTTGAAAAAAGGGTTTAGTCTTGGCCGGTCCTATTCCCAGCCCGCAGTCAGCGGCTTCGTGATGCCTGCCATTGCAGCAGTGCTGCTGGTATTTTTACTGGTTCGTCCGGCTTTTATCCTGTTCAGCAGCGAGGGACCGGGCTCCATGCACGCCCCGGTTTTAATTTCGCTGGCGGCGGGTCTTGTTGTTGGCATCCTGGCCCAGCGCAGCCGCATGTGCATGGCGGGGGGCATACGGGACCTCTTTTTGGCAAAGAACGGAAACATGGCTTTGGGTTATGTGGCCATTTTCGCAGTAGCGCTCCTGGGAAATATCCTCCTGGGAAAGTTCAAGCTTGGGTTTGATGGCCAGCCCATTGCCCATACGGATGTTATTTGGAATTTTCTTGGCATGGCGTTGGTCGGCTATGGCTCGACCCTCCTGGGAGGTTGTCCGTTGCGTCAGCTGATTATGGCTGGTGAAGGCAATACGGATGCGGGAATCTCCGTATTGGGGCTGATATCGGGAGCAGCCTTTGCCCATAATTTCGGCCTGGCGGCTTCAGCGGCAGGCGTACCCTCTTCCGGTAAAATAGCGGTTCTGATCGGATTTGCCGTTCTTACGCTCATCGCCTTATCCACCTTGAGAAAGAAAGGAGCCGCAAACTGATGGGAATCGTAGTGGACGCCAGGGGCCTCTCCTGTCCCGAACCTTTGTTGTTGACTCAGGAAGCCCTGGATCGGTATCCAGGCCAGGCCCTCATGATTCAACTGAATTCCCCCGTAGCCAGGGATCGGGTAACGGAATTGCTTGATAAAAAAGGCCGCGTCTTTGATATCAGCCGGCTAGAGGATTCCTTTCTCATTCAGGCGCGGGAAAAGTGACCTATCTCAGCACATTCTACTCCATCAGCGATGCGTTGTATTTTGAATCAATGCTCAAGGAGCGGGGCGATGTCTGTAAAGTGATTCCCGTGCCAAGAGAGCTGAGCTCTTCCTGCGGCTATGCGGTAACGTTCTCTCTGGACCTGTCGGATGAATTTGATCAGCTGGTAAACAACCATGGCATCGAGATGGAAAGCCTGTATGAGATTCGTTCGTCCAACCATAAAACAGTCTATACCCGCCGCTCCTTTTCATAAGCCTTGCGTCCCAGCAGATAAGCGCCCATCAGCCCGCTGATGGGAAAGAGATCTGCAGGCACAATGTACTCCTCTATCCCCTCCAGGATAGAGGAGTGCTGTATATAACCGCTTAATAACCGCACTGTTTCCTTTCGCACCTTGGGAAACAGTGCCTTGCGTTCCATCACGCCACCTCCCAGGATGATCCGCTGGGGACTGGCGATCAGAATCAGGTTGACGCACATTTGAGCCAGATAGTAGGCTTCGATGTCAAAGACGGGGTCCTGATCCAAAACAAGACGGGCGTCCCCTTGCACCCGGGCTCCAATGGCCGGACCGGCAGCCAAACCCTCAAGGCATCCATCGTGATAGGGACAGACGCCTTTGGGGATGGGGTCATTGAGATGGGGGCGGAGGAGAATGTGCCCCACTTCCGGGTGAAGCAGGCCGTGGACCAACTGCCCGTCCACCAGCACACCACCGCCAATCCCGGTTCCCACAGTCACATAGACCGCGCTGGAAAGCCCCCTGGCCGCACCCAGTGTGGCTTCCGCCAAAACAGCGGCGTTCACGTCCGTGTCAATGGCGCAGGGAATCTTCAGGCCGGCCCAAAGGGCCTGGACCAGAGGGTAGTTCCTCCAAGCCAGTTTGGGCGTGCTGGTAATACTGCCATAGGTAGGGGAATCTGCATTCAAATCCAAAGGCCCAAAGCTTCCAATCCCCAAAGCATTTACCCGCTGATCCTGGAAAAACTCCAGGATGCGAGGAAGGGTGATGTCCGGCTCCTGGGTAGGAAGAGTCTTCTGCTGGATCAGCGTTCCATCCTTCTGGAAAACTCCCATCACCATTTTGGTGCCGCCCGCTTCCAATGCGCCGATCTTCATAGTTCCTCCTGAAAGGCTTCTTATATTTTCAATACTTTCCGATAAAACCGATCATACCAAAGAAAGACCCCAAATACAATGCCTGAAGGGTATGATAAGTAACATGATCATTTGACCTATTTCAAATCCAATGGGTGAAGAGTCCCAATGAATCATGCGGAGAAATCCTACTATCCTTGACCCATGTCAAAGAAAGCCCCGGTTGACTTTTGGATGAAAGACCGTTACAATCAAAGCAAAGATGGGTTTTGCGATGCCCACCAACCTTGCCAAACGTCCTTGTGCCATGGCACATGGGGAGCGGATGTCCATGTCCTTTTCCAGCGACTGTAAAGAGGAGCTTTGTCGCCTTCCCTTGGAGAAGTCCTGTTGCAGACTGAGCGAACTGAGCGCTTTGTATATGACCCTGGGGTCCCTCAGCCTGTTGGGAAGGGGACAGGTGAAGGTGCAATTTGCAGTGGAGAGCCCGGCCATTGCCCGCCGGATATTTCTTCTTTTACAGCGGGAACTCCATTTGACTGCGCAGATACATTATGTATCCCATCCCCGTTTTGGGGGTGTGCGAAACTGTATTCTTACCCTGAATCCCCAGCAGTCACCTGTGCTCCTGACCCGTTTTTCCATGATGGATCTGGACCATCATGGCCATGCAGCGCTTCGTTCCACAACCCCAAAGGTCAATTTGCAGAAATCATGCTGTTGCCGATCTTTTTTACGAGGCGCAATGCTGGGTTGTGGCACACTGACCAAGCCCAAAAGAGGCTATCGGCTGGAATTGGTGGCCTGTGAAGAGGGCTTCCGTCTTATCCTTGCTAAGGCAATGCAGCGCTTCTCATTGTCTTTTCGACAAAGCCAGCGCAATGGACAGACGATTTATTACCAGACCACAGGGGAGCAGGTGATTACCTTTCTCACCCTGATCGGCGCCCATCAAGCCGTCATAACTCTGGAAGAGCTTCGGGTTCAACGGGAGGTTTTGGGGGACATTAACCGGGCCATGAACTGCGACGCCGCCAATCTGCAGAAACAGATGAACGCCAGCGACCGACAAATCGAACAAATCCTAAAACTCATCTCTCATGATATGTTTTCCCATCTGCCCCCTGCATTACAGGAAATCGCTAAAGCGCGGGTTCATGCACCTGATGCCTCCCTTGCGGAACTGGGGCAGATGCTGGATCCTCCCATTGGAAAAAGCGGAGTCAATCACCGCATGCGCCGGCTGATGGAGTTTGCCGAAAATCTACCAGGCAGCATACATTCCTCCCATCCACAGTGACCCTTTCTTCCCCCAGCCAAGAGGAGATGGACCCATGATCAAAACGCCCTATTCTCTCCAATCCTTTTTGCCCTTTGATCGAGTCGGAGCAGCTTTGCTGGCACAAACCGCGTCCCGCTTTGAATGCCGTCTCACACTGGAAAGAGAACATATGGTTCTTAATGCCAAAAGCATGCTTGGACTATTGTCCCTTCATTCCTTTGGAGACGGTCTTTTTACCCTGGTAGCGGATGGAGAGGATGAACAGGCTGCTGTTGACACGTTGCTGGAATTGATCCGTCATTAGGAAAAGTAAGGAAGATCATAGGGATTTTTTGTGGAGACCATCCGATGTTGACGATTCTTTAAGCATTTTCTTTTCCATGGGATATTTCTCCACAACTGTGGAAAGAGTGGATAACTGCAATGAGTCGCTCCTGCTTTAAAGATCATTTACCTTTTGTATGCTTTTCAAAATCCCCGCTGTGCGGCAGGAAACCCCTTACCCTGTAGCGAATCATTTTATGGTTGCGCGATCTGTTTCTGCGGACAGCCAACTTGTGGAAAATGCGACGAAAAGATTCCCCTTCATCCACAACTTTTCCCCATGGTTTTTTGGGGCCCATACAGCGTCCATGCCGCTTTTCCACGGTTTCCACACCCCCTACTACTACTACTGAATATAGATATAATACAACTACCGCAATGGTAGGTGGAGGAATCATACATGAAGTTTGAGTGTTCGGCCCAGGAAATGATGATTGGCTTGGTCAACGCTACCCGCGCGTTGGGAGCCAGACCCGCCATGCAGATTTTGGAAGGAGTGTTGGTGAAAACCGGTGAGAATGAGATTTTTCTCACCTGTA
The DNA here is from genome assembly GCA_012729115.1 of Clostridiales bacterium. Taxonomy (GTDB): domain Bacteria; phylum Bacillota; class Clostridia; order Christensenellales; family Aristaeellaceae; genus Limiplasma. The sequence goes on along the minus strand of JAAYDR010000023.1, from coordinate 79,693 downwards.
CAGATGGTTCTCTTGGTATACGCACCAGAGTGAAGGCCACCATTCACCAACCCGGAAGCGTAGTGCTTCCTGGCAAATTGATGACTGAAATCGTCCGCAAGTTGCCCGAAGGCGTTGTCTCTTTCCAAATGAACGAAAAGATGGTTGTGGTAATCAAGTGCTGCCAGAGCCGCAGCACCATTACCGGCATCTCTTCCACGGATTTTCCGGAAATGAAGGATTTGCTTTCCACCCACGGGCTTCATTTGCCTCAAAAGCGCCTGAAGGAAATGATCAGCAAAGTCGTATTTGCGATTGCGGTTCAGGAAAGCCGTCAGGCTCTTACCGGCTGCCTGGTGGAGATCACATCTACCGAACTTCGCCTGGTGGGACTGGATGGGTTCCGCCTGGCCTTGCAGCGGCTTCACGACCAGTTTGTTCTTCCAGAGGGCAAGGACATGGTTACCGCCATCGTTCCCGGCCATGTGATGAGCGAAATGAGCCGTATCATGTCTGACGAGGAGGAAATGGTAACCTTCCACCTGGACGGAACTCATTTGATGGCGTTGATCGGGAATACCACACTGGTAACCACTCTTCTGGCTGGTGAGTATATCAATTACAGGCAGATTTTGCCTGCTGCCTGGCTGACGCGGGTAACAGTGAAAAAACAGGATTTACAGGATGCTATTGAGAGAGCCAGCCTCATGGCCAAGGAAGGAAAAAACAATCTGATCCGGATGAACGCAAGCAATGACCGTTTGAGGATCACCTCCATGAGCGAGCTTGGAGATGTGCTGGAGGAGTTGGATATCCATCTGGAGGGCGAGGACATTGATATCGCCTTCAATGCACGCTATATCAGCGATGTGATCAAGAATGTGGACGATGAGTGCTGTACCCTGAGTATGAATACAAATGTAAGCCCCTGCGTGGTATGCCCAGTAGAGGGAGACGAGTATCTCTATCTGGTGCTTCCGGTGAGGGTTTACAATTAGAAAAGTTCTCTGAGTTGTTTATACAAGATGCATCCATAATGAGCTAGCAATAGACGCAGAAGAACCCGCTTTTCTCTTGTGAAAAGCGGGTTCTTTGGCTGATAACGCTTCTATGGGTTACTGCAAGCGGCCAAGTCTCAAATGTTGCTGGGAATGGCGTTGCTGCTATAGAGCCTGCGCTGGGTATCCTGCCCGGCGACTCCGTCTACAACAAGGCCATTTACCTGCTGAAAGTTCATCACGGCATTCTTGGTCGCTTCGTCATACTTTCCGGTAATATCGCCATCGTAGTACTTGAGTTCATACAGGGTATACTGGAGGTTCTTGACGGCGGTGCCGGAACTTCCAATATCCAGTTTGGAATAGTTACCGCTTTCAGCGGTTCCGCCAAATAACAGCCGTTGGGTAGTGGGGCCCGCCATGCCGGTCACCCGCAGACCTGCCGCCTGTTGATAGGCGGTAACGGCTTCCTTTGTGCCGGAGCCATAATGGCCGTCCAGAGAGCCGCCGTAGTAGCTCTTGCTGGACAGGACGCTTTGCAAAGATACCACGCTGGCCTTGCTGCTATTGGAGTTAGAGGATATCGTCTTATATCCGTTGATGCTGGCTGTCTGCCCATAGGTTTCAGCAGAGGTGCCGCTGCTGCTTCCCCCGCCTCCGGAATTGCCATAAATGGCATTTAGGGTGGACTTGCCGGCAATCCCATCAGGGGTCAGGTTGTTGGCAACCTGAAAAGCGATTACGGCCATTTCCGTACCTTCTCCAAAATCACCGTCCACGCTTCCGGTATAATATCCCAGAGTTTTCAGACGCTGCTGAAGAGCCGACACACCTCCACCGCTCATCCCCTTTTTGAGAGAACCGATATTGGCCGCTACGGAGGAGGCTTTCTTTGCGGAGGAGGAATAAAGCTTTGCCAAGGTCGTGGGACCTGCGATGCCATCCGAATAAATGCTGTTGCGCTTTTGGAAGGCGATCACCGCTGCCTCAGTGGTTTCTGCAAATACTTTATCCGCACTGCCGCTGAGATAACCAAGGGAAATGAGGCGGTTTTGCAGGATACCCACCTGTTCCCCGGTGGAACCAAGCTTCAGGTAAATATCGGTCTTGCCCTTGGGTCCTACGGAAGTGGAACTGCCGGAACTGCCGGTAGAGGGCTTTGAGGTTGCAGAGGGAGTGGAGGTCTTGGCATCACTCTTTTTTACGGCATAGGGGCTGTAAATCGCATCCTGGGTGGCTTTTCCGGCAATGCCGTCCGCCTGTAGTTTGTTGGCGGCTTGGAAAGCCTTGACTGCGTTGGTCGTACCGGCACCATATTTGCCATCTACAGAACCGGTGTAATAACCCAAATTCTTGAGTTGTTGCTGCAATTGCTTAACAGCGGTACCTTCGCTGCCACTTTTCAGCACATCGGAGGAACTGCCGCTGACGACGGTGGGGGTAGGCGTAGCAATGCCTACGGTGACACTGCCAGGAACGGGCGTGGCCGTTTGGCCAATTTGAATGACATTGTTGGGGGGGGTGGTATTGGTGTCCTGTGTAAAATCCCAATCATCCCAATCCACCTGGCTGATGGTGGGAGCAGGGGTGGGCGTAGCGGTCGCCTGGGGAACAGACGTGACAATCGGGTTAAAATCCGCTCCGCCTGTGCCAACCGTCAAACCATTGTTATCATCCACCAAGCGGTCCGGCTCCAGATAACAGCCGCTTAGGATCACAACCGCAACAAGGAGCAAGACTCCAAGGATGGAACGCTTGAAAATGGTTCGTGGCGCGCTTGGCTCTTTTGGTAAACGCCATTGCTTTTTCAATCTTCAACTCTCCCTTACCATGGCGCACATCACTGTGCGGTACTCTGAGGATGGGGTATGCCGCTTTATCAGGATACGCAGGTAAACATGGTCGATCTCATTTTACTCGGTGAGCATCGAGAAATCAAGAATGTTTTCCTCTCCGCTCCTTCATATGACGTTGAACAGATTTGATTTGTTCCCTCTGATGAAATATTTCTGTTATATTTCGGAAGTAGTTTTGGGAGAACGGAGCAATGACGGACTGATCTGATGATTGGACTCGCAAAAAAACGGGCAACCCCTATGGAACAGATGAGTCATCGGCAGAATCAATGGAGAAACCTTCACCCAGAGGCAATGAAAAGAGAACACTTTCTTTGACAGGATAACCGGTAGATGATGTAAGTGCCTGACGGTAAATTTCAATTTGTTGATGATACAACTTCTCCAGATCGGCGGCCTTCTCTACCCTGTCCGTCTTGAAATCCACCAACACCCATGCTTGATCTTCCAGGAAGCAAAGGTCGATCACTCCCTGAAGGATGCTGGGAGAGAGCCATGGAAGCCGCATATTGAAGCTCCATTCCCGGTGAACTTCCCGGGAAAGCAGTGTGCGTCTTCCCAAAGGGCTGTCGAAGAATCCGACCAGGGATTGAATGGCGATCAGTTCCCTCTCCTGTGAAGTCAGCTTCCCATCCTTTACCAGGGAGGAAAGCATCTTTGTCAGCAAAGACTCCAGAAATAAGCGGTCTTTATCCGCCCCCCTTGCATCCTGCAGAGGTGCAAGTGGCAGCAATGACAGGGCCTTATGCGTGGCCACTCCGCGCATAAGGGCAGTTTGAGGTGGAGAACCCCGCAAATAGGCGGGAAGGGACGGTAGATCCGCCAGCAGCCTCGGTCGGGCCAGAGGAAGGGGCAGGCGCTTTGCCTCCGCACTTTCAAACTCATTGTCCGGCTGATCTGTCAAGGCAATGGTTGTTATCTGTTTCCCATTCCCTTCTTCAAGGCTGCGGCACAGGGCGGTAACACCCATTTTCAGCGGCAGAGGAACCGGAAGAGGACCAGGGGAGAGGGAAACAGCCGGCAGGTCCTCCTGGAATTGATTCTCCTGACTGACTTTGGAGTGCAAGCCTGATAGCAAATCCTGAACAACTTTTTCTCCGGAAGAGGCAGGCTTCATACCATGAAGAGTGGCGGGTTTTTCCACATCCTGTGAAACCCCTGACAAATCAGCATCATTGTGGAAAACGACCCTCCAACCCCCCTTTTTCTGTGGAAAAGATGTGGAATCTGTGGAGAACTGCTTTGCATACTCTGTTTCCCACAGGGGAGTTGTGGACAATTCATTGGAGTCAATCGCCCTTATTTCATCGGTACTTTCCAGGGTTTGCCAAATCCACTCCAGCATACTTTTTGCTTCCCAAACCGCATAAACCCCGCCATATGCTTTTTTTTCACTTTGGTTGTGGAAAACGTCTCCTTCTCCGGACTTCCGCATCAAATCATCCGCCGTCAGGGAAGAAGAACATCCAAGCATATAAAGCGAATCCCTGGCCCGCGTCATTGCCACATAAAGCAAGCGGGCTCTCTCTGCTTTTTCCTCCATCCCATGGCGCAGATGAATTGCGCTGCCCAGCAATGTATCGCGGCGAGTCCTTGCTTTTTCATTGATATAAGGTAGTGCGATCCCCAACTTGGAATGGGTTTGCAGGTCGCGCATCCCCTTGCCTTTGTGAAGACGTCCCCCAAGCCCCATCACAAAAACCACCGGAAATTCCAGACCTTTGGATTTATGAATGGTCATGATCCGTACCACATTTTCATTGGGGCCAAGCAATGTTGGGCTTTTACCATCATGGATGCCCTGCGAACTGGTAATGGATTCCAGGAAATCATGCAGGGACCCACCCCGCCGGGCGACAAATTCACCTGCCTGATGGCAAAGCATTTGCAGATTGGCTTGCCGCTGTTTTCCCCCTGGAGCCAACCCAAAGAGACGGTACAATCCGCTTCGGGTAAAAAAGTCCCACAGGTACTCATCCAGGGGCATGTTTTGTTGTAAAAAGCGCTCCTTTTCCAACTCCGATAGAATGGACCGGCATCTCTTTCCAATTGCAGCAGGAGGCATGGAGGTGGACGCGGCCATCATCGCTTCCAGGAAACTGGCCTTTACGTCAGGTTTGAACAAGCGGATTTGCCCCAGTTCCTCCTCACTGAGTTGATAGAGAGGACCGCGAAGGACGGTAAGTAAGGACAAATCATCCATCAGATTATTCAGTAAACGCAAATGGGCCAATGCCTGGACAAGTTCTATGCTTTCACCATCTCCGGTGTTATCCTCTGCATATACAGGAATCCCTGCGTCCTGGAGTGTTTGAATGACCAGAGGAGCCTTCCCCCGGGCTGCAGGCATAAGAATCGCGATGTCTTTGTAGGTCAAAGGATGGGTTTCCTGCCCTTCCCTGTCATAGACAGGCTGGCGAAGAAGGCGATGAATTTCATCCGCGATGATTTTCGCCTCTTCCTGGGGCTGATCGGCTGACCGCAGCCCCTTGCTGTTCACAATGTGAACTTGAGGAGCCGGATCTCTTTGCGAGGGAATACCCGGATACAGTCTCGCGTTATCGTCATACTCAATTTCGGTGACATCCGCTCGCATCACATGGGAAAACACGCGGTTTACCGCATCAATCACCGCTTCCCGGCTGCGAAAGTTATGGCTGAGGCTGATCTTCCGATGAAGAGCCTGCGGATCATCCAGGAATTGCTCCTGCTTATCCATAAAGAGGGTAGGATCGGCCAGACGAAAGCGATAGATGCTTTGCTTTACATCTCCCACATAAAAGCAGGTGAAGGGAAGCCTGGTATTTCTGGACTTTTGATTTTCATCCTGTGGGTCTGTTTGATCTGAGCTTCCCTCCTGGCATGGTTTAAGCGCTTCCAGGATCGCTTCCTGAATTTCGCTGATATCCTGATATTCGTCTACAAACAGGGCATCAAATCGGCTGGAGATGATTCTTTGAAGCTCCGGTTGGCTAAGGATTGCAATGGTCTTGTGCTCCAAATCGCTGAAGTCGATTACATTTCGATCCTCTTTGAGCTTCTCATATTTTTGGTGGAGCATTTGAGCCGCCTGGGCCAGGCCTTGCAGGGCTGGACTCATCTCCTGCAGGTCTGCGATGCTTTGATCCACATTCTGGGGCAATCGCTTTTTTATTTCTTCCAGTCTTTTTTTATATCGCTCCCGGGCTTCTTTCACCAGATCCCGAATCCGGATTTCCGATGGATCTGTCAGTTTGAGGCTGGGCATCCTAGTAAAAGTACAATTGGCAACTTTCTCAAGAAGGGTGGACAGGCTGGAATAGGCTGCGGCATGCAGGGAAGAAAGAAGTGCACCGTCAGATACCAATGTTTTCGCATATCCCTCCCGGCAGCAGGGATCTATTGCCAGGGTTGCCACTTGCTGCCAAATGCCCAACGCTCCGTCAAGAATGACCCGGCAGTCCTGCAGCAAGGTATCCGCCATGGGGCCATGGGTCAGGTCCTCTGGGCCATACACATGCTCCACGCAACGGGACAACCATTGAAAAGGGTGAGGGAGGGACATCAGGAAATGATATAGGTCTGCAAGCATACGGGCAATTTCATCAGGGCTGAACTTCCGGGTTAGAACCTTCAGGTACGGATTCTCCTGGGCCAGTTCATAGCACTGGGAGGTTGTTTCTGCCACTGCTTGCTCCATCAGCTTGGCCTGAAGGGATTCTTCTGCCAAGGATGCCAGGGGGTCAATGGAAACGACCTGAAAAAACTCCCGAATCAGTTTCTGGCAGAAGGAATGCAGGGTGCTGATTTGTGCATTTTCCACCCGCTCCGCCTGGTGGCGCATGTGAGCACTTTGGGTATCCGCTTCCTCAAATCGCACCTCAAGTCTCTCCCGCATTTCTGCGGCGGCTGCGTTGGTGAAGGTTACCACCAGCATTCGGTCAATCAGGTAGCCGTCCTCTGCAACCAGGTGGAAGATACGCTCCACCAGTACCTTGGTTTTTCCGCTTCCTGCGGCGGCAGAAACCAAAAGCTCCCGGTTACGGGCATGAATGGCATTTTGCTGGGGAATTGTAAAGGTCACAAGCCTCACCTCGATTTCTAACAGCATTGTATCCTATCAAATCCTGGATGTCAAAAAATCTCGTTTTTTGTCGCTTATGCCAATGTTTCACGTGAAACAACTAGGCAGCATAAAGTGGAAGCAGGATATTGTTTCACGTGAAGCAGTTATGGAGAAATGCAAATGGGGGTTTACATGTTTCACGTGAAACATCTTTGGAGATTCTGAAGTGAGAGGCAGATCGCGGCAAATATCGACAGGATTTGCGAGATGGTTTCCTTCATGCTATAATACCTCCATTCCAGGTTTCAAAGGAGGCTGCCAATGGCCATCACTCAATTTGACTCTGAGAGCATCAAGCAAAGCATTACGGGCAAGCTCCAGCGTTACAACGGTATTACCGTGGCGGAAGCGACGCCTCAGCAGTTATATAAAGCGGTTGCTTCTACGGTTCGCGACCAGATCATGCAAAAATGGATGGTGTTCAGGGAGCGGTGGATCAACGAAAAGGGAAAACGGGTGTACTATCTTTCCGTGGAGTTTCTCACGGGCAGAGCGCTCAACTGCAACCTGCTGAATCTTTGCAGCCAGGAGAATTATCAGAAAGCCCTTCGTGAGCTCAATATCGACCTTCAGGATATCCTTGTGGAAGAACCGGAACCTGCCCTGGGCAATGGCGGCCTGGGACGCCTGGCTGCCTGTTTTCTGGACAGCCTTGCCAGTCTTTCCATCCCGGCAATGGGATGTACCATCCGTTATGAGTATGGACTTTTTCGCCAGAAGATGGTGGATGGCCAACAGGTAGAATTGCCGGATTCTTGGCTGCAAAATGGGAATGCGTGGGAGATTGCCGCTGTGGAGGATACCTGCCAGGTACAGTTTGGCGGGCGGATAGAAGAGCGGGAGGAAAATGGCCGGATGGTGTTTCATCTGGAGGATGCCTATACCATTGACGCCGTGCCCTACGATATGCCTGTTATAGGCTATGACAACCAGTGCGTGAACACTCTGCGAACCTGGAGCGCCCGCAGCCGGGAGCGGATCGACCTCCGCTCTTTTGGTGAAGGGGAGTATATAAAGGCCATGGAAGAGATGCAGATGGCCGAGGTAATTTCCAAGGTGCTTTATCCGGAAGATAAGCATTACGAGGGCAAGATGCTTCGCCTCAAGCAGCATTACTTCTTTACCAGCGCGACCCTTCAAAACGCGTTAAAAACCTTCAAACGGCAATATGGGAATCATTTAGAGTTGCTACCCGATAAGGTGGTCTTTCATATAAACGACACCCACCCCGGTTTGGCGATTCCAGAAATGATGCGCTTGTTGATTGATCAGGAAGGCCTCGATTGGGAAACTGCCCAGCGGATCACCTATCGGTGTATGGCTTATACCAACCATACCGTGATGGCAGAGGCCCTTGAACGGTGGCCTGTGGAGATGATGCGGCAAACCTTGCCACGGATCTTTATGATCCTGGAAGAGTTGAACCGCCGGGTCTGCGAAAGTCTCTTTCAGAGTTATCCGGATCAATGGGACCGGATCGGCCGTATGGCCATCATCGCATATGGTCAGGTGCACATGGCTAATCTTTGCGTGGCGCTGTCGTTCAGTGTGAACGGGGTCAGTCAGCTTCATGGAAAGATTCTCACCGATACCATCTTCCATGATTACTGGCTGCTGGATCGCAAGAAGTTCTCCGCCATCACCAATGGAATCACCCATCGTCGTTGGCTGCTGGAATCCAACCCGGCCCTTACTTCTCTGATCAGGGATGCCATTGGCGACGGCTTTTATAAGGATGCCCAGCAGTTGGAGAGGCTCAAGCCTCTGGCGGAGGACGGAGCCTTTCGAGACAGGTTTGATCAGGTGAAAAGGAGCAACAAGGAACGCCTTCGCAAGCTGATTCATCAAAGGCAGAATATCGACTTTGACATCAATTTCATCTTTGATGTCCAGGCGAAGCGTCTTCATGAGTACAAGCGGCAGCTTCTCAATGCCCTGCACATCCAGGTGCTCTATAACCGGCTGGTGGATGATCCCGGTTTTTCCATGCCTCCACGCCTGTTCCTGTTTGGGGCCAAGGCTGCTCCAGGCTATTGGAGAGCCAAGCTGATCATCCGCTACATCAATGCTCTTTCAACTTTAATTGAAAAACATCCCCGGGCCCGGCAAATGCTGAAGGTGGTCTATTTGGAGAATTACGATGTTTCCACTGCTGAGGTGTTGATGCCCGCCGCAGAGATCAGCCAGCAGCTTTCTACAGCCGGCAAAGAGGCCAGCGGCACCGGCAACATGAAGTTCATGATGAACGGTGCGGTCACCCTGGGCACCATGGACGGCGCCAATGTTGAAATCTATGAGCAGGTGGGAGCAGAAAATATCTATATTTTCGGTATGCGGGCAGACACCGTGGAGTCCATGTACCGGGAGGGAATCTACAATCCCATGAGCATTTATGAAACCAACTTTGAGATTCGAAAGGCCATGAACCAATGGCTGGACGGTACGGTTTTCCCATCGGAACCGTTGGCCATGCAGGATCTCTATCACATGCTGCTCCAAGGGGATCATGGCGGCATGGCAGATCCCTACTTTGTCCTCAAGGACTTTGGCAGTTATTCCATGGCCAACCGGAGGATTGTGGAGGACTATCAGGACCGGCAGAAATGGCTTCGGATGGCGGTCATTAACACCGCCATGTCCGGATATTTCAGCAGCGATCGGACCATACGGGAGTATAACGAAAAAATTTGGCACATCGATCCGATCCTGTAGCTCGGCAGTTTTGCCATTGAAATGGTATCATGTGCTTTTTGATATTCCAAGTCTAGTGCGGTAAACCTGGTCAACAGGTCAAGGGGAGTACACAGCCGCTGGGGGATCCTTTTTCTTCAGCCACAATATTATGTAGAAAATATTCGAAATTGGTTTCAAAAAGACTTCGTTTGATTGACAGACTGTAACAGACATGATATACTCTCATCAGGTACGGCTCTTCCCCAAAGGCCCGATCCTGGCTTTCGGGAAAGAGACGTTCGGTTTTTCAAGAGTGCATCCATGAGCAATCATTTGTAATATGTGTCTTCCAAATTCAGCCGGCGAGGATAAATATTACGATTCTGTAAAATATATGGAGGCGCCTTGTAAATGCAGAAACAATTGAAAGTAACCTACCACTATAACAGCGGCTTTTCCATACGTATCGGTGGAAAGCTGCTGGTTTTTGACTATTGGGAGGGTGAGGGTCGCAAGCTTGCGGAAGTGGGAAGGCTCAACAAACAGATTCTGTCCGCTTATGAACAGGTGTATGTGTTCGTCAGCCATGCCCATCCGGACCACTTCTCACCCATGATTTATGAATGGCGGGAGGATTTGCCTGTTACCTACATCGTCAGCTCGGACATGCCCATCGGTACGCGGGGAAAGCGCATTGCACCTCTGGAAACCCTTGACCTGGCGCAGGACATCAGCGTCAAGGCCTTTGACAGCACCGACCTGGGGGTTTCTTTGCTGGTGAGGGCCTATGGCATCAACATCTTCCACGCTGGGGATTTGAACCTGTGGCATTGGCGGCAGGAAAGCTCTCTTCGGGAAATAGAGGCTGCGGAGAATGCCTTTTATGCTGCCTGTGCCCCCATGAAAGGGGAAAGGATCGACCTGGCGATGTTCCCGGTGGATCCCCGTCAAGGCATGCTTTATGATGCGGGAGCCAATCATTTTATCCTGACCCAAAAGCCCAGGGTGTTTATACCCATGCACTGGCAGGATCGGACGGAGGTGGCCATTGATTTTGCCCGACGGGCAAAAACCCCCCATACGGAGGTGCTGGCCCTTACCCGGCCCGGGGAAAGTGCTACCATTACGTATCAGGAAAAGTTGCTGGACATTCACATCATTGAGCCGCCCAGAGACATGGCAGACCTGCCCATCGCCCCCTTGCGCAGACCGGAGAAGACCCGCATGGAGGCTCAGGGGGAGGATCCTTTCGCGGATTCGGATCTGCCTGTGGACCTGGAGTAACCCGGACAGGATGAAAAATGGAGGTTAGGATATGTTTCGGATGATCCATGTAAACTTCAATGTATTGGATATGGAACGTTCTGTCGCATTTTACAGGGAGGCCCTCGGCCTCCTGGAGATTCGCCGCAAACAGGGTGAGGGCTTCACCTTATGCTTCCTTACAGACGAAAGCGGGCAGTTTCAACTGGAGCTCACGTGCCTGAATCATCGCAAGGAGCCCTATGATCTGGGGGACAATGAAACACACCTTGCCTTTGAAGTGGATGATTATGAGGCTGCACACGCCAAACATGCACAGATGGGCTGCATTTGCTATGAAAAACCTCAGATGGGGATCTATTTTATCAACGATCCCGACGGCTATTGGCTGGAGATCGTGCCAAAGCGGTAAAGGGTTCCCAGGCAGCAGGGTTTGGATCCTGTGAAAAGGTGTTTCGTACTGAACCTTCAAGTCATGCCTTGGGACGGATTTCTTCACTTCCATGTACATAGGCAGGGAGTTCATGGGGGCTTGAATCACGGGACAGGGGGAACTGTGCCAGCACAATGCCCGCCAGCATGAGGGCACAACCCAGCAGTTCCCGTGGGCTGAGCGTGTCCTTGAGAAGTATCCACCCAGCCAGCACTGCAAAGACGCTTTCCAGGCACATCAGCAGGGAGGCAACCGTCGGACTGGTGTCCCGTTGGCCCAGCATCTGCAGGGTGTATCCAACAGCGCCGCTGAGGCTGCCTGTATAAAGTATGGGAAAAATCGCCTGCCGGACTCCGCCTAAGGTGGGCTTTTCAAAGAGAGCGGCGACGAGGGTCGCCAAGGTTCCTGCTACAAAAAACTGGATGCAGCTCATCTTCATGCAGTCTGCTCCGGGGGCGAAATGGTCAATAACCAGAATATGACCTGTGAAGCAAAAAGCGCAGAGGATCAGGTACAAGTCCCCAGGGCCCATGACCAGTTCAGAGGTCACGCATAGAAAAAACAAGCCCAGGGCGGACAGCGCCACTGCCAACCAGACCCGAGGGCCGATTTTCTTTCCTCGAAACAAACCCACCAGGGGTACCAGGACAATGTACAGCGCAGTAATAAAGCCCGCCTTGCCGGGGGTGGAGTCCTGCAGACCCAGCTGCTGAAAGGAACTGGCCACAAACAGAATCAAACCGCACAGGCAGCCGGGCAGCACCGTGGTGCGCATCACAGATGGGGCGCAGGATTTTTTGGAGTGGGGGTCCTGCTTAGACCCATCGATGGTTTTGTCCCGACGCCTTATCAAAGCGATGCAGACCATCAGTGTGAGTCCTGCCAACAGCATGCGGATGCCATTGAAGGAGAAGGGAGGCATGCTGTCCATGGCCATGCCCTGGGGCACAAATGCTACGCCCCAGATCAGCGCGGCGGTGAGAAGCATCATATTGGCGCGGAAAGTGCGGTTCATAGGATCTACCCTCCAAAGCCTTGGGCCATTGCGGGTTGCATGCTGATCATCAGACCAAGTTTGCCTATGGTACCATGGCAAAAGACAGCTGTCAAGGCTGTCCGTCCTTATCGCACGAAGGATTCGTTTGTGGTTCGTTTGTGATAGGATCAGCACACGGTGGGTGAATAACAAGGACCCGGGAGGTGTCACAAGAGGATGCATGGGATTAAAATGGAGGTATGCTGCGGCTCCGCTGATGATGTGATTCAGACCTGGAAGGCGGGAGCGGATCGGGTGGAGCTTAATTCCAGCCTGTTTCACGGCGGGCTGACCCCATCGATCGGTTCACTGATGGTAGCCAGGGAAGCGGTCCCCATTCCGATCATGACGATGGTAAGGCCAAGACCCGGCGGATTTTGCTACACCAGGGCCGAGTATCAGACAGCCTTGGCTGATGCGCACGCTCTGCTGCAAAGCGGCGCGGACGGGTTGGTGTTTGGCTTTTTGCACCCGAACGGCACGGTGGATGAAGCCCGCACCCGTGAACTGGCGGAGATGACCCGGGGCAGGGAGAGCGTATTTCATCGGGCCATCGATGTAACTCCCGACTGGAAGCAGGCGCTGGAAATACTGATCAAGCTGGGGATTACCCGGGTTCTGACCAGCGGGCAGGCACCGGATGTGTTTTCCGCCCTGGATACCATTGCGGAGATGATCCGCTTTGCTCAAGGTGCTATCCAAATCCTGCCTGGCGCAGGAATCACCCTTGGCAACGCGCCCCGGGTGGTGCAGGAGACCGGTTGTTCCCAGATCCATATTGCGCGGCATAAGCGCGTTGAAGACGCTTCCACGCACAATAACAGGGATATCTTCTTTGGGGGCGCGCTCTATCCCCCGGAGGATAGCTTTGAGATGATTGACGGCGCGTATGTTGCCCAGGTGCGTCAATGCTTGTAGTCACGCATAGAAGGGATAATAAATACCAGGCTGCTTTCGCAGCCTGGCTTTGAAACCTATGGAGTTTTCCTGCCTGCTCGAACCTGGGTCCCTGAGAAATCGGATCAAAACCTGGCCTGGGATTGGAAAGCGATCTCTATATAAAACCAATCCTTTGGTCTCTTGGGTCCTTTCTGTGAAAATCCTTTGGATACCTGGTGTTCCCACAGCGATTGAGGGCCCCGAAAAGTGGAAAGATCCTTTGGGTAACCGTTCTCACCGACTCAGATGGAGAAATGGGGCTTACTCCTCAATGCCTTCCAAATCGCTTTCGAAATCCGCCTGAACAACCTCAATGAGTTTTTCGAGCAGGGCTTCGTCTTCCACGGGGACAAATTCTTCTATTTCCTCACCGTTTTCCTCGGATTCGACGACTTTCATGATATAGAGGTCTACTTCTTCCTCGTCGTCTCCGTCGTCCTCGTGGTCATGGTCACAGTGATCGCAGTCGCAACCGCATTGGCTATTTTGCTGGGCGTCACCCAAGACAACGTACTCTTCACCGTTGTAAAAGAAATAGCGCACAACTTCCAGGAGAACTTTGTTTCCATCCTCATCCAAACCTTCGATGAGGTCTTGGTCCATTTCGTCGGCGGTTGCGCCGCTCAGGGGTTGGTCGTCATTGTACAATGGAATCGCCCCTCTCTGCTGCAAATTTCCAGCGGCAAAGCCGCTTCCCAGCGCGCCTGAGGATCAATGGGGTTACCAGAGGAAACCTTGCGCCGGGCACACCTCCCGTCTGCCTGCATCACGCCTTGTCTGCACAGTTGGCAATGGATGGGCATTTACGGCCTTGGTGCGGAGCATCGTCCCTTTCCCTCTCCCTCTTGGCTCAATCCTATTATAACCCAACCACCCCAAAATACAACCCTTTCCACGAAGATTTTGTCCTTGAATGAGTTGGGTTTTTATGATATAGTAAAGAAGTGGGCAGCGCTAGGAGCGTATGTCCCCTTTCTTTTTTAGGGGAGTCAGGGAGCCGTCCGTTTCCTGGATACGAATGCCATCCAGCAGTTGCCGCATGTTCTCGCGAAAGCCGGCGATGTATTCGGCACGCAGGGCGGCCTGCTCGCTGCGCTCCTCCTCACTCAACTCCCTTTCGCGGCTTAGCCGCTTCAATTCGTTGATTCTTTCGATTTTTTCCCTCTCCATCAGGCAACCGCTCCTTTCGTCCGCAAACGGGTATGGGTTAACATCAAGCAAGACCGATGAATTCTCAAAGGAGGATGGGCATGGTACAGGGCAAGTGGTTTCCCCAGGGCAGCGATATCACCATACCGTTGGACCTTCGGCGGGCGATCTTCCAAAGAGGCCGGGATGCTTTGGACGGCGAAGCCCAGCAGGTGGTGGTTTGTGACGGAGAAATCCCAGTGGGCATCGCCCGGCTTTGGTGGAAGGAAGGAGCCTTTTATCTGGGAGAGCTGGGTGTTCTGCCCGGGGCACGGAAACGGGGCTTTGGAGACCTCCTGGTGCGGCTGGTTCTCTACAAGGTATTGGTTCACCATGGAAGGCAGGTACGGCTGGCAGCTCCTCCGGAGATGGTTCCCTTTTTTACCCGGTATGGATTTACTCCTGATGAAAAAGAAGCTGCACAGAAGGATGTCATCTCCATGAGCCTTTGGGCCCAGAACATCCGTTTGGACGCCTGTCAGGGAGGCTGCCAGGGTTGTCCTACAGGCTCTGTCAGCAAGTAGCAAATCCACAGACCGCTTGTCCATTGGCGGCGGCTCCCGCAGGCAGCCAATGCTGCTGCCTGGGTAGTGTATCCTGGCTGTCCGGTGGGTACCAGGGAAACTTAGTGAGGGATTTCTTTGAGAAAGACCCACTTTCGCTGCAATAGATAGCTGAGAAAAAAGAGGAGAATGTCCACGGGGATCTTCACGGCATTCTCACTCCAGCCCAGCCACAGGTGCAAATTGCTGGTCAGTACCGCTGACAATGTCATGATCAGGAAGAATACCCCCAGATAGCGGGGAAGGCTCTTGCCGACAGGGCCGGAATGGTCAAAGACAAAGCGCTTGTTCACAAGGAAGTTCACGGTGCCCGACACCAGCCTGGCCAGTGCGGTGGCAATGGCGATCCGGGGCAGAAGGTTAAACATGCCCAAATGAATCCATTTCTCCAGGGAAGGGATCGCGCCCTTTAGCAGTAAAAAGTTCAACAGTCTGTACGTGCCGTAGTCCACTAAAAAGCTTAAGGCCGAGGAACTGATGAAGCGGAAGAAACCGGCAAAGATCACGCCATAGATCCGCGCACTGTCCCGCACCGCCCGGAAATGGCTGCCCTCGTTGTTGTTCTCATAGACCGTCTCAATGGGCAGGGCGCGGATGGGGGTTTTTGAGGTGGCGCAGAAGATGAGCATGTTCATTTCATACTCATAGCGGTCTCCTTTTACGGCAATCATGGCGGGCAGCAGCTCCCTGGAGAAACCTCTCAACCCTGTCTGTGTGTCCTGAACCCAACGGCCATAAAGAAGGCGAAACACAACAGAGGTGATCCGGTTCCCTGTCCGGCTCTTATTGGGCACATGAGGCTGGGAAAAGTCCCGGCTACCCAGCAGCATGCCAACCGGCTGCGTTTTCTCCTCTGAGGCTGCATCCCCAAATCGATGAAGCTCTTCGCACATGCGCAGCACGTCCGGAACCGTATGCTGTCCGTCGCTGTCCGCGGTAATGATATAGGCGCAGTCCGGGCAGTGATCCCGCAGGTATTCCATCCCTCGCTTGAGGGCAACCCCCTTGCCCCGATTGGGCTGATAGTGGATTACCTCGAGCCTTTCATGGGGAGTGATGGAATCAAAGAAGGGGAGGCTGTCGGGACCGCTGCCGTCATCCACTACCACGATCTTGCCCAGGCCCGCCTCCAGCAGAGCCCGCACGTAGGGAGCCAGCCGATGATCCGGATGGAAGCTTGGGATCAGAACGGCGGTATCCTTTGCATCACTTTGCATTGTGGGTTTTTCCTCGCTTATGTAAGTACTGGGATACCAGACAGTGACCTAATCATGAATGTATCCAAATAATCTGTCATCAGTGAGCTCCAGTCCTCACCGGAGAAGGCCTGAAGCTCCTCCTCAAAATCCTTCCGGGTCGCCAGGAGAAATGCATATCGATCATAATATGCTTTAAGAAAATCGTCAAGCCTGCCTTCCAGAGCATTGTCCAGTGCAACCAGAAAGGCTGCACCCCTGCCGTAGACAACCGTAGCGTACTCGCTGCCGCTCGCAAAAAAACGCAAAGGACTGCCGGGAGTGATTCCCAGAGAGACCGTAACACGCATGGCGGTTTCAATGCGGGAAAACCGGATTTCCTCCCGGGCCTGGAAACCATGATAGTCCTGCATATAGGGCAGAAGGCTGTACTCGCACAGCGCTTCGTCCTGCCAGGCCTGGTTCACCTGGTCGCTTCCCACGATCCCATACCACCATTGATGAGCAGTTTCATGGGCCACCAGCAACTCCAGGGTCTCGCCGCCCTGGCGCAGCTGATCGCCGCCCAGCATCACCAAGGACGGATATTCCATCCCCCCGAAAGGGAAATCCACCTGGGCCAGGGTATAGACCGGATAGGGATAAGCCCCAAAATGCCGCTTGTAGCAGGCCAGAGCCTGGCGGGCAAAGCCCAGAGCCTCCCTGGCCTGCCCGATATTCTTGGCATAAGCGCTCACCAGCACGCCATCCTCCATGGCCTGGGCCAAGCGGTAGCCGTCAGACAGACACAGGGCAAAGTCGCGAACCGCCAGGGCCTCAAAGGCATACAGACTGTTTCCGCTCTCTTGCCGGGTCACGCTGGGCCATGCGCTTCCCGCGGCAGTGTATCCCTGAGGCAGGCTCAACTGGACGGTAAAGTTCATGCATTCGCTTATAAAGGGGTCTCCCACGGCGTAGTAGGGATCCTCCCGGTAAGCACCGTCCCGGTACACGGCAGGCAGGGGGAAAGCATTGCCCAGTGCCCAGATTCCGTTATTTTCCCCAAACCGGCCTGCCAGCCGGGGGATCGTGAGGGTGTAGTGAAGCTCCAGAATTAAGGTTTGGCCATTCTCCCAGGGAAGTTCCAGGGGAAAGAGAAGAACGGTCTTGGCCTCGTCCGTATAGCGGTATTGGATATCGCGGCCTTCTTCCCCTTCCCGGCGGAGGCGAGCGGAAGAGATAGCCAGGGATCCGGAGGAAAAACCATGAGGATAACATTTCTGGTATAGTTCTTCTGAGGCGGTGGGGCTGGTATCCGGGCTTTGAAAAGCATTGGCGAGGGTGCGAAGAACCAGGCTGTTCCTTTTCTCCTCTTCCCGGTTCATGAGGGTGATCTCCTGGGTCACTGCCAGTTGGCGTAAGTTGGGATCAAACGCGGCTGTGATGCGGATGGAATCCAATCCCTGTGCCTGGGCCCGCAGCATAGGGGAGGGAGCGGGGGCCTGGAGGGAGCCGGTTTTGGGCCATAGGAAAAAAAAGGCCAAGGCTCCGGCCGCCAGTATCAGGGCAGCGGCACAAATCAAAAGGAAGCGGTTGGTCGGTTGTGTATTCCGTTCCCTGTCCTGACCTGGACTCATCGGCTTCCTCCTTTCAGGATCGCACAAACTCCTTGCAAGCCCCGTCGATCAGCGCGTCCAGAGCCTTGTCAAAGTCCGGCCCGATTTCCTGGCGAAGCACCAGGGACATCAGCAGCAGACGGACGATGGCCCCGACGGTGTGAAGGTCCAGGGACAGTTCCAGGCCGCCCTCCATCAAGAGCCGCTGCAAATGTTCCTCATCGCTGTGGTAATTTCCATCTAAAAGATGCTCCGGCAAGCGGCGAAGCAGCAGCGGCAGTTCCTCCTGGGTGAAGGGAAGGATGCACTTTTCCAGGGTGGCGCGGCATACCTCCTTCATGGCCATCGCGGCCCGCTGCCAGGGGGGTAATCCTGCGCTTCCATCAAAGACCGACTTGGCTCTGCCGTAGATCTCATTGTGCACCTGCTCCAGCATACTTAAAAAGAGATGCTCCTTACTCTCAAAAAAGGAGTAAAAGGCCCCCTTGCTGATGCCCGCCCGCCGGGCCAGTTCATCCACGGTGGTGCGGCGCATGCCCAGGGATGCGGCGCATTCCAGCGCCACCTCCCGAAGCCTTTGCTCGATGGCGGCCCGTTCTTTACGTGTAAATGCCGCTGCCATAGCCGTTGCCTCCTTAGGGGAATGTAACCGTAGCGTTCATCATCAGCCGAATGTCCATCCCTGTGGAAAATGCAATGTCCACGTCGTAATAGGTTGCGTTCTGCCTGAATTCCCCCAGGCCGGAAATGGCTGTTACCGTTCCCGGCACAGGCTGCCCCGGGTAGCTGTCAAAGAGGATTTCTACGCTGCCGCCCACCCTAACCCTGGGCAGATCCACTTCATCCACCTGGGCCACAACCTTGAAGGCGGAGGTGTCCTGAAGGGTGACCAATACCTGTCCCCTGTATACCTGCTGACCTGCCATGACCTTTGGCATGTCCATCACTCCCCCCTGGGGGGCGGTGATGGACGTGGCCGTGCCTGGGGCGGCATCCGCAGCTACTGTTTCAAACAGAAGATCTCCCTTTTGCACCTTCTGACCGTCAGACACCAGGCATGCAATCACCCGTCCGCTCCCCAGCACAGGCTGCTCCAGGGCGCGGGAGACTACGCCCTGCCCTACACAGGAGCGGCTGTTTCTCCTCTCATCCCTGTAGAGTTTCACCTGTTCACCCATTTCAAACGCACCGCTTGTAATCTGTACCGTGTATCCGGCAGGTGAGGCGGCGATGACCCTGCCCTCACCCTTCACTTTGCTGTCATCGGTGAAGCGAAAATAAAGAGTTTCCCCCACAGATACAAACTTGGTATCCACCGCCTGGTATGCGCCCCGGGTGGTACAGTTGATAAGATAGGGCTGTGTCTTTTGGATGGATCCCAGGCTGCCGTATTGCCCAATGACATCCTCCGCCAGATCCCCCTCCCGGGCGAAGAGAGACAACGTGCCCGATTCAGGCGCATAGATCTTTTGGGTATCAAGCTTAAAGAGTACCTCCTCCGCTTGCACCGTGTCTCCCCGGCTCCAATCAAAGGGCAATAGCGTGCCGCTGAAAGGAGCCGTGACATCATAGGTCTGCACGGCCTTCACCATGCCGTTGGCCGTAACGGCGGGGGAAACAGAGGCGGGGCCGGAGCCCTCCGCCCAGGCTGCCAGGGGAGTAAATAGAATGACCAGTAACCAAACAAGATACTTCTTCATCTGAATGATCGATCCCTTCGTTTCCAAGGTTTATTCCACGCTCTTGAGGGCCTCCACCATGTCGATGGTTCTCACCTTGCGGGTGAGAATCCAGGTAACGAACATGGAGAAGGCAATGGTAACCAGAGCGGAAACCACATAGGAAGGCCAGTTTACCGTGGATGAAAACACCGTGTTTTCTCCTTCGCAGGTCTTGAGAATCAGTGCCGTGAAGGCCCTGCCCGGTAACAGTCCCCCCAGTACCCCCAGCAGCATGACCAGGTTGTTTTCTTGCTTCATCAGGCCGCGAATTTCTTTTTGATGATAGCCCAGCACCTTTAGGGTGGCATATTCCCGGTTGCGCTCCATCAGGTTGAGAATGCCCATGTTATACTGTACCACGAAGGCCAGACCCAGAGCTACAGCGGACATCAGCATGAACATGCCCATCATGCTCTTGAGCAGCGTCAGCATCTGCTCGCTTTGCACAAGCGGGTCCCTCACTTGCGCTACCTCGTCCATGTCCTCCAGTTGGCGCAACCCCTCGGAGGTGGGATTCGCAATCAGCAGAGCCGTTGGCTGAAAGGGGTCTTTGCGCCAGTTCTCCCAGGCAGGCCGGGTCATAAAGACCCCCTGGCTGATGTTCACTTCGCACAGACCTGCCACGATGGTTACCACCGGCTCATCGTCTCCGGGCAGACGGATGCGTATGGGGTCACCGGCTTTTGTTCCCATAACCTCCGCCAGTTTGCGGGTGAGATAAATCCCGTGATCCTCCAAGGGCTTATAGCTTTCCTTCTCCCCCAGGTACAGCAGCTGTTGATCCGCTTGTACCACCGTCAGCGTAGTGGTGCGGGTGGCTGTATCCGAAGCCAGCGTGATTCCCTTCTCCATCACCGCTTCCACCCGTTCAGCCTGGATTCGCTTCTCGTAAGCCTCGGCTTCCCCGGCGGTGGAGTCCAGCTCGGCCTTCAGTTGATAGCGGAGGGTTTGGGTATAATAGCGGTTGATGAAGAAATGAACGCTG
Organism: Clostridiales bacterium; assembly: GCA_012729115.1. GTDB lineage: Bacteria > Bacillota > Clostridia > Christensenellales > Aristaeellaceae > Limiplasma. Next base: position 59,163 of record JAAYDR010000023.1, on the reverse strand, counting down.
TCCTGCAGACCCATGGAGCTGATCAGCAGCATGGTGCAGCAAAGGGTGCCCACAAAGCACATCAGCGTGCGGAGCTTGTTGCGAAACAGGTTGCGCATTACCATTTTGCCGTTGAAACCCAGGCGGTTCCACAAGGTGGGGATGCGTTCCAGCAGCAGAGTGCGCCCGGCTTTGGGCGGCTTGGCCCTAAGGAGCGCTGCCGGCCATTCCCTGGCGTTTTTATTGTAGGTATGCAAGCAGATCAAAAGGGACAGCGCGACCGCCACTCCGGTCATCAGCCAGGCTTCCAGTGAAATGGGCGCTTGCAGGCAATGAGGAAATACCATGGAGGTGGTTTCGGCGGCCCAGAGGATGTAGGGTAAGCTGATTCGGCCCGTGAGAAGCCCCAGCAAAGCACCCAGAAGGGAGGGATACAGGGCATAGGACAGGTAGTGCCTCCGTACGGTCCCATCCCGATAACCCAGGGATTTCAGCGTGCCAATCATGATGCGCTGGTTTTCAATCATCCGGGTGAGGGTGGTGAGTACGATCAGGGCCGCCACGGCAAAGGCGAGCAGGGGAAACAGATAGGATAGGCTGTGGAACATCTCTGTGTCTGACTGAATGATGGAGGTGCTTCCATGACCCTTCCGGCTCAGGATCAAGGCCTGGGGATACAGGGCCTGAATCGCGCGCTGGGCAGTTTCGCCCTGGGCTCCCTCCGCCAGCGTCACAACAGCCTCATTGTAGGGAAGATGGGAAAATACGGCCGCAGAGCAAATCAGAAAGCCGTAGCTGGTGGGATCAGGCCGAACATCCTTGGTGGTGATCACATGCTCCGGACTGATGCAGGTACCCACAATGGTGAATTCGATGGGGCTCCCATCCCACTTCAAGGTGATCCTGTCTCCCGGGGCAAAGCCGTTGGCTTTGGCAAACTGTTCCTCCAGAAGGCAGCCGCGAATGTCGCTGCTGCTCAGCGCCTTCCCTTCCCGAAGCAGGGGAATGCTGATGCGGGGCTCCCCGTCAAAGGCATGGACAGCCACTCGGGGCTCCCAGGGCAGGTCGACAGCCATCTCCAGGGTAATGCGGGCCTGAACTTCCTGGACGCCGGGAACTTCCTGAACCCGCAGCAACGCTTCCCGATCCACAGGAGCAAGGTTTACCCACAGATCTGCCATGTTCTGCTGCTCAAAATAGGTTTGGCTGGAGGTTTCCAGCATGCGCCAAAAAGCGTCCAGGCCGCTGAAGCACCAGGTGCCCAGGGCGCAAAGCAAGATCATCGCCACAAACTGGGCACGGTTGTGCCAGATGTCCCGGGCCAGCTTCAGGCCCAGCGCGTTCTTTACCATGATAGTTCCTCCACCGTGGCTGGGCGCGCGTTCCTTTTCACGCTTTCAATCCGGCCGCTGCGTACCCGAATGACCCGGTCTGCCAGCGGCGCGATGGCCTCGTTGTGAGTGATGAGGGCTACGGTGGAACCGTAATGTTCCCGCACATCGCAAAGGAGCTTAAGCACTTGCAGGCCGGTTTTGCTGTCCAGCGCACCGGTGGGCTCGTCACACAGGAGAAGGGCCGGATTCTTGCACAATGCTCTGGCAATGGAGACCCGCTGCTGCTCCCCGCCGGAAAGCTGTGCGGGGAAATTGTAAAGCCTCTCACCCAGACCTACCTGCTGGAGCACCTCCAGAGGATCCAGAGCCTTGGGGCAGACCTGCCGGGCCAGCTCGACATTTTCAAGGGCGGTGAGGTTGGGCATCATGTTGTAGAACTGGAACACAAAGCCCACGTCCGTACGGCGGTACTGGGTCAGTTCCGATCCTCCCATGCGGGTGATTTCCTTGCCTCCTACCTGGATGTGTCCTGATGTAGCTTTGTCCATCCCGCCCAACAGGTTCAGGATTGTGGTCTTTCCCGCCCCACTGGGGCCCAGGACCACGCAAAGTTCGCCCTTTTCTACGTCAAAGCTTACCTTATCGGCGGCCAAAACCCTTTCGCCTCCGGTGGTATATTCCTTGCTGACGCTTTCAAAGGTGATGTAAGACAAGGGGCAGCCTCCTTTATGCTGGTAATTAAATGTATACTCTATGACCATATCGGCTCATACAGTCACATTATAGCAGACTCTCTTTCGGATTCATACCAGATTGGTCCCTTGGAAGCGTAAAGGAGAAAAGTTTTACATTCTTTTCCGCTTTTGGGAACAAAAACAGCGACAGTACGTCTTTATGGGTAAAGGGTCTTTTATGGACATGATGACGGTGAAGGAGGGTATACCGATGAAAATACGGAGTCTGGGTTGGCTGGTGGTGGTTGCCTTGATGCTGCTGGCAGGAGCATGGGTCTTCTTCCAAAGGGAAGATGCGCAAACCGTCACAGGATTGGGAGTCACCTTGGAGAATGGAGGAAAAGCAGTGCGTATCGCGCTTGCCAGCAATCCTTCCACCGGCTATGTATGGAGTTACAGGGCTGTTCCTGAGGGAATGCTGGTGGAGGTGACGCAGGAATATATTCCCGCTCCTGTACCCCCAGGGTATGTGGGCGCGGGCGGTACGCAGGTGTACGTCTTTGCCGGGAAGGAAGGTGCCGGGGGAAACGTCATCCTGTTCTTTGAGGAAGCCCGGCCTTGGGAGGAGGGAGTGATTCAGACATACCGGGTGGCTTTGACCGTGAAGGAGGACGGAACCCTTTCACAAATGTGAACGCACTGTAAAACCGTTCCCAATGGTCCTGATGGGGGCCGCTTTCCCTTTACAAAGAATGTTAGTCGATTTATACTTCATCCATCGCGGCCTGACCGCGCCGGCTGAACAGGAAGGGATACCGTCCTCAGCCCAAGAAAGGATTTCTTTCATGCCTCAGAAAAATCAACCTGTCCCCGGTCCAAAAAAGAAACACAGAAAAAAATGGCCCCGGATTGTGCTGATGCTGATTGTCGCTGTGGCAGCCTACGGGATGGTCCGGATGAACCGGCAGGCTGCGCAGCTGTATGAGCAGGACATCGTCAAAATCCGGGATATCGCTACGTACTATAGCTTTTTTGGAAATTTGACACCTGTCACCGATAAGGTGCAGACCGCAAAGGAGCCTGTCAAGATCAAGGAGTTGTACGTAAAGGAGGGGGATAAGGTCACAGAAGGCCAACCCCTGCTTCGGGGTACGGATGGGACCCGGGTGGCGGCTGTGGTAAGCGGCACCATTGACGAGCTGTTCGTAGACCCGGAGGACCAGCTTCAGGCAGGCTCCCAGATCGCGCGGATTGTGGACTACGATTCCCTGGAAATCAGCGTGGACGTGGATGAGTATGACATCGGAGCCCTGGCTTTGGGCAAGCAGGGCACGGTGTATCTGAATGCCCTGGATGAGACGGTCACCGGGGTGGTTCGCGAAATCGCCAGGGATGCCACCACCCAGGGCGGCGTCAGCTTCTATGAGGTGAAGCTGCAGATCGATGCCACAGACAATATCCGTTCGGGTATGAGCGTGGAGGTCAACATGCTTCATAAGGAGGCCAAGGGCTGTGCCAGCATCAGCGTGAAGGCCCTGGCCTACGATGAGTATAACAAACCCTATGTGCTGATCAAAACCCCGGAGGGCAGCATGAGTGTTCAGTACGTGGAGACCGGGATCTCAGACGGTCAGAACGTGGAAATTGTAAGCGGCCTTTCCCAGGGGCAGGCGGTCTACTATCTGGACACGGATGTAAGCCGGTTCTTTATGATGGGCGGCTCCCGGCAGTCCATGAAACAGATGCGCCAGGACCGGGATGACATGGAAGCCGCCATGGGCGACTGACGGGGGAGAGACAATGCAAGATACATCCTCCGGGCGTCCGTATTTTGAGATGACCGACATCTGCAAGGCTTACTGGATGGGGGACGAATGGCAGCCCGTGCTGCGGGATGTCTGTCTCTCCATCCAGGAGGGAGAGTTTATTAGCGTGCTGGGCCCCAGCGGCTCGGGAAAAAGCACCCTGATGAACATCATTGGCTGTCTGGATACTGCGACCTCCGGAGAGTACATTCTTCACGGCCGCCGCATCCAGGATCTGGAACCCAACGAGCTGGCCGCCATCCGCAACAAGGAGATTGGCTTCGTGTTTCAGTCCTTTCAGCTTCTGCCCAGGCTGAATGCCCTGGGCAATGTGGAGCTTCCCCTGGTCTATGCCGGCATGTCCCCGCACAAACGTTGGATTCGGGCGGAGGAAATGCTGAACCGGGTCGGCCTGACAGAAAAACTGTACCATCTCCCCAACCAGCTCTCCGGTGGCCAGCAGCAGCGGGTAGCGATTGCGCGGGCTTTGGCAACCAACCCCACCATTTTGCTGGCGGACGAGCCGACCGGGGCACTGGATCAGGCTACGGGAAAGCAGGTGATGGGCCTGTTTCGGGAGCTGAATGCTGAAGGCCGTACCATCATCATGATCACCCATGACCGGAGCATTGCCCAAAATGCCTCCCGGGTTGTGACCATCCTGGACGGAAGGCTCAGCGAAGGGGGGATGGAGGATGCTTAGGGAAAGCCTGCGCATGTCCATCGCCAACATTCTGGGCAACAAGATGCGCTCCTTCCTCACCATATTGGGCATTATCATTGGCGTCATGGCGATCATCACTTTGATTACCGTGATGCAAAGCGCCCAAAACGAAATGACCACCCAGTTTGAGAGCCTGGGAACGGGCATGGTAACCGTCTCCGTTTCGGGGACACCCCTGAAAGTGGGACTTTCGGAAAAGGATCTGGCAACCATTGAAAAGCTGGATAATGTGTCCGGTACCTCTCCCAGCTTTTCCACCACACTCAGTGTGGTCTACGGCGGCACCCTGCAGGAGGATGTAACCATCGAGGGCAAAGGCTTTGCCCATTTCCGGCGGGAAGCCGACACCATGAAAAGGGGCCGCCCCCTTTTGCCCATCGATCAGGAGCAGAAAAGCCGGGTCTGCATCATTGACAGCAACCTGGCGGAGGCCTTGTTTTCCGGCCAGGACCCCCTGGATCAGCAGCTTGTGGTGAACGGCGTGCGCTTGAGGATTGTGGGCCTGCTCAGTGATGAGGGCGATACCAGCGTGCTGGCACAGATGGGCGGCGGCGGAGACGATGGGAAGGTCATCCTCCCCTACACCACCTACATGCGCTTGCTGGGGCTGAAGGACATCACCTCCCTGGATGTATACCTCAAGGACAGCAACATCACGCAGGACACCGTGGAGGAGTTGGAGGCGGCTCTGGACCGTGCCTTCAATTACAAGGAAGACAGCTATCGTGTGATTAACATGGAGAGCCTGTTGGACGTGATGAATACCCTAATGGGCCTGATGACCAGCCTGCTGACGGGCATCGCCAGCATCGCCCTTCTGGTGGGCGGTATCGGCATCATGAACATGATGCTGGTGAGCGTCACCGAACGCACCAGCGAGATTGGCCTTCGCAAAGCCCTGGGGGCCCGCCCCCGCAGCATACAGGTCCAGTTTCTATTTGAAAGCATTTTGCTCTCCCTGCTGGGCGGGGCCATCGGGATGATTTTGGGCGTGGCCATCAGCATGCTTCTGGCCGGTTTGATGGACATTACCTTTGTGCTCTCTCCCTCCGCCATCGGCCTGGGGGTGGGTTTCTCCCTGGCGGTGGGAATCATCTTCGGATGGGCACCTGCCCGAAAGGCCAGCAACCTGAACCCTATCGACGCCCTGCGCAGCAACTGATGCTTACAGCCCCGCTGCATACCCGATTCCAAAGGAGGAAACTTAAATGAAAAAAGCAATCTTCGGCCTGTGGGCCTTCTGCCTTGCCCTTTTCCTGTGCCTGGCTCCCTGGATGCCCGCTTATGCCCAAACGGCTGGAAAGGACATCATCATCAGCGCCCAGGTGATCGCAAAAGAGGAATGGGCGCTAAAGGCTCCAGTCAGCGGAAACCTGCTTCCCCATCTCCTGCGGGAGGGGGAAGCGGTGCCTGCAGGCGCCACCCTGCTGGATATCCAGCCCAAGAGCGTTTATGCGGACGTGGAAGGTACCGTAGCCGCGGTATACGCCCAGCCTGGGGACAGCGCTGACGGCGCGGCTGCACGCTTTGGCTCGGTGATTGCCATTGAGCATGCCAACCGCTATGAGATCCATGCAAACTATTATACCGGTTACAATTCTGTCGCCAATCGCACCCTTTTGGTGGGCACCCCGGTCTATCTGCTTTCCGTCAATGAAAAGCACAGCGCCCAGGGCCTCATCACCAGTGTAAGCGGTCCCAACTTTACCGTTGCGGTAATGGGCGGGGACCTGGTCTTTACCGAAAGGGTGAAGATTTACCGTGACCCGTCCTATGAGGACAAGTACCGGCTGGCCCGGGGCGATTTAAGCGCGGTGGCTCCCGCCCTGGCCAGTGCCAGCGGCACCATTCTTTCCATTGCGGTAAAGCCCGGGGATCCGGTGAAGCCCGGAGACCTGCTCTTTACCTATGTACCGGACGCGCTGGAGGCGGAGCGCCGCTATTCTCCCGGCACCACCCGCCTGATAGCCCCTGCAGACCTGATCGTCCACCAGGTTCTGGTGTCCCAGGGCGCTTCCGTACAAAAGGACCAAACCCTCATAACCGCTTACCCGGCCGGCCAATATCAACTTCTGGGCCGTGTGGAGGAAGGGGATGTTGGAAGCCTGGCCCAGGGGGACAGGGTGAACGTCCGCTTTGAGGAGCTGGGCCTTCCGCCAATCCCGGCCGTGGTGGCATCCATCTCGCTCCTGGGTTCTGAGGAGGACATCAGCCGCTTTGCGGTCTATTTTGACTTTGAAGCACCCAAAGGAGTCTGGATTGGGATGCACGCGACTGTGGAGCTGAACTAGGGGTCCTCTTCCTCCCCGTTACTTTTGTGCCAGCATCCATTCGATAAACAGCCCGTAGCCCATGGTGGGATCGTTCACATAAACGTGGGTAACTGCGCCGATGAGCCGGCCATCCTGGATGATGGGGCTGCCGCTCATGCCCTGGATAATGCCCCCTGTCTTTTCCAGAAGCTCGGGGTCGGTGACTTTCAACACCATGCTGCGGGGGGTGGGGGTGGTCTGCCGGTTCACTTCGACGATTTCCACGTCATATTCCTTCATGCCCTCAGCGTCCACTGTGCTTAAAATGGTGGCGGGCCCCGTGTGAACCGCATCCTTTCGGCCGATGGGCAGGCCGTCGGGATAGAGGGGATGCGGTGGAGGAGCGGTGAGAGGGCCATAGATGCCGAAGGTGTTGTTCAGGGCGATGTTGCCCAGCACCCGATGCTCCCGCAGGAAGGACCCCTTCAGTTCGCCGGGTACGCCCCGTTTGCCTTTGCGCACGTCTACCACGTCCGCCAGCATAATTTCTCCCCGGCCGACGGTGAGAATTTGCTGGGTGTCGCTGTCCGTGATGGCGTGGCCCAAAGCACCGTAGGTGATTCCCTGAGGTGCCGGCTCATCCTGGCGCTGAACCTTCCCATAGAAAGAGAGAGTGCCCACCCCGGCAGTGCTGTCCCGAACCCAGGCCCCGATGCGGTACAGGCCGGACTGCCGGTCCCGCTTGGGGGAGAGGGTGAGGGTAAGCAGGGAATCCCCCCGTTTCACGGTGAGGGGCAGGGCTTTCTCGCCTGAGGAAGCCACAATGTTTTGAAGCTGGGCGGTTCCCTGTAGGGTCTCCCCATTGATCTGGGTGATCAGATCTCCGGCCTTGAGTCCCGCCAGGCGCGCCGGGCTCTGCCCCTCCACACCGGACAGGTCGCTGGTACCCACCACCAGCACGCCCTGGGTGTACAGGGCCACTCCCACAGCCTGACCGCCAGGGTAGAGCCAAAGGTCATCCTGGACGTCGATCTCCAAATCCTTGAGAGGCAGCAGGCCAAAAAGGTTGATGGTGGCTGTGCTCTTGCCCTGGCTTCCGGCTTTCAGGCGCACGCCTCCCAGCTGCTCATCCAGGGAACTGAGGGCCTGGACGTCCCCCTCTTTGACGGATACGGAGAGAGGAAAGCCGCCGTTTACCAACGCCTCCTGGCCCAGGGCCAGGGTGATGGAGGGGGGAAGCTCCCGCAGAAACATGGCGGGGGGGGAGAGATAACCCAGCACCACCAACGCGCTCAATAGGATGCCAATGGTTCTCCGAACGCGTCCGTTATGGGGATGCCGGCTTTTATGATGCATGTCTGCTGCCTCGTTTCCTCAGAATTATCTAGGGCAAGCGTTTGCGAAAATGCCTTGCGGTATGTTGGAAAATGCTTCAAACCCTTTATTTTCCGTATATTAACCGCCTGTCGCCGGATGCGTTTTCCGGCTTGACAGGGAAGGGGACCGATGCTATAATCCGTTTGTTTGAACATCGAAGTATTGATGTTCAAATTCATGTTCTGTTTGTTTGAATTTCAAACAATATTGAAAGGAGGCCGTTATGCAATCCGCTCATGCCACACTTAACCAGATGCTGGTGACCCTGTTCAACGACATCCTGCGCATTGAGGAAAGCACCCTCAGCGTCCCCGGTCTGAGTATCCGGGAGGTTCATGTCATCGAAGCGGTGTGCGAGGCCAGTGAGCCGCGCATGACCGTGCTTGCCAGGCAGCTCCACGTAACCCCCGGTTCCCTGTCCGTAGCTGTGACAACCCTCCAGCGCAAAGGGTATCTGCTTCGGGAACAGGGGCGGGAGGACAAGCGGGTGATCTATATACGTCCGACGGAGAAGGCACTAAAAATTCAGGACAAACACAAAGCCTTTCATCAGGAGATGGTGGAGGCGGTCATGGGGCTGATCAGCGATCAGGAACTGACCATTCTGTTAAAAGCGCTGGACAGCGTGGATCGTTATTTTACGCAAAAGGAGCTAGAACATTCATGATCCAAATCGTTACCGACAGCATGAGTGATATCCGGCAGGAGGAAGCCCGCCGGGAAGGCGTGGTGGTTCTTCCCCAGCATGTGCTCTTTGGGGAGGAGAGCTTTGCGGACGGGGTGGACCTCACCACCGATGAATTCTATCTCAAGTTGTCCAGTGCAAAGGTTTTGCCCAAGACCAGCCAGGTGACGCCGGAGGCCTTTGACCAGGCCTTCAGGGATGCGCTGGCAAAGGGCGATGATGTGCTGTGCATCACGGGCAGCAGCAGACTCTCGGGCACCTTTCAGAGCGCGACCATTGCACGGGATATGCAAAAGGACGCTTCCCGTATTTTTTTGGTGGACTCCCTGAACGCTTCCCTGGGGCAGCAGATTCTGATCTGGCAGGCCGTACGCATGCGGGACTGCGATATGCCGGTGGAAGAGATTTTGTCCCGGATCAGCGCCCTTAGGGAGCGCATCTCCCTGGTGGGCCAGGTCCAAAACCTGAAGCATCTGGTCATGGGCGGCCGCCTTTCGGTGACCACGGCACGATTGGGCACGACGCTAAACCTCCGGCCCATGATTCGCCTGGTCAGAGGAAAGCTGGAGCAGGATGGCCTGACCCGGGGGAGGCGCAGAAGCCACGAGTGGTTTGCCAAGCAGCTTCTTTCACAGCCAAGGGACCCCGATTATCCGGTTCATATCGCCTCTGCCATGGCGCCTATGGATCTGACAGCCCTGCGGGAAGCATTGGAAAAAAAGAACCTGCTGGGGGAAGATGTGCGGGAGGTGGGCATTGGCCCCATTGTGGGTACCCATACCGGACAGGGAGTGTTGGCGCTGGCCTGGGTACGTATGCAAGAGTGACTTTCAGGCGTGCATGAAAACGGAACAAGCAAGTTGTATAGTTTGGGAGAAAAACGGATAATTTTCGGCAGCAATCTCTTGACAAGGCTCTTTTCCGAGCATTACAATAATCCTTGAGATTTCTGCAGGATTGTATTCTTGTATCCTGTGGTTTTCATGCAAGGCAACAGAAAGGAACGGAGCATGCCCAGCACGATATTTATGTCCCTTCCCTCCAATTCGTCCGATGAAGAACTCGGTGTTTTTGTGGAGGGGGTCCATGTTCCCAACCCCCTGGTACAGCAAAGCGGTATTTGGATTCACAGCGCAGGGAGTGCGATCCTCCTGCAGGAGCGCTATCAGCTCAGTGTATCCCCCTACTACCAATGGCTCATCGTAGATGAGGATAGCCTGGTATTCCGTTTTGGCGAAGAGCGGATCCTCATGAAAAAGGGGGATTGCCTGGTGATTCCGCCCCAAAAGGGAGATTGCATTTTAGAAGAAGCCAAAGACGCGAGGCTTTTATGGTTTTCTCTGCAAGGCCCCTTAACCCAGGGATTTCTCAGGCAGATGAACGCCCTCAGTTCTTTACCCGCCCGGCAGGGCATGCTGCCCACCCAGGTGCTTCTGACACGCCAGATCGTGCAGGTACTGGTGCGCCATTCCGGCACGGGGGATGCCAGCTTTCAGTTGGCCCAGCTGCTTTGGGGAATCATCGCGGCCCACTGCGGCCAGAGTATCGCCACCTCAGTCACCCTCAGTCACGAAATCGCACGGGTAGTGGATACCCTCAGGGCGAACCATTACAAGGATTCCTTTTCCCTGGCGGAAATGGCGGCGATCAGCCGGATGCCTGTGGAGACCTTTCGCAAACGCTTTTCTTCGGAGCTGGACATCCCGCCCCTGGGATACCTGCAGTTTCTGAAAATGGAGCGCGCCAAAACTTTGCTTCGGGGCGGCATGAATGTTAAACAGACGGGGATGGAAGTGGGCATGCCGGACCCCTACCATTTCAGCAAGCAGTTTAAGCAGGTGGTGGGGTTAAGCCCCACTGCCTATCTGAAACATGTGGGCGGTGTGGATGAGAGCTATGCCTACGCCCTGCCTCCCATGGGAGCAGGGGAAACGGTTCACGGGAAGAAAGCGGAGCAGGCGGGGGAGGACTCCCCTGGGGAGGAGGACTTGCGCTTTCCCCTCTCTCCTTGATATACTATAATGTGGGCGATCATCCACCTGTGTCGCGGTGCGAGCCTGCCTTGAGGATGAAGGAGAGAGGATTATGAAGAAGATTGGCATCTTAACCAGCGGCGGCGACAGTCCCGGTATGAATGCGGCTGTGGTGAGCGTAGCGCGCACGGCTGCCATGTATGGAATCCAGCTGATGGGAATCAAGCGGGGGTATAACGGCCTGCTGGGCTTGAGCGACGACCCGGAGGACGATATCACGCTGTTGGACCTGGAAACGGTGCTGGATATTGCCGACCAGCGGGGCACCTTTTTGCGCACCGCCCGCTGCGAGGAATTCAAGAAGCCGGAGGTCCAGAGGGAGGCCTTCCAAAACCTGCGCAAGATCGACGTGGATGCCCTGGTGGTCATTGGCGGCGACGGCAGCTTTCAAGGCGCGCTGCGCCTCAGCGAGCTTGGGATGCCTTGCATCTGCATTCCCGGAACCATTGACAACGATCTGGGCTATACCGAGTCAACCCTGGGCTATGACACTGCCGTGAACGTTTGTGTGGATGCGGTACGTTCCGTACGGGCTACCAGCCGCAGTCATGACCGGCCTGCCGTGGTGCAGGTGATGGGCCGCAATGCCGGAGACATCGCCATGCGTACGGCCATTGCCACCGGCGCCGAGATGGTGGTGGTACCCGAGATGGAATGGGACGTGGATGAGGTGGCCGATCGGCTGAACAGCCTGATTGCGGCAGGCAATACCCGGGCCACATTGGTCATTGGCGAGCATTGCTGGCACAAGATGAAGGAATTCGACTGGCGCAAGTTCCTCAACGAAAACGGAAAGAAAGTCTATGAAGGAGAACCCATCACTGCCGAACGTCTGGCCAGCATCCTCAAGCGCAAGTGCGGAGGGGTGGAGGTTCGCGCCACCGTGATCGGCTACACCCAGCGGGGAGCCATTCCCACCGCCTACGACAGTGCCTTTGCCTTTGAAGCGGGCAACATGGCCGTGCGGCTCCTGAACCGGGGCATGATCAACCAGGCCGTGGGTGTCCGCCATGGACGGGTATTCAGCATGCCCATCGCCGATGCGCTGAATATGCAAAAGCATTTTGACAAAGAGCTGTATGAACTGGTCAACAAGCTTTGATTCGGTCTTGATCCATAATTAAGAAGACGGCCCTGAGAAGAAGCAGGGGCCGTCTTTTTTGCAGATGTATTTTTCTGTGTAAGAGCAAGGCTCAGCGTTCCTGTTCGACCCTCTTGCGCAGCATCCCTCCCATGATGAAGCGCTTTTCCTCCCCAGCCTGGCCGGTAAGCCGAAAGGACACGCCTTCCCTTTGCAAGGCCATGATCAGCTGATCCCCCGGCAGAATCTCCCGTGTATAGTGGATCAGCAGCCGTGCAATTTCATACTCTCCCATGGCATCGATGCCCAATGCGTTGCAAAGCCAGTCGGCATAACGGGTGTTGTTCACATGACCGTTTACATCAATGTCCGTATACAGGGGTATCTGTGGAATAAGCAGGGGCTGTGCGGATAGTGGGGCGATATTTCCGGGCATGTCCAGGGGCGGTGTCAGGTCGGAATTGTCCGGCAGGCAGCGGAGCACCTCCTGGGAGATGGACATTGTCCTGTGCACGGTATCCATCAGCAGCCATAGGGTACCTGCCTTGCCGATGACCCGTTCCTGCTGGTCATGGAAGATGAAATAGCGGGGGAAAAACCAGCGCTTGTTGGGTGCTGGAAAAGTCTCCACCCGTATCGTCTCTCCGACCACCGGGTAGCGGTCCATCACCAGTTCCGTGCGGGACAGCACCCATACCAGGTTTTGCTCCAGGGTGGCATCCCGGCCGCAGCCCAGTAGATGGGCATGCATCCCCGCAAGCTCCTGCATGACGGCCAGGATATCGCTGGGCCGCCAGCGTCCGGTGAAGTCGCAGTGGGTGGTTCGTAACAAGAAGTGCTCCTGATAGGTTTTCATCGTCAAGTCCCTTCATGCCCCTGGCGGAAGCGTCGGTACACCGGGATGGCAAAGATCGTGCCCAGACAAAGCTGCACCACCGTCAGAGTCATCCGCTGCAGCAGGGACACCGCTACGCCGTTTTGCATCAGCGCGCCCATCAGCAACGTAGCCACGCCCATAACGCCTTCCTTGATGCCGATATTCCCCGGTACGATGGCCACGATGCTGGAGAGCCAGCTGACGCTGTTATAGAACAGGGCTTCATACAAGGCGACGGGCAGCCCGATGGCCTGAAAGCAGACCTGGTAGAGAAAGAGTTGAAACAGGTTGTTGCATATCAGGCAGCCCAGCACCTTCCAAAGCATGGTTCGGTTCCGAAGCAGGGCGGTAAAGCCCTCCGCCACTTCCTGCAACAGGCGGAATTTTTGGAAAAGTCGGGTGTTCCGGCCCGGCGCCCACAGGGTCAGGGCGATAAATGCTCCCAGAGCCGTCGTGCCCAGGCACAGGAGAACCCACAGCGTCACCGGCCATTGCCTCTTGAGCAGTCCCACGCATAGCAGAGACACCAGGATTTGCAACAGTGAAAAGGCCACCCCAAAGACAATGTTCCCGGCCGCCATGCTGACGGACTTCGTATAGGCAAGGCCTTTCACACGCTTGTAATACGCAGCGGAGAACACCAGGTCCGCCCTCAGAGGCAGTACCAGCGCAAGAACATTGCTGACACTGACCACGCCCACCCAATCCGTCAGGCTCAGGGGCAAAGCGTAGGTTTGTAAAATTACCAGATGGTATACGCAGTTTACCAGAGCGCTTCCCAGGCCCAGGGCCAGCAGCAGGGTGATTGTCTTTGGACTGAGCATCAGCAGCTTTTGCATGTCCGCCCGGTTTTGGTATATATAGGCCGCCAGCAGGAAAAGCAAAAGGAGAAGCAGTACCAGGGAGGCTGTTTTTTTCCAGTCCGGTTTTTTCACAAAAGGATTCCTTTCTTATCAGGGAAGTTGCCCATCATAGCCTTCTAAGCGCTCTGCGCAGCCAACGCACCGCAATCAGCGTGGGATCAATGCGGTATTCCGCATGATCGTGGGCAGGAGCCGCCATGATTTCCTCATACTCCTCATCGGACATCTCCAGCTTTTCCTTGATCAGGGTCAGATACCCTGCCATCATGGACTCGTCGTATAGTGGATGGGAGAGCTCCGTTATGGCCTCCTCCCGGGTCATCTGCCCGCTGACAATCATGCTGCTCAGATGGGCGGTGCGCTTGTCCACCCCAAACTTTTGGGGAAACCAGACCAGTTGGGTGAAAGCCGTAAATATATTTTCCAGATGCTTGCGGCCATAGTATTCAAAGCCGCAGAACTCCTTGAGCTCCCGGAAGGCCCGGTCACGGTTGTAGTCGATATAGTTAAGGGGCCGGGGGCTTTGGATGCCCAGCACGAACTGATCCCATACCCGGCGATAGGCTGTGAGGAACTTGAGGCGGCTCAGATCCGTGTCGCCAAAGCGGCGGTTGATGTCCTTCATGTTGACCACATCGGTGGATGTGTGGGTGTTTCCCCACTGGAAGATACATTCCAGGGCCCAGTTGCCGCCGCTTAGGAAATACCTGATTTTCTTTTCCCGCATCAGGGCATAGATTTCCGCAAACAGAACATTGTCCTGAGGCGCGGCCAGGTTGGCCACCCCCGCCCGCATGTAAGCCTTGCTCAGATTATAGAACTGGGGGCCGTCAGGGGTCACCACCACATAATGGATGCCTGTTGCCTTCACCAGCCGCGCCAGGTTCGCCTTGCTGATGTCCGTGTCAAAGCCATCATCGATGTGCACGCCAAGAATCCGCAGACCCTTCTTGTGCCCCAGATAGAGCAGATAGCTGCTGTCCAGCCCTCCGGACAGACCCATGATGCAGTCATACTCCTTGCCCTGGCCCTCCTTTTTAAGGGTGTCCACCAGGGCATTCAGCCTCCGCTCTCCCTCCGCGTCCGGGAAATAGACGGAATCCTTTTCGGCCAGGGCCTTGGTACAGTAGTTGCATTGTCCCTTTTCGTCAAAACGGATGGTGGGGTCGGAAGCATCGTCCATTACACAGCGGGTACATCGGGTGATCTCCTTCACAGATCAAACGCCTCCTTCTATGCCTCGGCTTTCCCATGATAAAGCAAAAGGGCGGGTTTGGCAAGGGAAGGCCGCGTTGACAGATGTGCCAAAAAACGATAAGATACTGCTGTCTGTGTAGGTTTCATAGAGGCTCTGGAAAGAGAAAGGATGCTGTTGCACATCGAAAGGGGGCGGTGGAAGGTGAAACGGCCAAGCCGGAGCATAGCCACCCCTCTTTGTTTAATCTTTTTCGCTCTGGCTTTGGGAGCCGTTGCCGTTCAGTGGAGGGAGCTTCTTCAGGACATGCCTCGGATGCTCCCCCTGGATACGGTGGGGAGCATCCTGGCCGCAGCCCTGGCGGCTATCGTGTTCTGGCGTCTGTCCCGGATGGAAAAGCCCTTTGGACATGTGTCATTGTGGCTGCTGGCGGCCTTCTTCGCCGGGGTTCTCACTTTGGGCCAGAGCTTTGCGGCCTGGGGTACCACGGAGCTTCTGCGTGCGGGCAGAGAGTCGGTGCTGCGTACCGCGCTCTATTGGAGCGGAAGGGTTCCATTTTATTATGGAGCCATGGTGCTGCTGCAAAGCGCCCTGGGAAAAGGGGAGAAGAGTGCCACAAAAGCCGTGGCAGTGCACGGCCTTTGTGCCGGGCGCCGGGCCTGGCTTATGCTATCCGCAATCCTTTTCCTGGCCTGGATCCCCTACTATTTCTGTACCTTCCCCGGCGTTGTCAGCAATGACAGCATCACCCAGCTGAAGGAAATTTTTGGCATCCTGCCCCTGGAGGCGGGAAACCCCGTGTTTCAGACTTTCCTGCTGGGAGCTTTTGCCAGGCTGGGAATTGCATTGGGCAGCCCGGATACCGGAGTGGCTCTGTACTGTTGCCTTCAGGCGCTGCTCATGGCCCTGCTGCTGGGGAACCTCTTGCAATCCATGGCTGAGGCTTCCGTTCCCCGATGGCTGCTATGGGCTTCCCTGGCTTTTCTGGCCCTGTGTCCTGTTTTTCCTTTGTTCGCCTTCTGTGTTGGCAAGGATACGAACTTTGCCATGGCGGTGCTGTGGTTTTCCATGGAGGTATGGAAACTGCTTCAGCAGTACCGGTGCGGACTGAACCAGGAAGGGAAGCCGGGCACGCTTTGTCTGAGCCTTTCCGCCGCCCTGGTGCTGCTGTTGCGAAATCCGGGGGTCTATGTGCTCTTGCTGACTTTGGTCCCCTTGCTGATCTGGGCTCTCCTTCAAGGCCGAAAGGGAGCCGTTTCGCGGCTTTGGCTGTGTCCCGCCCTTGCTCTGGCCATCACGGCAACCCTTTGGCTGGGCCTGCGCCTGGTTTTACTTCCCTTGCTCCCCATTGCGCCAATGCCCGAGACGGAGGAGTATTCCCTGCCCCTCCAGCAGGTGGCGCGGGTGGTGGCTTCCGAGCCGGAAAGCCTGACGGAGGACGAGAGACAGGTGATCGCGGCAGTTCTGGACTGGGAGCAGATCAAAGCCGTTTACAATGGCGAGCTCAGCGACCCCATCAAACTGCTTTGGAATCGGCAGGCCACGGCGCAGGAGAAGCAGGCATTCTTTCGGCTCTGGCTCCATCTGACACCCCGCCATGCAGCCACCTATTTCAGCGCTGCCTTCCATAATTCCTACGGCTACCTCTGCCCCGGTTATCTGTCCACCATCAAGCCCACATTGCTGATTGGCAAACAGGGCCGTATCGAGGACCTGAACCCCCGCTTTCCTTTCTCTGTGAACCCTGCCAGCTCGAACCTGAAAGCGGCCATGGACATTCCGACAGGTATCTCCCTGGGTCGCCTGCTGGTCTCGCCGGGTCTGTATGGCTGGGTGGTGCTCTTTGTCCTGGTGACGCTGCTTTCTTCCCGTCCTAAAAGGCTATTGCTGGCGGCGGCTCCCGCTTTGTTCTGTCTGGCGGGATGCCTGCTGTCCGCAGTAAACGGGTACATCCGTTATGCCATGCCCCTGTACTTCTGTACCCCTTTTCTGCTGGCTCTTTGCGCCGGGCCGCAACCCGAGGATCAAAGGAGTGACACGCCATGAAGCTGTTGATCGCCCTGCCCTGTTTTAATGAAGGAGAAAAAATCGCCCAGGTGATCCGCTCGATTCCCACTGCGTATGAGGGCGTTTCCTTTGTGCGCGTGCTGGTGGTGGACGACGGCAGCAGCGACGATACCGCCCATCTGGCCTTTTCCTCCGGCGCGGCGGTGATCCGCCACAAGCAGAACAAGGGATTGGGCCAGGCCTTCCGCAGCGCGGTGGACTATGCCATCGATCATGGGTATGACCTGATGGTGAACATGGATGGGGACGGCCAGTTTGACCCTGATGATATCGCCAGGCTGATTGCGCCCCTTGTGAACCAGGAGGCGGACTTTGTGACCGCCTCCCGGTTTCTCAGGGGGGAGAAGATACCCCACATGCCCCCTGTGAAGCGCTGGGGAAATGCCCGTATGAACAGCCTCATCAGCCGCTTCTGCGGCCAGAAGTTCTCCGATGTGAGCTGCGGATTTCGGGCCTATAGCCGGGAGACGCTTCTGAAAATCAACTTTTACGGCCGCTTCACCTACACCCAGGAATCATTTATCTGCTTTCATTTCCATAACCTGACCATGAAGGAAGTTCCCATCCGGGTTACCTACTTTCCCGAGCGCAAGAGCAGGGTGGCGGGCAGTATTCTGCAGTACTTGAAAAAAACCAGCGGCATTCTTCTGGGGCTCATGCGGGACTATTACCCCATGCGCTTTTTTGGCATGATTGGGGGCATCTTCATGGTGCCTGCGCTGTTCTTTGGGGGAATGTTTCTGATCCATTACCTGCGGGTGGGCTACTTTTCGCCCTATCTGTTCGCTGGCCTCATTGCTGCCTTCTGCCTCCTCATCGCCATCTTGATGTTCTCCTTTGGCGTGGCCATGGAGAGCATGGTAAGAATCAACCGCAATGAAAACCGTATTCTCTATCAGGTGCGTAAAGCTGCCCCCACCACTCCGGATGAGAAGCCGGAGGTATTCTACCAGTGAAAATCCTGCTGACCATCGATCATCCCGCCTGGGTTCATCAGTTTCACCACATTGTGCACACCCTGGAAAGCCGGGGCGATCAGGTTAAGGTTGTGGCCATTGACCGGGGCGGCGTTGGAGAACTATTGGAGTCCTATGGCATTGCGTATGTGCGCTGCGCCACCACCACGGGCAAGGGGGTGCTTCAAAAAGCCCTGCTGTTGGTGTGGCTGTCCCTGGAGCATACCTGGCAGGGGCTGCGATTCCGGCCGGATGTGTTCATTGGCAGGGCCTCCCCCATGCAGGCTTTTGCAGCCTGGGTCTGCCGAAAACCCCATTTGCTCTATGAGGACACCGAGGTCAGCAAGTTCAGCCTCAATCTATGCAAAAGGCTGTCCACCAAGATTTTGACCCCCCGTACCTTTTTAACCGACCTGGGGGAGAAGCAGGAGCGGGTGGATACCTACAAAGAGTTGTTCTACCTCCACCCCAGCGTATTCACCCCGGACAAGCAGGTCCTCAGGGAGGCGGGATTTGAGCCGGACGAGCCCTATATCATTCTTCGTTTTTCCGCCTGGAATGCCAGCCATGACATCGGCAGGCGCGGACTCGATGTGGCAGGCAAGGAGGCGCTGGTAAAACGCTTTAAGAAGTATGGCAGGGTGTATGTCAGCGACGAGGGAACCCTGCCGGAAAGTCTGGCCTCCTATCGCCTTTCCACCCCATACGCCCTGATTCATCATGTGCTGGCCTTTGCCAGGCTGGTCTACAGCGAGGGAGCCACCATGGCCAGTGAAAGCGTGGTGCTGGGTACCCATGCCATCTACGTAAATACCCTTCTTTCCGGTACAACCCAGGAGATGCACCGGCGCTTTGAACTGCTCTACCCCTTTCAACAGGGGGAGGACCGATATCAAAAGGCCGCTGACAAGGCGGAGGAACTTCTGGCCGACCCGGCCCTGGAACAGAAAGGACGGGAGAAGCGGGCCAGGCTTCTGAAGGAAAAGATCGACATCAACGATTATTTCATCTGCGAAACGGACCGACTCGCCAAGGTGGGAAGGAAGGGCAAGGCATGATGACAGAAATGGCTGCGATGTGGAAGACCCTGCTGGGCACAACCTGGCTGGATGTGGGCAACGCCTGGCGCAACCTGTATTTGCTTAGCTGTGCGGTTCAGATGCTGGCATTGGGCGCTTTTTTTGCACTCCACAGCCTCTGGAGCAAAAAAAGCCGCGTGGCTTCCTTTCTCAGCGGGGTTGCTTGTACCCCTTTGGTTCAATACCTCTGGACCCTGCTTTTGGCGGTTTTGTTACCCCGTGCGCCCAAGATCATCTACATCGGTGTGTTGCCAGTTCTGGCGGCGGCGTATCTGCTGGTGACCCTTCTGTACCACAGGAGGGCCCTCCTGCCTGCCTTGGCCAAGGTTCCGGCCTTTGTCCGGCGGCTGTGTACCTTTGATAAGCCCTCATTGGTTTCCCTGTGCTTCGCCTTGGCGATGTTCCTGTTGTTGTTGCCCGCTTCTGTGAGGATGGTGGGCAGCATGAATATAGCCAATCCTGGAGACAGCGGGGAGTACATGGGCCTGGCCCTTCGCTACACCCAGGACCGGGACCTGGGCAAGCTCCTGGAGAAGGAGGAAATGGTGGGGCATTTTCGGGGCCACAGCCACTTTCCTTCGCTGGAGCTGTACATGGTTCAGGGACTCATGCATGCTCCCGGGGAAAGCTTTGGCTATCCCTATGACAAGCCCATGATCTTTGGCACGGGGCTGCTCGCCTTTTACATGGCAGCCGCCTTTTTGGCTTTGCTCATCGTTCTGTGCCGCAGTCAAAAACGCTGGGTGCTGCTGGGAGGGCTTCTTTTAAACCTGGCTCCCAACCTCTTTCACTCCGTCAACACCGCCCCCCGGGACATCTGGCGAATCCTCGCCCTGATGATATCCGCCCTTTATTTTTCGGGGCTTACTCCCATGGGGAACTGGAAAAAGTATCTGGGCAAGGCATTGATGACTGCCGCCCTGTGCTTTGTGGTGATGAGCGCCCATGTTGTTTGCTTTGTGGTGCTGCCTTTTATCGTGATCGCCTGGGTCCTCTCCCGCTGGTATGAGGCGCTGCTCAGGGGCGAGGGGAAGAGCCTGCGGAAGCTGGCGGCCTGCGTGGGCATCGCCCTGGCCGGGGCTGTTGGCACATTGACCGGTTTTGCGGGGAATTTGTGGTGCTATGCCAGATGGGGGCAGATGTCCCCCTGGCGGTTGATGACCACCTATACTACCGCCCCATGGTATAGCGCGTACATGACAGGGGAATATAAACTGGAGGCCACAACCCGTCATCTGAATTTTCTGAAGGCGGCGGATGATATCGTTATGGCCTACTCCACCCCCATGGGCCTTTGGGGACTGCGGCTTTCGATGGTGGGTCTCCTGGGCGCAGTTATATATCTCCTGTGGCGGAGGAGATCCATCAGAAAGCCGGAGCAAGGGAATGGCAGGCTTGCGGCAGCCGGTCGGGAGAGCAGCCTTGAAAACGCAAATGTGCTGGCCTTCGCCTCTCTCCTGACCCTATTTACCCTGGCTCCCATGACCGGATTGCTGGACAATCCCCTGTATAGCTTTTCCGGTTCCTTCCTTACCATGCAGCGCTACACGATTCAGTGGTTCCTGTGGGCAGCGGCCATGTCCTGCGCCGCCCTGGCAGCCTTGACCGACGCTTGGCCATGTTTTCGCGGCTGGCTGGAGATAAGGCTCAGCGGCCTTGGGAAAAATTTCCGCTTCCGCCTCTCCCGGGTGTCCTGGCTTCGGGAAGCCTGGCAGAAGCTTCCGCTCCTCCTGTGTGCCTGCCTGTGCCTGATCGCCTTTGTCCAGGGAACGAGCCAAACCGGCTATTCCACCACGTACTATCGGCTCAGCCGGAATGTGATGGAGGACCCCCATACCTTACTGGATAACGGATTTTTGGAGCGTTACGGGCTGCTGATGACGGCAGCGCGCCATGTGCCCCAGGACCAGAAGATCCTCATTACACGGGCCGGATACCAGTACCCTCTGAAAGCCCGGGGCTATGTTTTAACAAGCAACCCCATCGTCCCCCTGATGAACCTGACAGCCCAGGAAATCCCCGGTACGCTGGAGACGATGGGCGTGGCCCTGGTGGCAACGGAGCCGGACTTCTGGGACGAGCGGTACTATGCCCTGTCAGCATTAAGTGATTTCCTCAATGGACTCCCTCCCCGGCAGATCCTTGAGGATGGGTACATGAGGCTGTATGTGCTGGACGAGACTCTGGCCGCATCCATTTCCGCCGAGCTTGGCGTGGGCGCTTCCCTGATTCCGGCTTCTATTGACGCCGCGAAAGGGCCATGATATCATCAGCTTGCCGGATGCCATTGAAAGGAGCCGCCTATGAATTGTCCGAAATGTGGAAGCCTTTTGCTTCCCGGCGCGCAATTTTGCAATGTGTGCAATGAGCCGATTTCTTCAAACGGCTACCAGCCCTATGGACAGCAGCCCTCCTTTGTTCAGACAACCCAGCCCCTCCAGGGGTATGGCCCCGTGGGCCAGCCGCCTCTTCCGGGCTTTGGCGCAGGGGGATATCCGCCCACCCAGGGCAATATCTATCCCGGAGGACAGCCGGGGCAGCAGCCCGGCTATCAACAGGGCTTTCAGCAGAGTTATGCCCAGTACACCAATCCCCAGTGCTATCCCACAGACTATAACTCGTATTGTGGCACCATGCCGGACCGGCGGGACGCCGACACGTTTTTAACCGCTCAGTTCCGGCTGCCTGGTATGCTGCGAGATTGCTTCCGGGACCCCGGCAGTGTGCTGCAAGGGATCATGGAGCGGCGGGACTGGTATACCACCCCTGTGGTGGCAGGGCTGACGCTGCTGTTCACCTTCCTGTGCGGGATGTTCTTTGCCACAGGCATGGTGCAGATCTTCTTTGGTTTTTTTACGGCCGTAACCGGATATGCCATGGCGGGCGACGCTGTCAGCCTCAGCCAGGGCGTGAGCTATGTATCTGGAAAGATTGGGACTTCCGTCGGCGGTATCGCTGTCCTCTGCCAGCTCTTTGCCATGCTGCTGCCCCTGATTGTCATGCTGGTCTACCTGTGTGCAGTCAGCAAGGTGCGCTTCTCCTGGGAGCTTGTTTTTGGCTGCTTTACCGTGACGACATTGCCCACGGTGGCGGTTTCCCTGTTGGCGCTTCTGGCTGCCCTGGCTGTTCCCTCTTTGCCCGTGGTGGTGGCCCTTTTGGGAACGGTCGTCAGCTATGTTGTGATGGGAAGCCTCCTTGGCCGGGTCACAGGCAAGCCGGAGCAGGCCCTGGTACTTCCCAAAATTGTCTGTATCTGTGTGTCCCTCCTGTTAACCTTGCTGTTCCTCGTTTTGGTGGGTGGCACGCTCATGAATGGAGTGGTTCAGTCCACCATGACCCTGCTGGGAAATCTTACTTCATTGCTATAACAGGCAGCGCTTTTCGGCAGGGGCTGCCCCATCCTTTACCATAACCTATCATCTGCTCCTGTGCCACAGGAGCTTTTCATATCGCTCCATTCCCGCATCCCTCACCATGATCTCCAGTTCCTGATCGCCCATCACCGTGTTGCGTCCCTGAAGGTACAGCTCATCCACCATTTTCTTCACGGCCATCACGGTTTCGTCCTTCTTGTCCACAGTGTGGGGAGGCTTGAGGCGGAAATAGCTGTTCATCCAGTGAGCGATTCCTGCCAAGCCGCTGTGGCTGTCTACGGCAACGGAGGCAGGACGGTTGAGAATGGTGGTGGTGTCAAAGATGTTGTAGATCTCCTCATCCTTGAGCATGCCGTCCGCGTGGATACCCGCCCGGGTCACGTTAAAATGGCGGCCCACAAAGGGCTGGCGGGGGCTGATCTCAATGCCGATCTCCGTCTCCATGAATTCAGCGATTTCTGTGATTGCGGTCAGGTCCATACCGCCGGTGTCTCCGCGCAGGGCCTGGTATTCCACGGCCATGGCTTCCAGCGGACAGTTGCCTGTCCTTTCCCCGATTCCCAGCAGCGAGCAGTTGACGCTGGAGCATCCGTAGAGCCAGGCGGTGCCTGCATTGCTCACCACTTTGTAGAAATCGTTATGGCCATGCCATTCCAGCTGTTCGCTGGGGATCTGGGCGTAATGGTTGAGGCCGTAGATGATGCCGGGAACGCTGCGGGGCAGCGCTGCGCCGGGATAGCTGATCCCATAACCCATTGTATCACAGGCACGCACCTTAATGGGAAGGCCGCTCTCTCTGGCAAGAATCATCAGCTGCTCCGCGAAGGGAAGTACAAAACCGTAGAAGTCGGCCCTGGTGATGTCCTCCAGATGGCAGCGGGGGATAATGCCCATGTCCAGCGCGGACTTGACGATGCTCAGGTATTGCTCCATGGCCTGGCGGCGGGTCATGTGCATCTTCTTGAAGATGTGATAATCGCTGCAGGAGACCAGAATGCCTGTCTCCTTCACCCCGGCAGCTTTCACCAGCTCAAAATCCTTCGGGTTGGCCCGGATCCAGGTGGTGATCTCCGGGAATGCAAGGCCCAAGGCCTGGCAACGCTCCAGAGCTTCCCGGTCCTTGGCGGTATACAGGAAGAACTCGCTTTGCCGCACCAGGCCGTTTGGACCGCCCAGGCGGGACATCAGTTTGAAAAGATGCTCGATTTGGGCGGGAGTAAAGGGGCTGACGCTTTGCTGACCGTCCCGGAAAGTGGTATCGGTCATCCATATTTCGCTGGGCATGCCCATGGGCACCACCCGGTTGTTGAAGGCAATTTTGGGGATGGATTGATAATCAAAGATTTCCCTGTACAGGTTCGGCTCGGCCACATCCTGAAGATCGTACTGGTAGTTGGCTTGCATGAGCAGGTTGTTTTTTTTGCTGAATGTGATCATGAAGGCACTCCTTTCAGGCGGCAGAAGGCCGCACCGCTTTGATGAAGGCGGGCAGGATTACCGCAGGTCCTTGACAAAGGCGGCGATACGGCGCAGCCCCTCTTTGATTTCCTCCGTTGCGGTGGCGTAGCTCAGGCGGCAGCAGGTTTCGGACATAAAGGCGTTTCCTGGGACCACAGCCACATGCATCTTCTCCAAAAGGGCCTCCGCGAAGTCCGAGGTGTTGGCGATGAATTGGTCATCCAAGCGCTTGCCCAGCAAAGCGGAGATGTTCATCATCACATAGAAAGCCCCCTGCGGCTTTACGCAATGGATGCCGGGGATGGCGTTCAGCCCTTCCACCAGGAGATCCCGCCTTGTTTCAAAAGCTTTGCGCATTTCCTCTACACAGTCCTGGGGCATGGAGAGGGCGACGGTGGCCGCATACTGGGCCGGGGTGTTGGGGGCTGAGGTGGCCTGGCTCTGGTAGTTGGTCATGGCGGAGATTACGTCCCTGGGACCTGCGGTGTAGCCGATGCGAAAGCCCGTCATGGCGTAGGTTTTGCTTACACCGTTCACCAGCAAAGTACGTGCCTTTACCTGAGGGGAGAGGGCAGCAAAGGAGGCCATCGAGACATGCTCCTTGCCGTCGTAGAGTAGTCTTTCATAGATTTCATCGGAAAGAATATAGAAATCCTTTTCAACACACAGTGCAGCCAAGGCTTCCAGAATGTCCTGCCCCCAGACGGTACCGTTGGGGTTGTTGGGGGAGGTGAGGATAAAAGCCTTGGTTTTAGGTGTCACGGCGGAGGCAATGCTGGCCAGGGAAGGGATAAAGCCTTCCTCTTCGCCGGCTTCCACAAAGATTGGAACGCCTCCTGCCATGCGAACCATCTCCGGATAGCTGACCCAGCAGGGTGTGGGGATGATCACTTCATCACCGGGGTCACAGAGGGTTTGCAGGGCGGTATACAGGGAGTGTTTCGCTCCATTGGAGACGATGATTTCATCCCGGGTATAGGTGAGGCCAAAATCCTTTTGCATCTTTTTGATAATGGCATCCCTGAGCTCAATGGTTCCGGGGACGGGTGTATAGCGGGTCATTCCCTTGTCCAGCGCTTCCTTCATGGCGTCCCGAATGGGGAGGGGGGTGTCAAAATCCGGTTCGCCGGCTGCAAAGCCAATTACTTTTTCCCCTGCAGCGCGCAGAGCTTTTACCTTGGCGTCCAGGGTCAGCGTGGCGGAAGGAGCGATGCTGCGACACTTTGCGGAAATACCCAGAGGCATAGGGATTCCTCCTGTTCATGCCGTATAGCGGCTGCGTAAAAACGGCGGAATTTGTTCTCAAACTTGCAAACTTCATTTTATAGAGTTGCAGGCCCGGTCCGGAAACGAACCGAATTGCATTATATCATATTTATTTTTAAGCGTAAAGTGCTAAATGAAAAAGAATAAAAATGAATTACGATGTTGATTGAATTGCATTTCGGAGGGTGATACCGGTCTTCGTCCATATCAATAAAAATGACGGCGCAATGCGCCGCCAGGATCACATGGAAAATCTGTAGCTCTGCTGGAGGGACCGGGGGTGAAACCCGGGTCATGCCGCCCTGAAGATGCAGCAGGTCAATACTCCGTCGCTGATGAAGAAATTGAACCGGATGGGGTAGGGCAGGGTATTGGTGAAAATCATATTGATGTCTCCGCCACCCACGGCTGCGTCAAAGCCCTTGAGAAAATACTTTGCTCCCGAGTTTGCGTGGACCTTGCGGTGATTGACCAAAATGGGAACTTGAATCAAGGTGTTGTACAAGGTGGTATTCACTTGGCAGGTGCCGCCGCCATAACCCCATAGGGCGGTAGGGCTGGCGATGGGAGCGGGCTTGTAACCGGTGGATTTCCGGTAAGGGCCGATGCATTTGTTTACGTTGAACTGGTCGCCAGGCTGTACCACGGAGCCCGAGATCATGGAAGTGGACAGATAGATGTTCCAGTTGCGCCCCTGATATTGGAGGGTGTGGATGCCCACTGCGTAGTAGGTGGTCATCACGCTGATCAGATCTCCCGCCTGGGCCTGGTCATAGGGCACCACATCCATGGTATAGGCGATATCATCCTGGGTGATATAGCCTGTGGTGCGCCAGTAGGGGGTCTTGTAGTGCCCTTGCTCATCCGGCTTTTCCACACAGATCGCTGAGCCGGGGTTGATGGTTTTCAGAACCTTGGGATTTTTGGACTTGCTCTTGTAATCCAGGATATCGGTGGTGCGTTTTACAAAAGCCATGGTGGGATAAACAATGTTGCCGGGGATGGGGCCGGCGTAAGGGTCAATGCGGTCCCATTTAAAAAGGGTCTCATTGAGGATATAACCTGTGCGTCCCTTATATTCCGCATAACACCAGTCGCCCAGAATATGGCTGACGATGACCTCGTCGTAGATACGGATGTTGGCGCGGGTTGCGCTGTATGCATCCGGCTTGTCTTTCAGCAGGGTCGCCCGTACTGCATAGGCCTTGTAGCCCCGTTTAAATTCCGAGCCGCCCGCTTCCATGTTCTGGGAGACCTCCTGGGGAAGTCCCGCATCTCCCCCCACGGTGCCGCTGACCGGATCGTATTCCCGGATATCTCCCAGATACTGGGTGCGCACATAGCCTGTGGTTCGCAATGTGCGGATCTTGCTCCACTCCGGGCCCAGTTCCAGGATATACACCAGATCGCCCATACGAATCTGGCCCGCGCCGTTGTAGTTCATTCCGGGACCTTTGCGGATCTTCAGGGCAGAGGTGGCTGTGGACACATAGCGCACATCGTCGGAGGGAGGCTGGAGCATCTCCTGGGAGGACAGCGCGTCCGAATCGTCCTGAACCTCAGCGAGCTGCGCGGTATCCTCGGCCATAAAATCCGCTTCCTCCGCAGTGGAAATAAGGGGCTGGCCAAGAAGGGTCATCAGCAATAGGAGCGAAAGAAGGCGGAGGGGAAAAGCAGTCATGGCAGATCTCCTTCCATAAGGAAGCATCCAAACGGGATAATGGTTGTACCCATTCATTATAGAAGACTTGGGAATAATCGTCAAGGGAGGAAGGATATGGGGACAATGCCGGTTATTTACTTGATGCATCCCTATAGAATAGCGCGCCGTCTTCGGCGCGCTATCATCAAGGTATGATCTTGCTGTGTTGCAAGGATAGCTCTCCCATTATTACCCGGCCTTTTCGTCGGCGTTTTTCAGCTTTGTAAAGATCATGCGGCCGGCACTGGTCTGCAAAACGGTGGTCACCGCAACGGTGACGCTCTCCCCTACATAGCGGCGGCCGTTGTCCACCACAATCATCGTGCCGTCGTCCAGATAGGCCACGCCCTGGCCAGGCTCCTTGCCCTCCCTCATAATCTGTACGGTGAGTTCTTCGCCTGCCATCAGCATGGGTTTGACGGCATTGGCCAGGTCGTTGATGTTCAGCACCTTGATGCCGGTAACACTGGCGACCTTGTTGAGGTTGTAGTCATTGGTAACCACCGCGCCGCCCTTTTCCCGGCATAGGCGCAGCAGCTTCACATCCACCTCCGCTACGTCCTCAAAGTCTGTCTCATCCACCAGGACGGTGTTTTTCAGTTCCTTCTGGAGCTTTGACAGCACGTCCAGCCCCCGGCGGCCTCTGGCCCGCCTCAGGCTGTCCCCGCTGTCGGCGATATGGCGAAGTTCCACCAGCACGAACTGGGGAATCACAATCTCCCCTTCCAGAAAGCCGGTCTTGACGATGTCCAGTATTCGGCCGTCGATGATCACGGAGGTATCCAAAAACTTTCTTAAGGAATACGGTTGGCCGCTTGCCTCCATCACGGAAGGTTCGCTCTCCTCCTCTTCCTCCCCCAGAAAAAAGGCATCCGCGCCCATCAGTTCTTCGGCAGCAACGGCGCTTTGCATCTTGCGCCGGATCCGGCGGGAGAATAACCGTTCATCCCGGTAGCGGCGAAAACCGATCTGTACGCCGATGGTGCCCATCACCACATAGACCAGCGCGCTGGCACTGATGGTAAACAGGGAAGGGCCCGCAGAAAGGATCAGCTGAGAGATCAGGGCAGCCACTGCCAGGCCCAGAATCAGGCCGATGGTGGAAAGCATGATTTGCCGGGAGGGCATCTTGTCCCATCTGCGTTCAACAGCCCCGATCAGCCGCAGGGTGTGCTGGATGATCCAATTGGAGATGAGAAAGAAGAAAAGACCGCCCAGGATGCCCAGCACGCCATAGAGCACCAAAGGCAAATATGCCAGGGGAATCAACGCAGGATAGAAGCGCTGGAGCACAGGGCTGAAAATGGAAGCGAGTCCGATACCAATGCCCGCTCCCAACAAGGTAATCAGCAGGCGCATCAGCTTTTGAATGGACTTGGATTTGAACATATACGGCTTCCTTCCTTTATCATCACATCATCATCAATCCTGGATTATGGCCAAGGCCTGCATCAGTGTATCCACCCCGGTCATCCTGACGCCGGGAAGAGGTCTGAGGTGCTTCAGGTTCTGCTGGGGCAACAGAATCTCGGTAAAACCCAGTCGCGCGCATTCCTGCACCCGTCGTTCCGCTTGCGTCACAGGCCGTACCTCTCCGCAAAGCCCGACCTCGCCCATCACACAAAGGGTGGAGGACAGGGGGAAGTTTTGGAAACTGGAGGCTACGGCGGCACAGACCGCCAGATCCGCCGCCGGATCGTCAAGTTCCAGGCCCCCGGCTACGTTCACATACACGTCCTGGTCAAATAGTTTCTTCCCGGCGCGCTTTTCCATCACTGCCAGCAGCAGGGCCACCCGGCTGGAATCCATGCCGCCCACGGTGCGCCTGGGTACGGTGTAAAAGGAGCGGGAGGCCAGGGCCTGCAAATCGCAAAGGATGGGCCGATTGCCGCCCATGGCGCAGAATACCACGCTGCCGCTGGCTCCACGGGCCCGTTGGGACAGCAGTGTTTCGCTGGGATTGGGCACGGGCAGCATACCCTCCTGGCGCATTTCAAAGACACCCAGTTCGTTGACGGACCCAAAGCGGTTCTTCACAGCCCTGAGCAGCCGGTATTCGTGCTGGTGGTCGCCCTCAAAGTAGAGCACGGTGTCCACCATGTGCTCCAGCACCCGGGGTCCGGCCAGGCTGCCTTCCTTGGTCACATGGCCTACCAGAAACATGGCCACGGCGTTTTGCTTGGCATAGCGCAGCAGGGAGGCGGTGCATTGTCTCACTTGGCTGACGCTGCCCGGTGCGCTGGGGCTTTCCTGGGATACCATGGTTTGGATGGAGTCGATCATCAGGGTCTCGGGTTTCAGGGCTTCGCACTTTTCCAGGATGCTTTCCACATGATTTTCCGCCAGAACAAACAGGCGATCCTGTGGTACCCCCAGCCTGGTGGCCCGCATTTTGATCTGTCTGGCGCTTTCCTCACCGCTGACATACAGCACGGGACTGCGCAGGCTGAGACTACCGGCTACCTGCAGAAGCAAAGTGCTCTTGCCAATTCCCGGATCGCCGCCCAGAAGGGTTACGCTGCCTACCACCAAGCCGCCACCCAGCACCCGGTCAAGCTCCTCGTTACCGGTGGAGGTACGTATATCGTCCTCCTGCGGAACCTGGGAGAGCGCCTGTACCGGCGTGCTTTCGCCGGAATGAAAGCGCGCGGCTTTTTGTGCGGTTTTGCTGAGGGTTGTGGGGGATGTTTTGCGCTCTTCAAAGGTGTTCCACTCGCCGCAGTCAGGGCAACAGCCCAGCCAGCGAGCGGCTTCATGACCGCAAGAGGCGCATACGAAGCAGGTTTTTTCCTTGGCCAAAGGGTTGCTCCTGTTCCGGCCGCATATGCACAGCCATGTGAGCTGGCATGAGGGCCTGTCCCTATCATACCGCAGGAAGGGGCAGCGCCGCCATGACAACGTTGGGGGAAACCTGTCGAGGAGATATAAATCGTATTGGGAAACTCGACAGATAAGGGCAAAATGATACAAGAATAGTATAACACAAAGGAATCGCAGATTCACTGCCTGGGATGTGAAGGAACGGTGAATTTTATCTATAGAGCGGTCAGCCCTTAAAAAGGAATGGAATACAGGTGTTTCAGGAAGGTTTGATCCATTGCGCAGCCATGAAAAGGTTGGAAGAAAACAGTACAAAATATGCTTGAAGATGTAACAAATTGCTTAGAAAGATGTAATTTGACTATCTACTTGTGGTACCCTATGATGAGTACGCAATATATTGGGGGTGAATACCGTGGCTAGACGAAAAAACACCTATATCTTTGCCCCCGACTCCCACCGCCGCAGAGGTCCGGGGTGCATGTTGCTGACCCTGGCCATACTACTGGCGGTGGTGGTGCTGTCCCTGTTGTCCAATATCTCTCTTAACCGAAGGATCCGTCTGGAGACTGTGAAGGCGCCGGTGATGGCCCTGGATCAAGCCTTTGAAAATTTTACGGTGCTGCAGATCAGCGATCTTCATGCCGCATCAATTGGCAAGGATACCGATGCCTGGCGTTCTCTGCTTTACGGCAAAAGCTTTTCCGCGGTGGTGCTTTCTGGGGATATGGTAGGCAGAAGCGGAGATGTGGAGCCGATGTTGGCCTTGATTGGGGCCCTCAGGCAGATCAATTCCACTGCCGCGATTTATTTTGTGGCCGGAGACGATGATCCCGATCCGGTGATAGCAGATTACCGGGGTACTCCGGAGGTGATGGCTCCCTGGGTGAAGGCCGCCCAGGACGCGGGAGCCATTTATCTGGACGCCCCCCAAAGCCTTCAGGTGGGCAAGAAGAAGGTCTGGTTTACCCCGGAGTACGTATACAGCATGGATCCATCGGGGATGGCCGACAGCCTGACCCGGCAAAAGGAAGAGATGGAGAGCCGGGGCAAGCAGTACGAAGCGGATGGCGGAGCCAGTTACCGGGCCCTGTGCTACCGATTGGACACCATGAATCGCTGCGTAGCGGCCATCAAGGAGATAACCGCCAACGATCTGCAGATTGCCGTAGCCCACGTGCCTTTGCAGGTTGATTATGTCCGCACGGCTGTGGAATGGGCGGATCAGTCTGCCGTGTTCAACTTCCGCAATGTGTCCCTGATGATGGCGGGACACTACGTGGCAGGACAGTGGCGCTTGCCTGGCATCGGACCCATCTATGTTCCGGAACTGGGCTGGTTTCCAGGAGACGGAAACATCATTGGCATGCAGCGCATCAACAGCATCAACCAGTATATTAGCGGCGGAGTGGGAGCCAGCAGTTTCTACCCCATGCCCGGACGGCTCTTCAATACGCCTGTTGTGGCTTTGCTGAGTCTGACGGCAAAAATACAGTAGGCAGCGGAGGCCTGGGCAGGCTGCCATTTCACCCACGGGCCCAGGACCCACTGCGTTCCATGGCACATAAAGGCCATGATTTCACATTGAAATCATGGCCTTTTGCATCGGTGCAGATACTCTTGGGGGTTACCCTGCTCTCATGCAAGGCTTACGCTTTTCCGTTGCACCCCAGCACATGAACGATTTTATGCCGCACCATATCCCGCAGGGCAGTCCTTGCATCTCCCAAATACTGCCGGGGATCAAAGTGATCCGGATGCTCCACAAGGTGCTTACGGATCAAAGCCGTGAAGGCCAGACGTAGATCGCTGTCGATGTTGATTTTGCAAACGGCCATGCCGGCGGCCTGGCGCAGCATGTTTTCCGGCACACCCTGGGCGCCGGGCATACTGCCGCCGAACTGGTTGATCATGTCCACATACTCGGGAATGACGCTGCTGGCACCATGAAGCACAATGGGGAAGCCGGGCAGCCGTTTTTGCACCTCTTCCAGAATATCAAAGCGCAAATGGGGTTCGCCGGTAAATTTGAAAGCGCCGTGACTGGTTCCGATAGCGATGGCGAGGCTGTCGCAGCCGGTGCGGGTGGCAAACTCCTCCACCTCATCGGGCCGGGTATAGCTGGAATCCTCGGCGGAGACTTTCACATCATCCTCCACACCCGCCAGGCGTCCCAGCTCGGCTTCCACGGTGACTCCCCGGTCATGGGCATAGTCCACAACCTTTTTGGTCAGGGCGATATTTTCCTCAAAGGAATAATGGCTGCCGTCGATCATCACGCTGGTAAAGCCGCCGTCGATGCAGCTTTTGCAGGTTTCAAAATCCGGGCCGTGATCCAGGTGAACGGCGATGGGGAGGTCGGTATCCGCGAGTGCCGCTTCAATCATTTTCATCAGATACACATGCTTGGCATACTTCCGCGCGCCTGCGCTGACCTGAAGAATGACGGGCGCGTTTTCCATCTTGGCCCCTTCGGTAATGCCCTGGATAATTTCCATATTGTTGACATTGAACGCACCGATGGCATAGCCGCCCTCGTAAGCCTTGCGAAACATTTCCTTGGTATTGACAAGTGGCATAACAAGCCCTCCTTCTTGATATCGTCATGATTATAACAAAAGTTGCCGCCCTTGAACAGGGGCGGCATGAAATTCGCTGGTTTTCAAAGATTTGTGTATCCCATCAGGTGTGCATCGATTTCTTTCGCGGCTTCCCGCCCTTCGGCGATGGCCCAGACCACCAGGGACTGTCCCCGGCGCATATCCCCGGCAGCGAACACGTTTCCAATGCCTGTGTAATAGGTTCCATCCTTTGTTTTCACATTGCCCCGCTCATCCAGCTGCGCGCCAAAGGCCTGGGGTACATAAGCCTCGCTTCCCAAAAAGCCAATGGCAATCAGCAGCAGCTCGCAGGGGAGTTCCTTTTCGCTTCCCGGCACAGGAACCATCACCCTGCGGCCGCTTTCGATCTTTGGCTCCAGCTGCACGGTCCTGACGGCCTTCAGGTTTCCCATCCCGTCGTCCAGCAGCCGGGCGATGGTGGTCTGAAAGCTTCGCGGGTCCATGCCATAAAGTGCAATGGCCTCCTCCTGTCCGTAATCGGTCTTGAGGATCAGCGGCCATTGAGGCCAGGGATTGCTGTCTGTCCGATGGCTGGGTGGCTGAGGCAGGACCTCCAGCTGGACCACGGACTTGCAGCCTTGCCGGATGCTGGTCCCCACGCAGTCATTGCCCGTATCCCCGCCTCCAAGTACAATCACGTTCTTCCCCTGGGCTGTGATTTGGACAAGGCCCTTTCCCCCGGAGTCCAGCAGGGATTTGGTTGCCGCCGTCAAGAAGTCCACCGCGAAGTGGACGCCATCCAGCTCCCGTCCAGGAACATTCAAATCGCGCGGTTTTTTGGCTCCGCCGCACAGCAGCACAGCGTCAAAGTTCTCCATGAGCTCCCGGCTCTCTTTGTCCCTGCCAATATCGGTATGGGTGACAAATTGGATCCCCTCAGCCTTCATCAGCTCAATGCGACGCTCCACGATTTTCTTTTCAAGCTTCATGTTGGGGATACCATACATGAGCAGCCCGCCGGGACGGTCCTCCCGTTCAAATACGGTTACAAGATGTCCCCGGCGGTTGAGTTGATCCGCCGCCGCCAATCCGGCGGGGCCGGAACCCACCACGGCCACAGTCTTGCCGGTGCGCACCCTGGGGGGACGGGGCGTTATCCAGCCATTGGCAAAGGCGTCCTCGATAATGCCCAGTTCATTGTCGCGAATGGTCACGGCCTCGCCATTGAGGCCGCAGGTGCAGGAGGCTTCGCAGGGTGCAGGGCATACCCGCCCGGTGAATTCAGGAAAGTTGTTGGTTTTCAGCAGCCTTTGGGTGGCATGCTCAAAGTTGCCGGTATAGACCAGATCATTCCATTCCGGGATCAGATTATGCAGCGGACACCCGGAAACCATGCCGCTCAGCATCATACCGGACTGGCAGAAGGGCACGCCGCAGGCCATGCAGCGGGCTCCCTGTTTCTGGCGCTCTGCCCGCTCCAGCAGAGGATGAAACTCATCCCAGTGCCGGATGCGCTCCATGGGTTCCTGGGCCGCATTGTTTTTGCGGTCATACTCCAAAAATCCGCTGGGCTTTCCCATCAGGCGCCACCTCCTGTCGCATTGGCATAGAATGCCTCCACCTCGGCTTTTTCCCGGGGGATGCCCAACTCCTCAAATTGGGCAATGGCGCGGAGCATCCGGTCATAATCGTGGGGAACCACCTTTTTAAAGGTTCCCGCGTTGGCAGGAAAACGTTCCAGGATGTCCGCCGCCTTTTCCGATCCAGTAGCCGCCAGATGGGCACGCAGAAGGGCCTCAATTTCCTGGATGTCATGCTTTTCCCTCACCACATCCATGGTCACCAGCTCTTTGTTCAGGCGCAGATAGAGGTCATGGTTTTCGTCCCACACATAGGCGATTCCTCCGGACATGCCCGCCGCGAAGTTCTTGCCTGTCCGGCCCAGAATCAGTACCCTGCCGCCGGTCATATACTCGCAGCCATGGTCGCCCACACCCTCCACCACCGCCACCGCGCCGGAATTGCGTACGGCAAAGCGCTCCCCGGCAATGCCCGCGATAAACGCCTTTCCGCCGGTAGCCCCGTACAGGGCCACGTTGCCTATGATGATGTTTTCCCAGGCTTTGAACTGACTGGCCTTGGGAGGGTACACCATCAGCTTGCCCCCGGAAAGGCCCTTGCCAAAATAATCGTTGGCGTCCCCTTCCAGTTCCAGGGTCAGGCCCCGGGGGATGAATGCCCCGAAGGATTGCCCGGCTCCGCCCCGGCACTTCACCCATAGGGTGTCCTCCGGCAACCCTTCTCCTCCATGGATTCTCGTGATGTCCGAGCCGATGATCGTGCCCAGTGCCCGGTTGGTGGAGGTGATCTTCATCTCCACCCGCTTGGGCGTCCCCTGCCGGATGGCAGGGCCCAGGGTTTTCATCAGGGTTTTCAGATCTGCGGTGGATTCCAGGTGAAAGTCATAGGCATCCTTGGGGTCAAAGCAGCGCTTTGCGCCGGGGGGGATCGGGAAGTTAAGCAGGCCGTTAAGGTCCACTGTGGCAGCCCGCTCGTTGACCGCCTTTTCGCGGGGTTTCAGCAAATCAATCCGCCCCACCAGTTCATCCACGCTGCGGATGCCCAGGCGTGCCATATGCCCCCGCAGGTCCTCTGCCACAAAGCGCATAAAGTTGATCACATGCTCCGGCTTGCCGTTAAAGCGCTTGCGCAGTTCCGGATTCTGGGTGGCTACGCCTACAGGGCAGGTGTCCAGGTTGCACACCCGCATCATCACGCAGCCCATGGCGATCAGCGGTGCCGTTGCAAAGCCAAACTCCTCTGCTCCCAGCATGCAGGCAATGGCCACGTCCCGGCCTGTCATCAGCTTGCCGTCTGCTTCGATCATAACCCGGCTGCGAAGGCCGTTCTTGATCAAGGTTTGATGGGTTTCAGCCACCCCCAGTTCCCAGGGCAGACCCGCGTTGTGGATGGAGGTGCGGGCTGCCGCTCCTGTGCCGCCGTCATGGCCGGAGATCAGCACCACCTGTGCTCCCGCTTTGGCCACCCCGGCAGCGATGGTTCCAACGCCCGCCTCGGAAACCAGCTTCACAGAAATGCGGGCTTGCCGGTTTGCGTTTTTCAGGTCCCAGATCAACTGTGCCAGATCTTCGATGGAATAGATGTCATGGTGAGGCGGTGGCGAAATCAGCGAGACCCCAGCCGTGGAATGCCGTGTTTTGGCGATCCAGGGATAGACTTTGCCCGAGGGCAGATGGCCGCCTTCGCCGGGCTTTGCACCCTGGGCCATCTTGATCTGAATCTCATTGGCGGATACCAGATACTCGCTGGTGACGCCAAAGCGTCCGGAAGCCACCTGCTTGATGGCGGAATTTTTTTCGGTTCCAAGGCGGGTGGCAAGCTCGCCGCCTTCCCCGGAGTTGGACTTGCCGCCCAGGCTGTTCATAGCCTGAGCCAGGCATTCATGGGCCTCCTGGGAGAGGGAGCCGTAACTCATCGCTCCCGTCTTGAAGCGCTTTACAATAGAAGAGACGCTCTCCACCTGGTCCAGGGGGATGGGCGTATCCTGATAGCAGATGTCAAGAAGGCCCCGCAGGGTATGCGGCTTGGTTTCATCATCCACCAAAGACGCATATTGCCGGTAAAGCCCTTCGTCTCCCTGCCGGACTGCCTGTTGAAGCAGATGGATGGTTTGGGGATTGTACATATGGTCCTCTTGCCCGGCCCTGGCCTTGTGGGTTCCTCTGGAGTCCAGGGTGTCATCCACCCACAGCCCCAGGGAATCAAAGGCCTTGCTGTGGTTTTTGTCCACCATGGCTTCAATTTCGGCAAGAGAAATGCCTTCCACTCTGGAAACCGTGTTGGTAAAGTATTCGTCGATGACCTGTTTTGATATCCCCACAGCCTCAAAAATCCGCGCCGACTGGTAGGATTGAAGGGTGGAAATACCCATTTTAGAGGCGATCTTCACAATCCCGTGGAGGGCCGCGTGGTTGTAATCATCCACGGCTGCGTGGAAGTCCTTGTCCAGGAGCCCTTCCTGAATCAGTTCACCCACGGTTTCCTGGGCCAGGTAGGGGTTGATGGCCCGGGCTCCATACCCCAGCAACGTGGCAAAGTGATGCACATCGCGGGGTTCGCCGGATTCCAGTATGATGGAAACCGCCGTGCGTTTTTTGGTACGCACCAGGTATTGCTCCATGGCCGAAACTGCCAGCAGAGAGGGAATGGCCACGTGGTTTTCATCCACGCCCCGGTCAGAGAGGATAATGATGTTGGCCCCATTGCGAAAGGCCCTGTCTGCAGCCACGAACATCTGGTCAATGGCCCGCTTTAGGGGGGTGTTTTTATAGTAGAGAATGGATACGGTCTCAACCTTGAAGCCCACCTCCTTCATGGCCCTGATCTTCATCAGGTCCACAGAGGTAAGGATGGGGTTGTGGATTTGGATGACCCGGCAGTTGTCCGCCGTTTCCTCCAGCAGGTTGCCGTCGTCCCCCACATACACGGAGGTATCCGTCACAATTTCCTCCCGGATGGCGTCAATGGGCGGATTGGTCACCTGAGCAAATAGCTGCTTAAAATAGGAAAACAGCGGCTGGTCGCAGCCCGAGAGCACGGCCAGGGGGATATCCACACCCATGGCTGAGGTGGGCTCCCCGCCGGTGAGAGCCATTGGCAAAATCGTGTCCTTTACATCCTCATAGGTATAACCAAAGGCCTTTTGCAGGCGCACCCGCTGGGCGGTGGTGTAAAGGGGAACTTTCTTGTTGGGAACGGGGAGGCGCTTCAGTTTTACCAGGCCTCTGTCCAGCCACTCTCCATAGGGATTCTTGGCCGCGTATGCTTCCTTGATCTCCTCGTCCCCGATGATGCGCCCGGTCAGGGTGTTCACCAACAGCATCTTTCCCGGCTGGAGCCTGGACTTTTGCAGGATTTTTTCCGGCGGCAGGTCCAGTACTCCCACCTCGGAGGAGAGGATAAGCCGGTCATCGTTGGTAACATAGTACCGGGAAGGACGCAGACCGTTGCGGTCCAGCATGGCGCCCACGATGTCCCCATCGGAAAACAGCAGGGAAGCCGGCCCGTCCCATGGTTCCATCACTGTGGCATAATACTGGTACAAATCCCGCCTGGCCCTGGAGATGGTCTTGTCATTGGACCAGGGTTCCGGGATGGTAATCATCACGGCCAGGGGGAGTTCCATGCCGCTCATGGTGAGGAATTCCAGGGTGTTGTCCAGCATGGCCGAGTCCGACCCGGCTGTGTTTACCACGGGCAGAACCTTGTCCATGTCCGCTTCCAGCACTTTGGAGCGCATGGTTTCCTCCCGTGCCAGCATCCGATCGATGTTGCCTCGAATGGTATTGATTTCTCCGTTGTGAGCGATATAGCGGTAGGGGTGCGCCCTTTCCCAGGAAGGATTGGTATTGGTGGAAAAGCGGGAATGGACGATGGCGATGGCCGCTTCGTAGTCCGGGTCATTGAGATCCGGGTAAAACCCGCGAAGCTGCCCCACCAGGAACATCCCCTTGTAGACCACGGTACGGCTGGACAGGGAAAGGACATAAGTATTGTCATTGGACTGCTCAAATACCCGCCGGGCCACATACAGCCTGCGGTCAAAGGCCAGGCCCTTCTCCACGCCTTTTGGCCGGGCCACAAAAGCTTGCTCAATGGCAGGCATTTTTTCCAGGGCTCTTTTTCCCAAAATCTCCGGGCAGGAGGGTACGGCTCTCCAACCCAGCAGGCGTAGGCCTTCCTTTTCCAGGATCAACTCAAACATCTTCTTTGCCTGGCTGTGCTTGAGAGGATCCTGGGGGAAGAAGAACATTCCCACGCCGTAGTCCCTCTCTCCGCCCAGGTCAATGTGAAGCGCTCCTGCCGCCTTTTGAAAAAACTTGTGAGAGATTTGCAGAAGGATCCCGACCCCGTCGCCGGTTTTTCCTTCCGCATCCTTGCCTGCGCGGTGTTCCAGGTTTTCCACGATTCGTAAGGCGTCATCCACGGTGGCATGGGACCTGCGTCCCTTGATATCCACGACGGCCCCAATGCCGCAGCTGTCATGCTCAAAGCGTGGATCGTATAAGCCTTTGTCTTTCACTGGCCTAACCCCCTTGTTAGGTTGATGCGCTTTCGCTCGCTATCCGTCCGCAAAGCACTGAAGAATTTCCCTGGATATTTCCGCCATCTTCATGCCGGTCTCCATGCTTCGCCGTTGAACATAGCGATGGGCGTCCTCCTCCGTCAGGCCTTTCTTTGCCATGAGCATTTCCTTGGCCTGGGCGATGATTGCCTTTTCCTCCGATGTGCGCTGGAACGCTCCCATGCGCCGCCGTCGCTCCTGAAGCTGGAGGAGCACCCGAAGGGTGGCGGCAAGTTCCTGGGAGGAGGCAGGCAAAGCCAGATGGAATATGTTGGGATCCTCCCAGTTGGCTACGGCTTCCGGCTTTGCCACCACCAGCATCAGTACGCGGGTTTCCAGGTCGCGGAGCAGCGCGTCGGCTTGCATATCAGGCAGACGATGCCCACAGACGATGATGCCCCCATCCATCTTGCTGATAAGCCGCTTGACCTCCGCGCCGGAGGAGGCGCAGCATCTCACCCCGATGCCTGAGGATTCCAGCGACTTCATGATGTGGGCTCTGACGTCCGCGTTTCCAAAGGCTACGATGATCCGGTCCAAAGCAGCACACCTCACCTTAATAGGTGACGATATACCTGTCGATTTCCCACTGGGAAATCTGGGTGCGGTATTCGCCCCATTCCTTCCGCTTGCCCGTTACATAGTTGGTGAAAACGTGCTCGCCCAGGGCTTCCCGCACCAGTTGGTCCTGTTCCAGCAGATCAATTGCTTCCTCCAGGCTCCCCGGCAAGCTGACGATCCCTTTCTCCGCCCTTGTCTTTGCATCCATGGCAAAGATGTTCTCTGTGGTTTCCGGCGGAGGCACCAGTCCCTTTTCAATGCCGTCCAGCCCGGCAGCCAGACAGACCGCCAAGGCCAGATAGGGATTGCAACACGGATCCGGGCAGCGCAGCTCAAGCCTTGTGCTCTGTCCCCTGGCGGCCGGGATACGAATCAGGGCGGAACGGTTGGAAGCACTCCAGGCCAGGTATACGGGCGCTTCATACCCCGGTACCAGGCGCTTGTAGGAGTTTACCAGGGGATTGGTGATGGCCGTAAAACCCCTCACATGGGTTAAGATGCCGGCGATAAAGCTGTAAGCCTCCTTGGAAAGCCCCTTTTCACCCTTCTCGTCAAAGAAAACATTTTTCCCGTCTTTGAACAGGGACATGTTGGTATGCATGCCGGAGCCGTTGATCCCAAAGATCGGTTTGGGCATAAAGGTAGCGTGAAGGCCGTTCTTCTGGGCAAGGGTCTTGACCG
The DNA here is from genome assembly GCA_012729115.1 of Clostridiales bacterium. Classification (GTDB taxonomy): domain Bacteria; phylum Bacillota; class Clostridia; order Christensenellales; family Aristaeellaceae; genus Limiplasma. The sequence goes on along the minus strand of JAAYDR010000023.1, from coordinate 19,614 downwards.
CCAGCTTAAAGGTCATGATATTGTCCGCTGAGGTTAGAGCCTCGGCATATTTGAAATCGATCTCGTGCTGCCCGGCGGCCACCTCATGATGGCTGGCCTCGATTTCAAAGCCCATCGCTTCAAGCGCCAGGCAGATTTCACGCCGGGTGCCTTCCCCATGATCCAAAGGCCCCAGGTCAAAATACCCTGCCTTGTCGGCGGTGGTGGTGGTGGCGAGCCCTTCCTCGTCGGTCTGGAAGAGGAAAAATTCGCATTCCGGGCCCACATTGAAGCTGTATCCCATGTCCGTGGCTTTTTTGATGACGCGCTTCAGAACGCCCCGGGGATCCCCCACAAAGGGGGTGCCGTCCGGATTGTACACGTCGCAGATCAGCCGGGCCACCTTGCTGTACTGGGGACGCCAGGGCAAAATGGTGAAGCTGTTCAGATCCGGGTAGAGGTACTGATCAGATTCCTGGATACGAACGAAGCCCTCGATGGAGCTTCCGTCGATCATGATCTGATTGTTCAGCGCCTTGTCCAGCTGCGACGCGGTAATGGCTACGTTTTTCAGTTGGCCGAAAATATCCGTAAACTGCATGCGGATGAACTCCACATCCTCTTCCTTAACAAGCCTGATAATATCCTGCTTCGTGTAATTCCCCATGGATCATGCGCCCCTTCCGTCATGATTATCCGGTCTGTAAAAATCAAAAAAAGCATAAGGGTCCTTCCGGAGCGCCTTTGCTCTTGCCACAGGTTGCATTATACAAGCATCGGGACCTCTTGTCAATGCACAAACGAAGGAAACGAGAAGCAAACTTGCAAATGTGGCGGCATACACCCCTCCTGGCCATCAATAGCTGCATGATATGAGTACATAATATTCATATCATGCAGCCTGTGTGCACGGCGTCCAAAAAGAGACATACTCCCCTAGAGCAGCGTGATTCCGGCAGCTTCGCAGATATCACGGGTCTTGTCGTCCCAGATGCCGCACTGTACTTCGCCGATATGGGCCTTGCCCAGCAGCAACATGCAAAGCCGGGACTGACCGATTCCCCCGCCCATGGACAGAGGCAAAACCCCGGAGAGCAGCGCTTTGTGGAAGGGCAGATCCTTGCGTTCCATGCAGTCCGCCTTTTCCAACTGACTGAGGAGGGAGTCCTGGTCGACCCGGATGCCCATGGAGGATACCTCAAAGGCTCTTTCCAGCAAATCACTCCAGAACACAATATCGCCGTTCAGGGCCCAATCATCATAATCCGGCGCACGGCCGTCATGCTTCTGGCCGGACTTGAGGACATCGCCGATCTGCATCACAAAAGTGGTGGGGTGTTTCTTCAGATAGGCATTTTCCCGTTCTTTGGGGGTCATGTCGGGGTACAGGTCCTCCAGCTCCTGGGAGGTAACAAAGGAAACATCCCGGGACAGTCGGGTGGGGATCTGGGGGAAAACCTTCCTCAGGTCCTCCAGGGTATCCACGATGGCTCCCACAATGGAACGGACCGTTTCCTTCAGGAAGGGAATGCTTCGCTGTTCCTCTGAGATGACCTTCTCCCAGTCCCACTGGTCCACATACACGGAATGAAGGTTGGTAAGCTCCTCATCCCGACGGATGGCATTCATGTCGGTGTACAGACCTTCACCCAGGGGGAACCCGTATCGCCACAGGGCCAGACGCTTCCACTTGGCCAGAGATTGCACCACCTGGGCATCCTGGCCTGTTTCCATCAGGTCAAAGGACACTGGCCGCTCCACACCGTTCAGGTCATCATTGATGCCGGTGCCAGCCAGGACAAACAGCGGGGCGGAAACCCGCTTCAGGTTCAGGGCTTTTTTCAGGTGATTGCTGAAATGCACCTTGATTAGATCAATGGCTTCCTGGGTTTCGTACAGGGACAGCTTCGAGGTGTATCCCTTGGGGATCCGGGTGATGCTCATACTCCTACCTCCCTTTTTTGGAAAAGGCAACGGCGCCATGGAAAATCCACAGCGCCGTTGCCGATGGAGGAAGTATAGCAGGGGCCTGTTGTGTTGTCAAGAGAGGAAAAAGCACGAATTGTGGCTTTTCGGGTACAGCCTTCCTTTCCTGCGCTTTTCGTGGTAAAATGACACCTGTTCAAGGGGATCTGCTTACGGAACGCCCCTATGGAACGAAAAGGAGCTTTATGTCACTGACGTTTTGTACCCTGTTTAGCGGCAGCAGCGGCAATGCCGTCTTTCTGGGCGGAGATGAGGGCAGTCTGCTGATCGATTGCGGCATGAGCTGCAAGCAGGTGATGGAAGCCATGCGGGAAGCGGGCCTTCAGCCATCTACTGTAAGCGCCCTGCTGATCACCCATGAGCATAGCGACCATGTGAAGGGGGCGGGCATTCTGTCCCGTCAGCTTCATATTCCCATTTTCGCCACCCAGGGAACCTGGATGGGCATGGAAAAAGCCATTGGCCCGGTGAGTGACCGGGACCGGGTGGTGATCACCGCTGGAGAGAGCTTTTTCTTAAGCGGGTTTGAGGTCGTGCCCTTTTCCATTCCCCATGATGCCAATGATCCGGTGGGCTACCGCTTTTACCACAAGCGCCACAGCGTGGCGGTGGCAACAGATCTGGGGCATTTTTCCCAGACTGTGGCGGACGCCCTGTACGGCACGGAGGTGGTGCTGCTGGAGAGCAACCATGATCCGGACCTGCTGCGCAGGAACCCCCATTATCCGGCACGGCTGAAATCCCGCATCCTGGGCAAAAAGGGACATTTAAGCAATGAGGATGGGGCCGGCGCAGCGGTATGGCTGGCGGAGAGCGGCGCAAAACATCTGCTGCTGGGGCATTTGAGCAACGAGAACAACACGCCCGATATGGCTTACCGCACCACCCACGCGGCCCTTACCGCCGCCGGGGCCAGGGTGGGAGAAGACGTGAGCCTGCACATTGCAGCCCGATATCGGGCAAGCTATCTATATCAGCTGGTGTGAAGGCGGAGGCCTTCGCAGGCCGTTTTTACAGAGGGGGTTATGCTTATGATCCGCGTGATGGACGAAGCAATGGATATCGGAGGCCGTGGGGTGGCCCTCATTTTGGAAGCAGACGCCAATCCGCCCCCAGAGGGCAGCCGCATTCAGGACGCCAGGGGCAATGTGCATACCGTGCTTCAGGTTTGGGAGCAGGACGGTGTACAGGTGATGCTGGTGGAAGGCGGGGATTTGGCCTATTTTGAACGCCTTTTCCGGGATGTCCGGGTGGATGCCACAGCCTTTGCCCTGGCAGAGGAATGAGCGGAAGGGAGCGGTTGCGTGGGCGTATCGGTCCTGTGCGTGGGGAAGCTGCGGGAGCGCTTTTTTGCTGAGGCGGCAGCGGAGTATGGAAAGCGGCTCAGCCGCCTGATGCCTGTGACGGTGCTGGAGGTTCCTGATGAGAGGGAGCCCCCGGGAGCGGGAGACGCCTTGTGCGAGCAAGCCATGCGCAAGGAGGGGGAGCGGCTGCTGGCCCGGCTGGAGCCGGGGGCCTATGCCATTGCCTTGTGCGTGGAGGGGAAGCAGTCCGACAGCCCCCAGCTGGCCCGGAAGCTGCGGGAGCTGTTCATTCAGGGGAAAAGCGACATCGTGTTTGTCATTGGCGGCTCATTGGGGCTGCATGAAAATGTGCTGAGGCGTATGGACGAAAAAATGAGCATGAGCCGGTTGACCTTCCCCCATCAACTGGCTAGAGTGATGCTTCTGGAGCAGCTGTATCGAGCGGCAAAAATCAATGCCGGGGAGAGGTATCACAAGTAGGATTCATATACAGCAAAGACCCGCTCCGCCAAAGGGCAGAGCGGGTCTTTCCAACCATGGAAGATTCCTTACGGTGCGGGAACCTCACCTTCGGTAACCACTTCCACGACTTCCACAGGGGCATCAGCCACAGCGGGAGCGACGGATGAGGGCAGCACGGCCATCAGCGCAAAGTTCAGGATGAACAGGATGGTGGCGATCCACACGATGGGATGGATTTCCTTGATCTTCTTGGAGAAGATTTTGGTGAGCACATAGGCGATGAAGCCCGCGGCAATACCATAGCTGATGGAGTAGCACAGCGCCATGAAGATGCCCGCAAAGAAGGCGGGAACGGCCTCCAGGAAGTCCTCCCAGTCGATTTCCTTGAAGGAGGAAATCATCATGCAGCCAACGGCTACCAGAGCCGGAGCGGTGGCGGCGGAGGGAACGGCGCTGATGAAGGCAGCCAGGAACGCACTGGCGGCGAAGCACAAAGCCACCACCACGCTGGTCAGGCCGGTACGGCCGCCGGCGGCGATGCCCGACGCGCTTTCCACGTAGGTGGTGGTATTGGAAGTGCCAAAGATGGCGCCGATGGAGGTGGCGGTGGCATCCGCGAAGAGCGCTTTATCCATCTTGCTCTTGAAGCCGACGCCGCTTTCCATGGCTTTTTCGTCTTCCTCAGAGAAGATGCCGCTGCGGCGGCCGGTACCAATGAAGGTGCCGATGGTATCAAAGGTATCGGAGAGGCTGAAGGAGAAGATGGTGATCAGCACAATGGGCAGTTTGGTCAGGTCGGTGAACAGGGATCCCAGGCCCGCGCTGGTGAAGATCACTCCAAAGGTGGTGGGCAGTTGGGAAAGAGCCTCGGTGAAGGACACGGAGTCGCCCATGTGAGTTACGTTCCAGCCGGGGATCAGGCCGACCAGCGTGGTGGCGACGATGCCGATGAGGATCGCACCCTTGACCTTCAGGAAGAGCAGGATCAGGGTGATGGCCAGGCCGATGAGGAACACCCACAGGGTGGGGGTATTGAGGGTGGACATGGCGGGCACACCGGCGCCGAAATTGATCAGACCGGCATTCAGCAGGCCAATGTAGGCGATGAAGATACCGATGCCGCCGCCGATGGCGTTTTGCAGGCTCTTGGGAATGGCATGGATGATGTGTTTGCGAACCTTGGTAACGGTGATGAGAATGTTTACAAGACCGCAGATGAAAACCATGGACAGCGCCTGCTGCCAGGTGAATCCAAGCTGGAAGCAAACCGTGTAAACAAAGAATGCGTTCAGCCCCATTCCGGGAGCCTGCGCGTAGGGAACGTTGGCCACCAGACCCATCACCAGCGTTCCAATGATGGCAGAGATAATGGTGGACAGGAAGACCGCGCCCCACTCCATGCCGGCTTGGCTGAGGATGCCCGGGTTGACCACAACAATGTAGGCCATGGTGAAGAATGTTGTAAGCCCTGCGATGATTTCGGTAGAAATTTTGGTACCATTTTCTTTCAGATGAAAGAACTTCTCCATTGGAGTCACCATCCCATATCAGTGATGCTATTTCTCAATCGAAAAAGCTACTCCGATTATACCTTCATGTTACAAACATTTCAAGAGGATTGTTCGGAATTTCGCGAACCAGGGGAGACCCGCCATCATGGGATCTCGGCTGTTCAAATGGATACAAATCCTTATCAGGAAAGGACTTGCGCTTTTTTATTGCGGGGCTGCCCATACGCCTTCCCGGCCTGGGAATCTATGGAAGGAAGGAGCTGCCACCCCATTATTTCCTGGACGATTTTTAATACACGAAATATATTGTTCGAGTTTTTTCGATATTTTTTTCACGAAAGTCCAGTGGATTCTTGACAATTGCCCAAGGGGATGATTTAATCTGTAGGGCTGCATCGGAGGATCGCAAGTGAGCTCCAAAACAGAATAGGAAAGGAAGAACCCTATGCAATCGCAGAGCGTTGGATACTTACCTCATGAAAGGCCGCCATTTGGAAGGCTGCTTTTGTATGCCCTGCAACAGGTCATCGTCATGTTTCCCGCCACGGTTGCCGTGGCCCTGATCACCGGCTTCCAGGTATCCACCACCATCTTTGCCAGCGGCCTGGCAACGCTTTGCTTCATTCTGATTACCGGACGGAAGATCCCCCTGTACTATGGCTCCAGCTTTGCATATCTGACGGCTGTGGCCTCCATGTGCGCAGCCCAGGGTTTTGAGAAGGTGGACAACATCCTGCCTCCCGAAGCGATTCAATACGCACAGTTTGGTATTATTCTATCGGGCTTTGTCTCTGTGGCGGCCGGTCTGCTGATCCGCTTCTTTGGCAGAAACGCGGTGGAAAAGGTGCTTCCCCCCTCCGTTACCGGCCCTGTGGCCATGATTATCGGCCTGACCCTGGCTGGAGGAGCCCTTTCCGACGCATTGCCCACCCCCACCGGAGCGGGCATTTCTTCTGTTGAAATCTGCTGGACTGTGGTATCCCTGGTGACGCTGATATCCGCCATCCTGTACAGCAAGTACCTGAAGGGTCTTCTGGGGCAGCTTCCCCTGCTGCTTGGCGCGCTCACCGGCTGCGCTGTGGCCGGTGTGATGCTGCTGTCCGGGGTGGACCTGTTCCGGGGAATGCCTGCCGCCGCGCTCAGCGCTTCCCTGTGGAAGCTGGGAGACGGCTCGATCTTCGCAGTTCCGGCCTTAACCTTTCCCAAGATAAGCTGGGCGGCTGTGGCGGCCATCATGCCCATCGCCATTGCCACCATTCCCGAGAGCACGGCCCATATGTACCAGCTGGAAGTGTACGTGGATGATGTGGCCAAGAAAAAGGGTGCAAAGATGCCTTACCGGCTCACGGATATGCTGGACCGCAACCTCATCGGCGACGGCCTGTGCGACATGGTTTCCGGTGTGGTAGGCGGTCCGGCGGGCACCAACTATGGCGAGAACATCTCCACCATGGCCGTCACCCGGGTATTCAGCGTGCCGGTGGTAGCCTGCGCGGCGCTCATCGCGATCATTGTCAGCTTCTTTACCCCGCTGATCAAGGTCATCTACGGAATCCCCATCGCGGTCATCGGCGGTCTGGAGGTCTATCTCTTTGGCGCCATCGCGGCCCAGGGCATCGCCATCATGATTGACAAGAAGGTGGATATGTTCTCTTCCAAGAACATCGCCGTGATCGCCATCATTTTGATCGTCGGCTTGGGCGGCAACTACGCCTTTGGCGGCAATATCCCCTTCTTTGGCCTCAACATTCCCTGCATTGCCGGTGCGGCGGTTTCCGGCATCCTGTTGAACCTGCTCCTGTCCATTGGGGAGAAGAAGGAGAATCAGGGCGAGTAAGGATCGAAAGATCGGCAGCCAATGCGCATAGAGTGCCGGTGAACGGACATCCGGGAGAAGAAGGCAAGACGTTTTCACACAACAGACGATGAAAACATGGAGGTGGCCTTATGAAAAACAGAAAGCGTGTGGCGCTGGGAATCCTCATCGTATTGCTGCTGGCACTCCTGACCGCTTGCGCGCCGGGGGACGGAGCCAATTCGCCGGACAACCCGGCGGGGTTCTTCTCGGGCATCTGGCATGGATGGATTGCGCCGGTTACGCTGGTGATATCCATCTTTAACAGGAACATCAGCATCTATGAAGTGTACAACAACGGGTTCTGGTATGACCTTGGATTCTATATGGCGATCATCAGCGGTTTCGGCGGCCTGGCCCTTTCCAGAAAGAAGGGGAAGTGCGGCGGAAAAGGGCATGACTCCCAGGGTTAAACCGGAAAGAATCAAACAAAACAGCTGCCTCCCGCGATCCTGCCGGAGGCAGCTGTTTTTTGTCATTGCAGGTTTGGCCGCCGGATATGTGGTCAATGTATCCGGTGTTACCCTGCCTTGGTCACAGCCGCCGGTTCATAATCGACAGCAGCAGATTGCCGTTTTCGAAGATCTTTGCCAGGCTGCTGGCCTGGACCAAATCCCGAAACTGGGGAATGGGAATCACGCTCTCCAGCAGGGGCATGGTGGTGAACAAGACAAAGCACAGAGCGATTCCCAGCAGGAAACCAAAAATGCCGCCCATCAGCCAGTCCAGCTGCTTGAGCATGGGAAAATGAAAAACGGCGCGGAGCAGATTGGTTAGCAGTGTGAGAAGGAGAAAGCAGGCGGCAAAGGTGACCAGAAAACTGAGTACATTGATGCTCACAGAGAGAATGGTCTGGTTCACATAATCGCCCACGTTGGTAGCAAGATTGCCCAGGGGGCTGAAAACCTGCTGGCTGAGATTGTGGGAGAGAAGGGTATCCATTGGGGCAGGCAGATTGGCCTTTTGGACGATTTCGGTGATGCGGGCGTCGGTCAGGCTGGTAATCGCCTGGCTGCTTAGGTCCAGGTTGCCCAGAATGCTGGAGGAATCCGTATAGCTGCTGATGATCCGGGTGATCTCGGTGTTGCTGCTCACTGCATCGGCAATTTTGGGAAAGATGAAAAAGGATCCCACCAGGGAAAGCAGGCATCCGCCCAGGTTCAGGATGGTTTGGATGAACCCTCTGTAAAAGCCAAAGAGCATGCAAAGGCCTACAATTCCAATAATGATAAAATCAATGATGTTCACGGACTCTCCTTTCCGCTTCCCCAAGGGAGGCTGGGACGGGTAGCCGGCTCGCTGCCTATTGCTCCGGCAGGGTGAGCACGAAAACGTTCTCTCCGCTGGCGACCAAAATGCTGCCGTCGCTCAAGGTGTTGATAAAGCGGGTCACGGGCTGTGCCTGAGAGGGGATTTCGTAGGCGGTAAAGCGCCTGGCTGCAAGCCCGGCCTGGTACAGATGGGTGGGGGAGAGGGCATAGATTGCCTTGTTCCAAATGGTTGCGCCGATACAGGTATCCGGCAGGCTGTAGCGCTTATCCTCCTGGCCGTTGATCAGGCGAAGTTCGCGGATGTCAAACTGGTTATCGGTCTGGGAAGTAGGTGCGAAGAGCATCATGGCATCCCCCCGCTCCGGTATCTCTTTGCCGATCAGCCGCCAGCCATAGACCAGGACACTCTGGGAGGTGTCCTCAGCACCTCTGTAGTTGAAGGCAAGCATTTTACGGGTCCCGATGACCCTGAGTTTGCTGTTTTCATACAGCACTGCATAGGTGATGCTGTCCCCCAGGCTCACCTGGCCGGTGTTCATCTTGCCTACTTCGAAGGTGTTCAGCAGGGTATTGGCGGCGGTACCAAACACGTCCAAGGACAGCGTCCACATATACTCGCCGTTTTTGCCATAAAAGCCCACATCCAGGAGGATCAGGTCCTGATAGGCGTCGGCCTCCTCGTCCATGTGGGCTCCGGTGTGATCCTTCACCACCAAACGGGGGGAGGTGGTATCGCCAATGACGGCGGCTACGTACTGTTTGCCGGCGCGGGCAAACTGGATGGCCTCCCCCAGGTTGTCGTTGTAGGAGGAGTTGCCGTTTTGATCCAAGATGTAGATGGTATTACCCGCCCAGGCGGCAACCACCTTGTCCGTGCAGTCATATCCGGCATTGGAGCCAATCTGGAAGGACCAGCGTACCTTGCCATTGCCGGACATACAGTGGATGCTGACCCCGTCATAATAGAGTACGTTGCTGCCAAAGGGCATCAGGGACTCGTTATACTGACAGGGGAGCGTGTAGGCGATCACGGAGTTTTCCTGCTTGGGGGAAAAAATGGATACGCCCGCGTAGATCAAAGCAGCCAACGCCAAAACAAGCCCGATCAGGATCAGGATGGCGCGTAGGCGGCTCATCTTTGGGCGAACTCTTTGCATGGTGTCTCCCCAAACGGCCCGGTTTGTCCATGATGACAACGAAGGAGGGCCGCAGTTTCATGCGAGACCGGCAGCGGGAGACGGAGTCTCCCTTTTGTGCCAAACTCGTATCCTTCATTATAGCCAAAACAGGAGCCTTGCGCAAGGCTTGGAAAAAGGGAGCTTTTGGGTCCGCACACAGCGCGCTGGATACGAGGCACCGCAGAGTCAACTTCGGTCTCCATAACAAACTCTCCTGGAATGTTTTGTATCATCTGGTCAAAAAAAAGTAGAGTAAAACAAAATTGGTACTTGTTATTTGTGGATGGCAAGACTATAATATCTGTGATTGCATACGGGTCTGTGGTTGCAAGCCGATGCCAGACGCGGGCAAAACGGCCCACGTAAACCAAGCAAAGCCTTGGCGAGCATGGCGCGTTCTAGTGGTAAGTCCGACCGGAGACTCTTGAGAGCTTTTTTGGATACTCCAGGAAAGTCAAGGGAGTCGCCGAGAGAGGGCGCGTAGGGCGTTAAGCGATGAGCAAACCCTCCTGTCGGCGAGTGTGGGGGCAAAGACCAGGTCAGCCGCATGCAATCATCTCCAAAGCACCCAACGACCAAGAAAGAAAACGGAGGAAACCCCAGTTATGTACGAAGACAAGACCCTGACCTGCCGCGACTGCGGCGCTGAGTTCGTATTCACCGCCGGTGAGCAGGAGTTCTACGCTGAAAAGGGCTTTCAGAATGAGCCCACCCGTTGCAAGGAATGCCGCACGAGCCGCAAGGCCAACCGCGCTTCCGCGCCCCGCGAGCAGTATGAGACCACCTGTGCCGCTTGCGGCAAGGCGACCACCGTACCCTTTGTGCCCAAGAGCGACAGGCCCATCTACTGCAGCGAGTGCTTCGCCGCGCACAAGCAAGCGTAAATACGTACATCCATGACCGAGAAGCCGCCTTCCAGCGGATGAATACGACAAGGGGCTTAGGACGCCGCAGCGAATGCTGCGGTGTTTTTTATGAAAATGGGGAGGATCTTCTTTCAAATTTTTCTTTCCTGTGAATCTACACAGTTTCCAGACCGTCTAACGGGTGTAAGCGCGCTTTGATAAAGGGGTGACACAATGGACAAGGAGGACTTTAGCCTTCGGATCACCGCAGCCCAAAGCCGGATGTACCGGATTGCGTGCAGCTATCTGCGCGGCGAGCATGACCGCTTGGACGCCATATCCGAAGCGATCCTCAGGGCTTGGCAGAAACGGGGCTCCCTGAGAAAAGAGGAGTTCTTTGATACATGGCTGATCAGAATCTTGATACGGGAGTGTGTCAACATCCAACGCAAGCAAAAGAGGATGGTGCCTGTGGAGGAGCTCCCCCGGGGTACGGAGGAGACGGCGCCACCCAACAACCTGGCCCTTCGGGAAGCCCTGGAGGCATTGCCCCAAAAGCTGCGGACGGTGACAGTGCTGTACTACATGGAGGGATATCCGGTTCATGAGGTCGCCCTGGCCCTGGGCATTTCCAAGGGTGCGGTCTGCTCCCGCCTGTCCCGGGCCCGGAGGTTCTTGCGGGATCTGTTAAAGGAGGATATCGAATGAAACGGGAGGATTGGCAAAAGGCTTATGAACCTCTTCCGGCGGCCCTGGAGGTAAGGGTGGCCCATACCCTGTTCCATCTGGAGGAGGGGAGGCCGGTGAGAAGGATGTCGCTTAGAACCGCTGTTATTGCTCTGGCCATTGTGCTGGCCCTGGGGGGCGTGGCCTATGCGGTGATTGCATCCCAAACTGCAGAGCTGTTCGGATGGCTCTATGGAGCTGAAAAGAAGGAAAGCCTGCTAAAGGGGGATATCGCTCCCTCCGGAGAAAATATGATCCTGGGGGATGTGGTCTACACCCTGGACGACGTTATCTACAAGGACGGCACGGTCTATGGCACCGGAACCATGCGTCCCAGGGAGGGAGCCAACATCGTGCTGATGACGGAGGACTATGGCGTCAACGAGCCTGCTGGATACTTGCTGCACTATGGCGAGGAAGAGATCCCCGAGGATGCGCCCAGTTATGCGGAGCTGGCGCGGGAAAAGGGCGCAAAGATCATTCTCTCCACCTGCATCGCCAATGGAGTGCTGAATGAGGACGGAACCCTCAACGCCTCGGAGATCGGCCTTGCCCTGCTGCCCCAACGGGACGGAAGCATCCGCTTTACCTTCGAGTTTGAGGGCGGCGGAGCTAACACCATCGACCGGGCGGAGAGCTACCGCCTCAGCCTGTACATTGCCAACTGGGAGGTCACCCAGGAGGGGGATTGGCTGAGAAAGGAGCCGGAGAACACCTGGCTGAAAACCGATTGGACTGTCACCGTAACCCCGGTGATGAAAGGAGTATGAGTATGAAACGTTTGGCTGTCTTGCTGCTTGCCCTTTGCTTGCTGGGGGGATCGGCACAGGCCCAGGGGTTGCGGGTGTTGGGGATGAGCCTAAGCGGAGGCCCTTATCAGGAGGCGTATCCTGAATACCAGGTGGAGGAGATTCCGATCGACTTTGATGAGATGGGCCGCTTTCATACCCAGCGATTCCTGCTTGACAATCCCCAGGGCTGGGACGTGGCCTGCATTTGGTCCAATGAATGTGATCTTGATGCCCTTGCGGAAGCGGGCCTGCTGATGGATCTGAGCGGGGACAGTACGTTGGCTCAGTGGGCAGCTGATCTGCATGCACCCATTCGTCGGGCCGTGTCCCGGGATGATCAGGTGCTGGCCGTGCCCACGTTCCTGTTTGGCGCAGTCATGCAAATGACCATGGTTACCGCTACCCAGCCCCGGCAGGGTAACAAGGACTTGCTGGGTCCCCTGGGTTTGACACAGGCAGATGCGCCAACCACCTTTGAGGAGTTGTGCGCCATGGCCCAGCGATATGCGGCGCTGCCCAAGGAAATCCGCAAGGGCAGAACATTTCAGTATGATTCTACGACGGGAAATCCAAAGGCTTACTTTCTGGCCTACCTGATCGAGTTGTACACGGCCCAGTATAGCGACAAACAGGGCCATGTGGTCTACGATACCCCCACGTTCCGGCAAGCGCTGGCCGATCTGGAGAAAATGGCCGCTGCGTTGCAAAAAGATCCAAAACTCAGCTACAGTGGGAAGGAGCCTATCTACCCCCTGTTTGCGGATGGAGGACCCTGCGTATTGCCCACCATGGACAATCAGCATTTCCTGTACCTGGGAGTAGGGGACAACCGGAATATTCCGGCCAGGCTGGAGATGCTCGTAGTAAACCCCCATACCCAGAGCAAGGCCGAGGCCATCGACTTTGTGAGCCGCTCCATCCGCAACGCTGAAGCGCAAGCGGGACCGATGCTGCTGGAGCGTTTTGATTATGACGCCCTGGCCCGCCGTTCCTACGATGAGAACATTGAGGCGCAAATCTACCAGAAGGAAGCGCAAGCGGTCATTGACGGGCTTATCCGGGAACGGGATTCCGGGGAGTACCCCCGCTATTACTCCCGGGAGGCCATCCAACGTTATGCCCAAAACGTCGTGCCTTTCCTGACCTTCCCCCGGATCCCCCGGGTGGATCGCTATGCCCTGGCGGAGGAGTACGTCCGGGGCCGGTTGGATGGGGAGGGACTGATGGAAGCTTTGGGATCAGAGGCGGAAAGGTATTGGGGAGAGTAAGACACTGCCTGATCCCGTGAAACAGTTACAATAGCGTATCAATGGCCGAAGTCCCTGGCGGGGTTCAGGGGCATTTGGCCCGGAAGCTGCATTGGATCCCGCTTGATTGCGGCGCCTGTCGCGGTGAGCAGGGTCAAAAGGATGGTCCCCAGCGCAATGAGGACAGCTGACAAAATGGAGCGCTTACCCATGATATCCTGTTCCCCTGGATGCCAAGCCAGGGGATTTTTTCTGCCTTTGCTCCAAGCAACAGCCACGCAGGCAACTGCCCGATGGCCGCCAACAGGACAGTATCCACCGCAATGGAAGCCACCAGCATCAACAGCAGCTGTAGGCGTACAAGTGTGGCCGACCCTTGGGTTTACAAGGGTACCAGGGGGGCTTTCCCTTTTTTCTGTTTTCGATGTATAATCAACGGGATGATGCGCACAGCCACCGGAAAAAAGGAGGGTATCTCATGAAGGTGATTTTGCTCAACGGAAGCCCCCACGAGGAGGGCTGTACTTATACTGCCCTGTGCGAAGTGGCCAGGACCCTGAAGGAGAACAGTGTTGAAACTGAAATCGTTCAGCTGGGCAAAGGCCCCATCCGCGGCTGCACTGCCTGCATGGCCTGCCGAAAAACCGGACGGTGTATCTTTGAGGACGGCATCAACGGACTGGGGGAAAAGGTGCTTCAGGCCGATGGCCTGGTAATCGGCTCCCCGGTGTACTATGGGGGAATCGCGGGTGGCTTGAAGGCGGCCTTGGACAGGCTGTTTTATCCCAAACACGGTAATTTTGCGGGTAAGGTGGGAGCGGCGGTGGTCTGTGCCCGGCGGGGAGGCAATGTGACGGCTTTTGACGACATCAACCGTTTCTTTAGCATCAGCAGCATGCCCATCGTGACCTCCCAGTACTGGAACCAGGTGCACGGCAGTACCCCTGAGGAGGTCCGGCAGGATCTGGAGGGCATGCAGACCATGCGCACCCTGGGCCTGAACATGGCATGGCTGCTTCGCTGCATCAAGCTGGGGGCGGAGAATGGCATTGCTTTGCCTCAGTATGAGGAATGGGCGCGCACCAATTTTATACGCTAAGAGGGATTCTTCCAGTATGAGAAAGAAGCTTTTGACCTTGCTGGGGGCGGCCTTGTTTTTCACAATGGCTCTGACCGCCGCTTTTGGGGATAACACCCCCACCATTACCATCATCGCTCCCGATGGGACCCAGAAGGAAGCAGCTCCCAGTTCTTTGGATGTTCTGGAGGAGGATACGGGCGATGGCTTTGAGGCCAACCAGGACGCTTCCGGGGGGGATGAGCCGGGCGCAGCGCGACAAGAGTTTATTGACAGGATCATCGCCCTGGCCCGGAAGAAATATGACGAGGCAGGGGGCAGGGCCCAAAGAGCCCAGTACAGTGGGGACATCTACGTTTGCAAGAACTTTACGGTGTACCTGTTCAGGGAGAACTGCGGGGATTTTCGCATGGCGGAGTACCCGGACGTACCCCTGGTGATCCCCGACAACCAGAAAAAGCAGGACTGCAAGCCCTATGTATACGGGGTGGAGTGGAAGGAAGTGCCTGCCCAGCAGGGGAACCCCTTCCTGGTAGCGGCCTCCTTCCGCTATGATGAGAGGCTCACCAGGGAAGAGAACCGGCAAAAAGCCCGGGAATTTCTCATGCAGGTCCAACGGGGAGACTACTTTCAAATGGCGGCCAAGTACTACTACGGTACCGGGGCCCACAGCCTCATTTTCATCGCCGATTACGACCCTACCCAGGACAGCGTGCGCTGGACCGACAGCAACATGAAGGGCAAGAAGGTGGGTGGAGAGCGCTATGGATACGTTCAGTTCGATGCGGAGAAAGAGATTGACTGGTTCGTGGACGCTTTCTGCCGTAAGGGGTACGGCGCCACATTGTACCGCCTGCGTCAGGACCTGATTTTCAAGCCCTGAGTTCGCATTTATGATGACCCGCTGAGACGTCCATAGGGCTCCCCCATGAGTACATGGGCATAGCCTGTGGCGTCCTGTGTTTTGGGCATAAGCAGCTCCAGCTTTATACCCTTTTGAAAAATCATCACGATATCGGAACCGCCAAAATAGAAACAGCCCAGGGGGTCGCCTTTGTGTACCTTCGCTCCTGTCTGCACGGAATGATCCAATACCACCGAGGACACCTGGGACATCCCGATGGGCAGCAGCGCCACCAGCCCGAAGGCAGGGTTTTCCAGGATGACGCAGGCCCGGCTCTCAATGCTCTGCCATCCAGGCTCAGTGGAAAGCAGGACGTATCGCTTCTGCTGGGGATCCCATAGTACCTCGCCTCCAACGGCGGCATCGGCGGCAATCAGCCGCACCTCCCGAACGACTCCGCTCAAAGGGAAATGGAAGCGGTGATAATCATGGACGTCCAGAAATGTATGGGTCAGGGTGCCCCCCGCAAAGGCGTTTTGATAGGCACTGTCCTCCCCGAGCAACTGGGGTATGGACTGGAAGACGGTGGATTTCAGCACTGCTTTGGGCACAATCATGGAATGCCCGTCAATGGCCCATAATCCCTGGGAGGTGGAGTCTGCCGGGGAAGCCAGCAGGGAGTCGTCTTGAGGGGATGCAATGGGCCGCGCCTGCGGCGTGCGTAGCCGGCGAGCAAAAAAGTCGTTCCAGGAGCGCCAGTTATCCGGAGATTCATACCATCCCTTGCCCAGGCCAAACCGTTCCTCCCGGCTTACCCGTTCCAGATGCTCCCTGTTCCAGCTTTCTGGGGTGGATAAAAAAGCACCCCAGGCTTTCGCATATTTCACGATCCAGGGCCGCAGCTCCTCCATATACTGCAGGGAAGGCTTCAGATAGCCCCTGTTTTTAAGCTCCGGCAGCGGCTGATCCATCAGAAAATAGAAATAATTCAGGCTTTGATCGATTTGGTTATACAGGCTGGAGTCCAGCGCATCCCCCAGGCCCTCCCAGGGCATGATCCTTACGCTTCGGTCCAGGAAGTCCAAATACTCCTCCAGGCTCTGGGCAGGATTGGTTGCAGAGTCCGGGTTCCGCTCCCTGGCAAGCGCCAGGGATTTTTCCAGCAGCTCCTTCAGCTGCGGTTGCTGCTCCAAGATGGCCATCAGTTCCAGGGTGATGGGCTGCCGGGCCGGGATCAAAGCAGCGGAGGCCTGCTCATCGGGTATGGGCTGGGGAGGCAGGAAGGCATGCGGAGTTATCGCAACCCAAACCAGAGGAATGACGAAAAGAGCCGACAGAAATACCAGCAGGGTTCCAAGCAGGATCTTGTGCCGCGTCATCTCAATCCCCTCCATCCTTCATTGTAACCGCTGTCTCAGTGTCCATGCGTAGCCTTCGCTGCCAAGTATTACCCAAAGCACAACACAACATCAGGCCGCAGGCGCCGGATTATATAAATAGGGCAGGAACGCCATATTGCAGCGCTCCTGCCCCTATCCCAATCGGGTTCCTCCGGCATTGGATCCAGAGGATTATCTGATTTTGATCCTTTTCAGCATCGGCCTCAAAACCAATGCGATGATCATGCCGCTGGCGCCCTGGATGGCGTTTCCCGGCACACTGGCCCAGGCACCCACCGGGCCATAGCCCAGCAGCCACGCTTCCGCCAGGAAGTATCCGGTGATCATCACCGTTTCGGCCAACAGCAGAAACAGGATGCGAAGCACGATATTCTTCTGCCGGAACCCCACCACTGCAACCGTCGCTACCGCCCCTTTGATGAGAAGCGTGGGCAGGGCGTAGGGCGCGTATCCCAGCATCAGGTCCGCCAGCATGCTGCCCAAAGCAGCGGCAGGCACTGCCACGTAGCCCATCAGGGCCGCTCCCAGCAGGATGAATCCGTCGCCAAAATGCACATAACCTTGAGCCATGGGTACGGGCAACTTCAGGAAGGTGGTAGAGACGAAGATCATTGCGGCCAACAGACCACCCAGTGCCAGGGTCATTGGACGCAGAAGGGGTCCGGAAAGAGAATCCTTCAGATCGGATACCCGGGTTGTTTTTTTGGATGAGCTCATACTTTCATCAGCCTTTGCATCATGAACAAACTGCGCCTTTGGTTACGTCTCCTGGCTTTCCCTGAGGGCTTGCAGATGCCTGTCTTCCTCGGCGGCAATGGCATGGAGAATCCCCCGGGTTTCCTCATCCTGGCACTGGAGCGCGAAAGCCCGATAGGCTGCAGCCGCGCGCTCCTCCTCCCCAGCGGCGTAGCGGAGCATGCCGGGGACGTCCTGAAGCATGCCCTTGCGTACGGCCTGCATCAATCCGCCTTCAAAAAGAAGGCCGTCTGCAATGGCGCTGAGAATCAGCTGCCGCTCTACGGTTTCCGTCAGGCCCCCGTAACGGGCTTCAAACTGCCTCAGGTGGCTTCGTTCATCCTCGCAGGTATGAAGGAGCATGGCATAGAGAGGCTCGCCTTCCCGCCCCTGATCGCGCAGGAGAAGAAGGGCACGCTCATATAGCTGGACGGCGCGGCGCTCCATTTCGGCAACGATGAATAGCGCTTCCTGGGTTGATTGAATCTGCATCATACGTGTTTTCCACAGGTTTTCCACGAGACTTCCATGTTTTCCACATTCCCACAAAGCCTGTGCAAAACCTTTTCCTCAAAAGGATTTTTTGAGCAAAATCAGGCTTTGCTGTCTAAAAATGCATTCAGTTTATCCACAAGGGTATCCACATCCGCGCCATGAGCGGTGGAGGCATCCTCCAGAGACTCGGCGGTAGCGTGGGGGCAGCCCAGGCAATGCATGCCAAAAGCCATGAAGATACTTGCGGTGCCACGATCCAATGTCAGCACCTGACCAATGGACATATCCTTAGAAACGGCCATACAATTCACTCCTTACGGATCGCCTGGGGCGATCTCACGCTTATCTTACCATCGGATCTTTGGGAAGTCAATGCGAGCCACGGCTTGCGGCAGCAGTCCATTTGGAGTATGCTATGCACAGGAAGGGAGGGATAGCCATGGGACTGACGCCTGCTCACGAGGAGATCCTGCGGGGATCCCATCTGTTCGCGGGCATTGCTCCGGCCACATACTCACCGCTGCTTCAGAGTCTTCAGGCGCGCACGATCCGGGTCGAGTCCGGGGAGCCTTTGCTTTTGGCGGGTGAGCCGCCCCGGTTCATGGGGCTGATGCTTTCGGGCCATGCCCACATCCACCGTGAGAGTGTCACCGGTGATCTGGCCCTGATTGCCACGCTGGAAAAGGGGGAACTGTTTGCGGAAACCCTGTGCCTGGCGGGGCTGCCCGCCAGCCCCATGACGGTGGTCGCCCATGGTGCCTGCGAGTACCTGCGCCTTCCCATGGCAGGGCTTTTTCCCTGGGGTTTTGGTTTCGGCCCCAAGTACGTTGAGCAAACGGTGCGGGGTCAATTCCCCCCGGAGTCCCCGATTCCCGCCTATCAATCCCGCCTGCGCACCAACCTGCTGCGGATCATGGCTCAAAAAAACCTGTATCTGCAATCCCGGATGGACATTCTCTCCGCCAGAAGCATCCGGGAGAAGGTGCTTAGGTTTCTTGAGCCTTACGCCAAGGCCGGATCCAGCTTTACGGTGCCATTGAATCGGGAGCAGATGGCGGCCTACCTGTGTGTGGATCGCTCCGCCCTGTCCCATGAACTGATGCGCATGGAAGCCGATGGTCTGCTCACCTACAAAAAGAACCGATTTACCCTCCTTTCCGGTGGCAAGAGCAAGGAATAGTGGCCATCCTCCCTTTGAATTGACAGCATACGCCTCATAGGATAGAATCATTCGACCCGATGGCTTCAGCTAAGATTATCATCACCAAGAAGGAGGCTCCCATGCTTCATTTTGAATGCGACTATTTGGAAGGTGCAGATCAGCGTGTGCTTCAGGCCCTTGTGGATGCCAATGAACAGCAGTACGGCAGCTACGGCGAGGACGAGCCCTGCAGTAAAGCGCGGGTTCTGATCCGGGAGATGACCGCCTGCCCCTCGGCCGCGGTCCATTTCGTGGTGGGTGGAACCCAGGCAAATCTGACGGTGATTTCCGCCGCCCTGCGCCCCTGGGAGGGTGTGCTCTGTGCGGATACAGCCCATATTGCCGTCCATGAAACCGGGGCCATTGAGGCCACCGGCCACAAGGTCCTGGCATTGCCCGGCAGGGATGGGAAGATTTCCGCATCCCAGGTGGAGGCTGCCTACAACGCCCACCACCAGGACATCACCCATGAGCATATCGTGAAACCTGCCATGGTCTACATCAGCCATCCCACTGAAATGGGCACCCTGTATACCCGGGAGGAGCTTGGCGCTCTGTCGGAGTTTTGCAAAGCCCATGATTTGCTGCTCTTTCTGGACGGGGCGCGCTTGGGCTATGGCCTGGCGGCGGACCCCCGGGTGGATTTGCCCTTTCTGGCCCGTTGCTGTGATGCGTTCACCATTGGCGGCACCAAGGCCGGGTTGCT